>NZ_JBILJG010000038.1:0-15474 GCF_044377315.1 Flavobacterium sp.
TCACCGGTTTTTTAGAATTTATAGTGGTGTGAAAATGAGTTATGTTGCTTTTAGCAAATCAAGACTTATTGTAGGTGGAGAAACTTTTAAAATTAGAAACAGCCCTGATATTACTAATTTTAGAACTTCTGTTTATTTAGCTATTGGATACAACACATGGAATTTTTATGGTTCGTATGGCTTAACTCCAATTTTTAAATCAAATGCTAAAGTAGATTCGCAAGAAATTGGGTTGAATAATTTAAATTTAGGTTTGATGTTTTACATTTTATAACCAAAATTTCCAAACAATTAGCTGCGAAAAAAATCCGACACAAAATCCAACAATGACTTCTTTTAAAGTGTGTGCTTTCATTTCTAAACGCGAAGTGGAAATAATTCCGTTGAGTAAAATCATTAGAGAAATCAAAACTAAATAATTGGATTGATTGCTAATGCTTAAACCTATCACAAAAGCAGTTAATGAACTTATTCCTACCAAATGCAAACTCGATTTCATTTTTACAAATAGTAATACAAATGAAATAACGGTGCTAATTAATCCGCCAACAAAAAAATAATGCAACTCTTCTAAAACATCTACTTTAATACTGTCTTTGGCTAAAATAAACAGCAAAACAGCCTGAATTACCAATGGAAGTTTACGCTCATTAATTTGTGATGCCATTACCGAATTGATTTTTCCCATTGATTTTAGCAAATAATAAAAAGCAATTGGTATAAAAATAGTGATGATGATAATTTGAATTAATACTAACCAAATTTGTCTGATTTCTAAACTTGTATCTTGCAAAATAAAATACAAAATTGCACCATATAAAGGTGTAAAAACTGGATGAAACAAATAAGAAAATAAAGGTGATACTTTTTTCAAAATTGGTTATTTATTTAAAATACTTGGCAGTTATGCGAATTGTTTCGTCAATTTTTTGGAAATCGTACTTTAGCAATTCTTTTATTTTTTTACTTGAAAATTCATCTTGACAGTGCAAATAATCGGAAACTTGAAATGAAAAATCTCTTTTCTTTCCTGTAATCAAACAATGTAGCCAGTCTATTGGAATCATTACTTTAATCATCCAAGGTTTGGCGTTAATTGTTGCTTTTTTTACTTGCAAAGTTTCTGCTATAGTAGTGACGATATCTTGGTAGGTTTTATTTTCTGAAACCAAACAAAATCTTTCGCCAAAGCATTTTTGTTGCATAAGTTGATACATAATGGCAACCAAATCGGTTACGGCAACATAGCCAGTTTTGCCTTTAGTATAAAATGGTAATCCGTTGTTTACTGTCCAAAAAAGTTTTTGACTACTGTTTTTCCAATTTTCTTTTATAGATGCTGGTCCGATGATAACTCCTGGATTTACGATTACTACTTGCAACCCTTCTTGTTGTCCGCGCCATATTTCCATTTCAGCGCCATATTTTGAAATGGCATAATCGCTGTGAAATAATTCTGGATTCCATTCTGAGTTTTCGTCGATAAAGGCTTCGTGTTCTTTTTTGTCGCCTAAAGCTGCTATTGAACTAACGTAACAAAGTTCTTTTACCTTTTTGTCGATACAAAAATTGACAATATTGGCAGTTCCTTCAATGTTGATTTTGCGTAACTTTTCTTCATCGTTTGGGTCAAAAGAAACCAATGCGGCACAATGGTAAACGGTTTGAATATTTTGAAAAGCAATTTCAAGCTGCGAAATATCCAAAATGTCGGCTTCAACCCATTGAATTTTCTCGAAAAGATTGGATTTGTAATACTGAGCAAATAAAGCTTTGGTAGATTGAATGCTTTTTTCAGAACGATAAGTAGCGCGAATGGTTTCGCCTTTTTCTAAAAGATGAAGTGCTAAATGTGACCCAACTAATCCTGTAATTCCAGTTATTAATATCATAAGCTGCTTTTTATTAAAGACATAACCCAACTAACCCTGATTACTTCACAAATTTAATATTTTTTATAGGAGTTCAGTGAATGCTTCGCTTTTGCAATGGAAATCCTTTTTATTTTTCTTTAAAAATAAAAAGATTGGAATGGATAGCGGGAAAGACGATTGCTAAAATGCCCAAGTCTTTCGTTCCTATATCAAAATCCTAAAATCAATTTTGCTATTGAGAAATAGATTAAAATTCCACAAATATCGTTGCTTGTTGTGATAAATGGTCCGGTTGCTAATGCTGGATCAATGCCAAACTTGTTTAATATCAATGGAATAAAAGTTCCAATTAAGGATGCAATTATAATTACCGAAATTAGTGCGATTGTTACAATAAAACCAATTTTAGGTTCAACGCCTAGTAAAAAATGACTTCCTACAAAAAGTATTGAAGCAAGTATAGTACCATTAAGTAAACTTAAAGAAATTTCTTTTAGTAAACGATTGAAAATAGAACCGCTAATACTCTGATTTGCCAAACCTTGCACAATAATTGCAGATGATTGAACACCAACATTACCAGCCATTGCGGCAATAAGCGGCGTGAAGAAAAACAATTCTCCGTGTTCTTTCATGGCACCTTCAAAAAGTCCGAGCATTTTTACGCTTACAAAACCGCCTAAAAGCGCTAAAACCAGCCAAGGCAATCGCGCTTTGGTAAGTTCGAGAATGCTATCATCGGCTTCTACGTCTTGCGATATACCCGCTGCTAATTGGTAATCTTTGTCGGCTTCTTCCTTGATTACATCTACCACGTCATCAATGGTTACACGACCTACTAATCGTCCCATTTCATCTACTACTGGAATTGCCTCAAGGTCATATTTTTGCATGATTCGAGCCACTTCAACATTTGGCGTATGCACTTTTACATAATCTACCTTTTTGATATAGACATCACTAATCATTGTTTTGGTAGAAGTAGTCAACAAATCTTTGAGCGACAAACGCCCTTTTAATCTATTTTCATCGTCAACAACGTATATTGAATGTACTCGTGTTACATTTTCGGCTTGAATACGCATTTCTTTCACGCAAGTCAAAACATTCCAATTCTCATTGACTTTTACAAGCTCTTTTCCCATTAACCCTCCTGCTTCATCTTCGTCGTAACGCAACAAATCGACAATATCTTTGGCGTGTTCAACGTCTTCGAGCTCCGAGATAACTTGCTCTTTTTTACTTTGAGATAACTCGGCGATAATATCGGCAGCGTCATCGGTATCAAGCTCATCAAGCTCTTCAGCAATTTCTTTGGCAGACAATCCGCTAAGGATTTTTTCACGTAAATCGTCTTCTAGTTCCGGAAGAATTTCGGCTGTAACTTCACTATCTAATATTTTGAAAATATAAATAGCTTGTTCTGTATCAAGTTCTTCAAAAATCTCGGCAATATCAGCATGGTGCATATCGTTCAATAAAACTTCCAGTTGACTGTCGTTTTTTGAATGGATAAGCTCCTCGATTTGAACTAAAAGTTCTTTGCTGACTTTAAATTGCATTGGCTTCTATTTTTTGGGTAAGCTCTATAAATTGTTCCACCGATAATTGTTCCGGACGCAGATCAAAGATAGTATCTTCTCGCAAATTATCCGACAAATTTAGTGTTTTTAAACTATTTCGCATTGTTTTTCTGCGTTGTTGAAAAGCTGTTTTTACAACTGTAAAAAGTAATTTTTCTGAGCAAGGCAATTCGTAATTCTCTTTTCTGCGCAATCGCAAAACACCCGATTTTACTTTAGGTGGCGGATTGAAAACATTTTCATCAACGGTAAATAAATACTCGGCATCGTAAAAAGCTTGTGCTAAAACAGATAAAATTCCGTAAACTTTGCTCCCTTTTTTAGAACAAATTCGTTCGGCAACTTCTTTTTGAAACATACCAGAAAACTCTGGAATTTGACTGCGGTATTCCAATGTTCGAAAAACTATTTGTGTTGAAATATTATAGGGGAAATTACCAATGATAGCAAATTGTTTTCCTTCAAAAATTTCGTTTATATTGTATTTTAAAAAATCTTTTGCGATAATTTTATCCTTCAATTTTGGATAATTTTCGTTCAAATAATCAACCGATTCTGTGTCGATTTCTACTACATAAGTGGTAATTGGTTTTTCGAGCAAATATTTAGTCAAAACACCCATTCCTGGACCAATTTCAAGCACATTTTCATAGCCAGCAAGGTTTAACGTGTCCGCTATATTTTTGGCGACCGATTCGTCTTTTAGAAAATGTTGTCCGAGATGTTTTTTGGCTTTTACTGTCATTATGTAGTGTGAAGTAATGCAACTTCTTTATTGGTAGTAATTGGAAACGGCTACAAATTTAGGAAAAATAATTCTGATGCGATTCCATCGGTCAGAAACTTTCCTTTTTTTGTGGTTTTGAGTGTGTTATTTTCAACAAAGAGTAAGTTGTCGTTAATAAATTTAGAAGCTTGTTTGTTTAGATAATCCAAATAGGTTTTTCCAAATTCAGCTTCAATTCTTTCTAACGAAACGCCCCAAATAGTTCGCAAGCCCGTCATAATATACTCGTTGTATTGATCAGTTTTGGAAAGAATTTCGGTTTCTGAAGGTAACTTATTTTCGGCAATTGCATTTAGATACATAGCATTATTGTAAATATTCCAACTTCTTGAAATTCCGTTATAACTATGTGCTGATGGACCAATTCCGATGTATTTTTTACCCAACCAATAAGCCGAATTGTTTTTGGAAAAATAATCAGGTTTTCCAAAATTGGATAATTCATAATGAATAAAACCGTTTTCTTCGAGCTTTTGCACCAAAAGATAAAAATGTTCCAAAGCCAAATTTTCGTCAAGATTCGGGATAATTCCTTTTTGTATAAACGAATGCAAAGCGGTTTTAGGTTCAACTGTCAAAGCATAACTCGAAATATGTGGAATATTGAAAGATAAGGCCGTTTCGATATTTTGAAGCCATTTTTCGTTGGTCATATTGGGCATTCCGTAAATTAAATCGATGGTGATATTGTCGAAATAACGAGTTGCAATTTCCAAACATTTTTGGGCTTCCGCCGAATTATGAGCACGGTTCATCAACTCCAAATCATCTTCAAAAAACGATTGAATTCCTAAGGAAAGTCGATTGATTCCGATTTTTTTAAGTTCAATTAAATAATCTTCCGACAAATCGTCTGGATTAGCTTCTATCGTAATTTCTGGATATTCAGTTACTTCATAATTTTTATAAACTTCATCAATCAACAATCGTAAATCTTCAATCGTAAATCTACTCGGCGTTCCTCCTCCAAAATAAATGGTTTCAATAACTTCGTCTTGAAACTCACTTTTTCGCAGTTCAATTTCTTTGACCAATGCCAAAACCATCTCCTCTTTTTTCTTCATAGAAGTAGAAAAATGAAAATCGCAATAGTGACATGCCTGCTTGCAAAATGGTATATGGATGTAGATTCCTGACATTTTTTTAGTATTCATTCGCAGTCGCAGTTTTCAGCACTTTGACTGAAAACTTTGACTGAAAACTATTTTTTAACTCGTTCTTCATTTTGTTTCACAAAAGCATCCCAACCTGAATAACTTTTACTTCCAACCACTTTTCCTGAATTAAAAAAATGACAAACGGCCGCTGCTAATCCATCGGTTGAATCTAGATTCTTAGGCAATTCTTTCAATCCTAAAAGTTGTTGGAGCATTTTGGCAACTTGCTCTTTACTGGCGTTTCCGTTTCCGGTTATAGCCATTTTTATTTTCTTGGGTTCGTATTCGGTGATTGGAATTTGGCGCGATAATCCAGCCGCCATCGCTACTCCTTGAGCTCTACCTAATTTTAGCATCGATTGTACATTTTTACCAAAAAAAGGTGCTTCAATCGCAATTTCGTCTGGATGATGGGTTTCTATAAGTTCAATAGTGCGTTCAAAAATGACTTTTAGCTTGGTGTAATGATCGTCGTATTTGCTCAAAATAAGTTCGTTCAATTGAAGAAATTCCATTTTCTTATTGATTACTTTTATTAATCCGAAACCCATTATGGTTGTTCCTGGGTCGATTCCTAATATGATTCGTTCGTTTGCCAATTTTTAGTTTAGAGTTTAGGAGTTTAAAAGTTTAAAAGTTTGTTTCTTTGCACCAATGATTACAATTTCTCACAAAGCTAAACAATTCTTGGTTTTTTCAGTCAAACTTTTGATTGTTGTTGGGGCATTTTATTTTATTTATAACCAACTTGCTACAAATGACAAATTAGATTGGGATAAATTTGAACAATTAGTCCAAAAAAAAGCTTCGGTTTTGGGAATCCTATTTTTACTCTCTTTTAGCGTTGTCAATCGTTATTTGGAGATTTTGAAATGGCAAAACTTAGTTTCATTTATCAAACCAATTTCAGTTGGAGAAAGTACCAAACAAGTTTTGGGCGCATTAACATCTGGAATTTTTACACCAAATGGTTTAGGCGAATATGCCGGAAAAGCATTGTATTTTGACAAAACTAAAACCAAACAAATTGTTTTTTTAAACCTTATTTGCAACGGAATTCAAATGATTTTGACGATTGTTTTCGGTACAATTGGATTACTGATAATTGGTTATTGGAAATGGAGTTTAGGAATTCTCGGATTGTCTATTTTCCTTTTTCTATTTTCTTATTTCTCAAAAAAAATTAAAATAAAAGGTTATTCTATTGAAAAATTAGTAGAAAAAATCAATGAAATTCCTAGGACAATTCATAAAAAGAATATTCATTTAGCAATTTGTCGTTATTTGATTTTTTCGCATCAATACTATTTTTTATTTCTAGCTTTTGATGTAAATTTACCCTATGTAACTATGATTGCGACAATTGCAGTGGTTTATTTTCTAGCTTCATCATTGCCAAGTTTTCAGTTTTTAGATTTTGCTGTAAAAGGTAGTGTGGCTGTTTTTTTCTTCGGAAAATTGGGCGTTAACGAATGGGTTGTGGTTTTTATAAGTACGCTAATGTGGTTTTTGAACGTTGTTTTACCAGTAGTGATTGGAAGTTATTTTGTTTTAAAATTTAAACCCAAATGGAATTAATTACGATTATTTTTTGTTTGATAGTACTAAACTATGTGATTTTCATTGGTCTTTTGATATATGGATTTGCCAAAGTAAAATCGTTTGAAAAAATCGATTTGCAACCCAAAACAACTTTTTCAATAATTGTTCCTTTTAGAAATGAAGAAAAGAATTTTAGAACACTTTTAGATTCCATTTCACAATTGAATTATCCTTTAGATTTGTTTGAAATTATTGTGATTGATGATTTTTCGAATGATAATTCGGAGAAAATTTTTAACAACTGGCGAATGGAAAATGGTTTGATTCAAACAACGCTTTTAGAAAATCTTCGCTTGTCCAATTCTCCAAAAAAAGATGCTATTTCGAGAGCGGTTCCTGTTGTGAAAAATGAGTGGATTATCACTACTGATGCGGACTGTGAAGTTCCAAGAAACTGGCTTTTAGCATTTGATAATTACATTCAATCGCATGAAGTTGAAATGTTGGTTGGTGCTGTAAATGTAAAAGCTAAGTGGAATCCGTTTCATTATTTTCAGCAGCTGGATTTGATGAGTTTGCAAGGAACGACCATTGGAAGTTTTGGTTTGAAAGAAGCATTTATGTGCAATGGAGCTAATTTTGCTTATACTAAAAACTTGTTTAATTCGCTTGGTGGTTTTAATGGAAATGCAAAAATAGCCAGTGGAGACGATGTCTTTTTACTTCAAAAAGCAGTCAAACACAATCCCGAAAAAATTCATTATTTAAAAAATACAGAAAGCATTGTATTGACAAAACCAGAAAATAACATTATCAAGCTTTTTATGCAACGTGTTCGTTGGGCAAGTAAAACAGCAAGTTATAACAGTGATTTTGCCAAAGGATTGGCCGTTGTGGTTTTGTTGATGAACATAACTTTGTTTGTTGGTTTTGGAAGTTGTATAATGAATGTTGCAAGTTGGGAGTTAATTGCCATAGCTTTCGGTTGGAAGTTGGTTGTTGACTATGTTTTACTATTCAAAACCAATAGTTTCTTGCGAAAAGGAAGGCTTTTATTTCCGATTGTTAGTGGTTTTATTTATCCTTTTTTTAGTAGTCTTGTTGGACTTTATTCTCTTGTTGGAACCTTTACTTGGAAAGAGAGAAGTTATAAAAAATAAACAAACCTTTCAGAATGTTTAGCCCAGATAGCAGTGGAAATCCTTTTCTTTTTTTCTTTAAAAAAGAAAACACCTATCTGCCGGTAGGTTGGAACGTATAACTGGACACGAGCTCCAAAAGAGCGAACTGACGAAGTAAATAACTCCTAAATTATTCTACTTTTAAAATTACTGGTAAAGTGAATTGTGTTTTGACTGGAATTCCGCGTTTTATGGCTGGTTTTATGATTGGAAAATCGACTAATTTTGCTTTCAGAATACTGTCAATTTTTTCATTATCATCTTTTTGTTTGGTTTCAAATTGCAAGGTTGCGTTAGGCAAAACACTCACTAGAACGGTAATGGTATCTAGCTTTGTATACTGAATTTTTGGTTTGTCGGTATCCAATTTTTGCTGAATTAACGCCGAAAGTGTGTTGATAAAACATTCCTGATTTAGGGTTTTATCGAAAACGGAATCACATGTTATGATGGTCGGAAATTCATCCACCTTTTTCCAGTCGATGGTTTGTATTTCCTTTTTTAGCAACTCTTCTTCAGACGGGATTTGCTTATCAATAAATTGACAAGAAACACATAAAAATAGGATAAAAACGGTTGAATATTTTTTCAATTTAATACTAAATTGGGTTATTTTTTTTCTTCTTTAAATTTAAGATAGTCTTCGTAGGTTTTAGAAAGCCACTCTTTTTTGTTAGCCTCGGCTTCAGCTTTTCTGGCTGGATAAAGTTTTGCTAAACGATCAGAAAACGTTGCTATTTTAACTGTAAAAGTATAAAACTCTTCTCGAGTGAATGTATAGTTTTTATCATTTTGCTTGGCTAAAAAATCAAGAAACATCGAATCAAAATTTTTCATCGAATAGTTTAAAATCGCTGCTTTGTATTGATTGTATATTTTTTCTTTAAGAACCGCATCAGAAGAGCTAGTGGTTTCTTGTGCTTGCATATTTGTAGTAAAAACAAATAGTAGCGCAGCAAAAATTATTTTTTTACCGAATATGTTATAAATTGCCATAAGTTTTGTTTTTTTACTCTATAATTATATATCAAAAATACAAATTTTATGGATACAATTTTATTAATTCTTGGTTTTGTTTGTGTTTTAGTTGGAATTTTTGGAAGTTTTCTGCCTGTTTTGCCTGGACCAATAGTAAGTTGGATTGGGTTGCTTCTACTCTATTTTACCGAAAAAGTAGGCATGAATTATTGGATTTTAGGCATTTCGCTGTTGATTGTTGTAATTATTTCTATTCTTGATTATACGATTCCAGCAAAAGGCACTCGAAAATTTGGTGGTAGTTCCTACGGCATTTGGGGAACGAATATTGGTATGTTGGTTGGATTTTTTGTTCCAATTCCTTTTGGATTTGTGGCTGGTGCTTTTGTGGGCGCTTTTGTGGGTGAACTAATTTATAATTCGCAAGATAAAAACCGTGCCTTGAAAGCTGCAACTGGATCTTTTTTAGGCTTTCTGGCTTCAAGCTTTATGAAGTTGGTTGTTTGTTTAGGATTTGTGGCTTTGTATGTAGTGATTGCTTTTAGGAATTTTGTTAAGTAAAGCCTATAAAAGCTTTTCATCTCGTTGTTAACAACGAGACTACTAAACCGTATAAAATTTCCCAAAAGCAAAAAAGCTCATCACCTTGCGGTGAAAAGCTTTTCATTGGTCTAACTACTAAACCGTGTTCGCCGAGGCGAACGAAAACAACACAACTTTCTTAAATGCTTTTTTTGGGCAAAAAAGCACTTTGTTTCCAAAGTGCTTTCCCAATTTTAGCGGTCTGGACGGGACTCGAACCCGCGACCCCATGCGTGACAGGCATGTATTCTAACCAACTGAACTACCAAACCTCTGCTTTATTGCGGTTGCAAATATACTACAGATTTTAATATCTGCAACTATTTAATTCAAAAAAATATAGTTATTTTTTAAAAAATCACCCAAAAGACTGCTTTTCAACTAAATATGTGGTGAGTATTTTCTCGAAATTATCGCCAACACTAACCGGAACGTACTTAATTTTGTTTTGAGCACAAGTTAAAGCTAGTTTTTTGAAGGAAGCATCAACGTTTTTTTCATATATTTCTTTAACATTATCGGCGTAAATGTTTACTTCTTCTCCTGTTTCGAGGTCGATGAACTTTCTTGGAGCGTTATCAAAATCGAAATTCAGCTCTGTTTTGCTATCAACTACGTGAAACAGGACTACTTTATGTTTATTGTGTTTTAGATGCTGTAATGCATTAAAAAGTGCTTCTTCGCTCTCGTGCTGAAACATATCTGTAAACAAGATTATCAATGAACGACGGTGCATTTTTTCTGCTATTTGGTGCAAATATTTTATCGTATCTGTCGCTTTAGCTTGTTTTGGATTTTCCAAAAGATCTTCGAGTTTACTCAAAATCATTCGATGATGTCTGTCTGAACCTTTTTCGGGTGCGTAATATTCGTATTGATCTGAAAAAACGCTTAATCCTACTGCATCACGTTGTTTTTTGAGCAGATTCATAAGTACCGCAGAAGCCAGAACAGAAAAACCGATTTTGCTTTCGTAAAAAAACTGGTCAGATGCTAACTTTGGGTAATGCATTGAAGATGAATTGTCGATAATTAAATGACAACGAAGATTGGTTTCTTCTTCGTATCGCTTGGTGTATAATCTGTCTGTTTTGGCAAAAAGTTTCCAGTCGATATGTTTGGTACTTTCGCCTGCATTGTAAATTTTGTGCTCAGCAAACTCGGCAGAAAAACCGTGAAATGGCGACTTGTGCATACCCGAAATAAATCCTTCGACCACTTGATTGGCTAAAAGTTCGAGATGCTTGAATCCTGATATGAGTTCTTTTTGTTCTTCTATCTTCATGTCTCAAATGTAAATAAAAGTTTAAGAGTTTAAAAGTTTAGGGGGTTAAAAGTTTGCGAAAAAGTTGTTTTTGAAAACTGTATTTTACAAAAATGGATTGCTAATTAGCCCTGACAGGAGAAAGTAGCTCCCGACTTGTTTTTTTAACAAGTTGGGACTACTTCGGATGGCAGGAATAGGGATTACTGAAAATGCCCAAATCTTTCGCTCATAAAAAAAAGCCTAACTCTCGTTAGACCTTATTTTTCTTGTAACCTAGAAAATAAAACAATTAATTACAATAATGCGTCGATTGCATCTGTATATGTTTTTTTAGGAGCAACGCCTACTTGACGACCTACTACTTCTCCGTTTTGGAAAATTAATACGGTTGGAATGTTACGAACACCATATTTTGCTGCAAATTCTTGATTGGCATCTACATCTACTTTTCCTACTACTGCTTTTCCTTCGTATTCTGAAGAAACCTCATCGATAACTGGCCCAACCATTCTACATGGTCCACACCAAGCTGCCCAAAAATCTACTACTACTGGTTTGTCCGATTTTAAAACTACTTCGTCAAAAGTAGCGTCTGTTATTACTAATGCCATACTATTTTAGTTTAAAAGTTTATGTGTTGAGCTTCTGAACAATTTTTATTCATTTTGAAGTACAAAGATAAAGAAACATTTTAGTAATGAAATGTAACTTGCATTACTTTTAGTTATTTTTTTATTGAAAGAATTGATTAATTGAGTTTGAAATTAATTTTAGCTATTTTTTTTTCAATAATCACTACTTATATCATAATTAACATTATTCTCCAAAATTAATTTTCATTTTATTTGACGAAAATCTTCCTTCAATGAAGTTTTCGTCATTTTTTATTTTGGTAAATTCTTCTTCAGTTAGTTTTTCTTTTCTATTCAATTTGTCTAAATATAAAGACAATTCAAATTCATATTTTTCATTTTCGTCTAAATAATATTCGTTTTCATCTATTTTAAAATATCTCTGCTTATCCCAAAATGTTATAATTTGGAAATTTTTAGTTTCATTTGGTTTCAAATAAACAATTGATTGTAACAACTTTTGATTAGTATATATCCAATTATCATCTCGGTTTACCCTGTCACTTTTGTAATTAGCTATTATATTTTTATATTCTTCTTCTAGTTTTGAAGTCAAAATTTCTATTTGCTTTTTCTTATCTTCTTCATTAATAATTTGGTCAATATCGTTTTGTTCTCCAAAAAAGGTTTCATAAAACGGACCATCAACATCCTCAAATACACCATTTAAATAAATTTTATAAACGGGAAATAATGTTAGAGAACTAGCTGAGTTTGCTATTAAAGAATGTGGAAGCAAAAAAAATTTAATTTCCTTATTTTCCTTATTTGAAATTTGATAGTCAATTACAAACTTTCTTTTTTTAGGACTAATTTCAAATGAATTTATGGTGTTAATTTTTATTTCAATTTGAGAATAACCAGAAAAGCTAATGAAAAAGAGTAAAAGATATTTCATATCAAAATAAGTTTAAATAAAAAATCATATAACCATCAAGTTACAACCACGAATATCAGAATTATCAAAGCGTCCCAATACTTCAAACGAACCTGTCTGCCGTGAGGCATGATTGTTGGGATATTTTTTGCCCAAATCTTGCGTAGCAATAAACGAACACGAATTGATATTAGCCAAATCAATCACATTAATACCTCCGGTTTTTCCTGTTGAAACATAGGATAGAGCGTCTTCGGTATCACGAATTAAAATTTGCATCCAATTAGGGCATTCAAAAATTCCGTTTCCAAGTGAGTAAGCTTGCGATAATAATTCGGTCATTCCATATTCGGAATGAATGTTTGAAACGCCAAAACCTTTGCACAAAATTTCGTGTAATTCTTCTCGGATTATTTCTTTTCGTTTGCCTTTCATCCCGCCAGTTTCAATAACAATAGTGTTTTGCAATTGAAAATTTTGCTGTTCTATTAAATCTAACAAAGCATAAGTCACACCAATTAGCAACACATTTTGACCTTCAGAATCTAGTTCGATTAATTTAGAAGTTAACTCGTCGTAATTATGCAAATAAAAACCGCTATTAGTATTGTTAGAAAGTTGAATTAAATCATTCACCATATAAATAAGCGACGAACCTTTTCTTTCTAAATAGGATGGAAGCAAAGCCAAAACCGCATAATCCTCGATGTTTCCATAAAATTGAGAAAAAGCGTTTCGGTAACTTTGTTCGTATAGTGTAACATCGGTAACTAAGTGTTTGCTGGTTATCATTCCAGTTGTACCAGAACTAGTAAATGTTTCTTGAACGGGATTGGTTGAGGAAATAACCTCGTGACTTTTAAAAAACTGTATTGGTAAAAAAGGAATTTGTTGCAACGACTTAACACTGCTTTTTTCAACTTTAAGAAAATTACAAAAATCGCGATACACCAAGTTATTCTCGTATTGAAAACGAAAAACTTTCAAAGCTATTTTTTCAAATTGCTTTTGGTTGGCTATTGTGAAAATGTCTTGTGGAGAAATCAATTAGTTGTTGTTATAATTGAATTAGAAAAAGAGTTAACCAAAAATTGATTTTACAAGTTTTATCAAAATTGAGGTTTTTATGGTTTGTTCTTCGGACTTGTCGTAAATTTTTAATAAATAGACATTGGTTTCGTTTTCGGTTTTCAGTATTAAATAACTTATGATTCTAAAACCGCCACTTTTACCTGAATTTTTATCTTTACTAGCTAATCTTATTTTGTAAAGATTGTGTCCCAAACTTTCGCCCATTTCTGGGTTTTTCATTAATTCTTCTTCAAGAATTTCAAGTTCGTTTTTTAAATTTGGAAACTTCTTACTAAAGCGTTTATAGTTTTTTATAAAACTTGAAAGAGGTATTACATTATTGCTCATCCAAAAAATCTTTTAGCGATTTTGGTTTTATTTTCCCTTCTTCTATTTGTTTAACTTCTTTTAGTGCTTCTTCAAATTCTTGATAAACAGTATTTTTAGTTGAAGAATTTTCAATTATTTTTACTGACTTTGATTCAATAAAAAAGTTAGTCATCGTCATAAAAGCTTTGCCAGCTTTAGAGCGTTCGTTAATTTTTAAAGTGATTGTAGTCATAATTATTTAGATTTATACAAGTTGCTTCTCATTGTTTGTGAATGAATATCAAAATCTTTTGCATCTTCTTTAGAAAAAACATTTCTGTATTTTTCAGATATTTTAGCTTTTTTTTCTAAAATATTTCTTTGAAAATTTCTCAATACTTTAAGTTCTTCTAATTCTTTTAGAAGAGCAAAGGCACTTTCGTTATTTATTTCAACTTGAATTATTTTAATACTATATAAAAATTGGATTAAAAGTAAATCAAAGATAAGTTATTTTTTGCAAAAATACTAAAATAAAAAAGCCCTTTACCAAATGGAAAGGGCTTTAGTTATGTAAAAGAAATTTAATTATCTAATAACTAATTTTCTTGTAGCTGTTTTACCGTTTTCAGTAATTTTTACGATGTAAACACCATTTTTAAGGTTAGCAACGTTTACAGTGCTTCCAGAAATAGTAGTATTTACTACTTGTTTTCCTAATATATCAACAATTACAACATTTTTAGCATCGTTAGCTGTAGTATTAATGTTTAAAACACCATTAGTAACAGGGTTTGGATAGATATCTAAACCAGCGATCGCGTTTTGTTTTACTGAAAGGTTTGGAGAATAAGTACCAAAAGGCACTAAAGTAGAAAAAGTTGCTCCAGCCTGACAAGCTCCTAAACCGTCTAAAGCTGCAACACCACCAAAAGTCCAATTAGCAGCATTGAATGATGAACCATTAGCTAAAGTACCATTATTTCTTTTTGCCCAAGAATCTAAATATTCCCATGGTTTTCCTGTTCCATCTTCAGCTTCTACACCATATTGGTCAATAACCGTTAATGTAGTTGAATTTATGATTCTTACTCTATCATCTCCATTTACATTTATTGGCTGAGGAAGACCAGTTGCAGATGGAGGATTAAGTACAGATGCAGTTGGAATAGAAGGGAATTCTAAAGCAAAACGAGCTACGTTTTCGATTGGAGTTGGGTCAGCAGCTGTTGCACTTGGAGTACCACCCAATATTACATATACAAATCCATTTGTAACTGTACCTAGTGGAGCTAAGCTTAAAGTAGTTCCCCAAGTAGAATTTGCATTTGTTTGATTTTCTACGGAGTATTCCGCAAAATTCACAGTTCCATTTGCATAAATTTCTATTGCTTTTGGATTACCACCATTACAATCTCCGTCCATAATTCCAGTGATGATTGGTGTTTGCGCATAACCTAATCCACTAACAGCCAATAATAAAATGTAAAGTTTTTTCATTTCTTAATTTTTTTAAACGTTTAGGGTACAAAGATACTAAGTATTTTGTAATGAAAAGATAATTGAATGTGAAAAAATTATTAACTAATCAAAGAAATAAGCAAAATACAATTATTTCACTATCAGCTTTCTGT
>NZ_JBILJG010000015.1:0-61384 GCF_044377315.1 Flavobacterium sp.
CCTGCGCCTAAAGCTTCAAGTTCTTTGTAATAGGCAACTAATTCGGGTGAATCTTGTACTCTTGCACGACCGATTTGGTCATCTGAAAAGTTATTATCTTCCATTTTCTTATTTTTCTGCCACTGATTAAAGGATTAAAAGGATTTTACATATTGCTTTATCCGTGAAAATCTTATAATCCGTGGCTATTATTATCTCTTATTAAACTCCTCGTGATTATCAATAAATGTAATATTTCGTGTGGGAGCGGTATTTACTCTCAAATCGAAAATATCAAATCGGTTGTAATGCCCTAAAATATCGTGCATTTGTTTCGGTTGGATGCATTTTTCCAAATCAATTTCAGCATATACAATTCCTTCTTCATCAATTAATGGCGTACCGATTACTGCTCCGTTAGGTCCAATAAATCCAGAAAATGCCGAACTTTTTCTATCTAATAATTCATCTACATTTGGCACATCGGCACGTAAGGCATCTTTTATTTCTTGAGAAACTGTTGAACACGAAACAATTGTAAATAATTTACCTTCAAAAGAATGCGCGGCAGCACGAATTTTTATCGCTTCAGCCATATCATAATCTGGTGGTGCTACCGGAAGCGAAATGTAATTTGCAATGTGAATCAATTCGCCTTGAGAAAGCAGTGTAAAACGGGCTAATGTATTCGTGTTTTCGCCACAAGCTAATGTTCCGATAGGTCCTATTTCGGTATCATATACTTTTAACGAAGAACCATCACCAGAAGTCCACGTCAATTTTTCTGCCCAAGTTGGGACTAACTTTCTATGTTTTCCAATGATAACGCCTTTATTATCAATGATTAAATTGGTATTGTAAATTTCGCCATAGCTTTTGCCTCGTTCGTTGATTCCCATCACGATATGCATATCATTTTCTTTAGCCGCCAAGCATAATTTCTTGATTTCCGGTCCAGAAATATCAACCGAATTTTTATATAATTCTTCGTACCATTTACTACCTTGAACAGGCGTCATAATCCAATTCCAATACGGATATCCTGAAATAAATACTTCGGGAAAAGCAATAAGTTTTGCTTGGTTTGAGGCGGCTTCTTTAATAAAAGAAATGGCTTTATCCACTGTTTTTTCTACATTCAGAAAAACTGGTGATGTTTGTACTGTTGCGGCTTTGAATTTTTTGAATTCCATAGTTATGATGTTACACAAAGTTTCACTAAGTTATCACAGAGTTTCGCTAAGTTTTTATGAATTTAAATATTTTTGAATTTTCACTTTCATTTCTTCTGAAAAAGGTTCTGCTTTGATGCCGTTTCTTTCTGGGTTGAAAGCTACATTTACTAAGGTAACTTCGCCTTCTAAAACTATATTATTGCTTTCGTTTTCAAACTCAAATCCACAAATTATTGAAGAGTTTTTTAATTCTTTTACCCACAATTTTTTGGTTAATATTTCGCCCAAACGTGCGGCATTTTTGAATTGAATTTTCAAATCAACTGTTGGAATACCATTTGTTTCGTGCATTTTTGAAAAAGGTCTGTCTAAGGCTTCTTCAAACCAATCTTCAACTAAACCGTTGAGCATTTCTAAAAATCTCGGATAGAAAACTATTCCGGCATAATCAATATGTTGAAAACGAACTTTTTCTTGTTTTATAAATTTCATATTTACTTTTTTTAAACACAAATTTGCACTAATTGATCTCTTATTCACCAAAGTAAGTTACACCAAATTCTTTAAATGTTTCTTCAAGCCCTAAAGCACATTCTGAAAAAACTTTGAAATTTTCTGAAGATCTTCTACCATTACAATCAAAACACATTTCTATGTAACCAAATATTTTATCATTTTTGTCATAAAATAATATCGCATGACGAGGATCGTAGCAAGCTGCAGCCCAATTTTCAGTCTCACATTTCCTAAGTTTGTTTTTCAGAATTTCGATTTGTTCTTTATTTAAGGAAATTCTATTTCTTAAATATTTTTTATTTATTTCAAGTTTTCCGTTTTGAATATAATTTAATTTTAAAAAATCAGGATTATCTTCTTTAGTCCATTGATTTCTATCTTCATACGCCAAAATTTCAATTCTTTTCACTTTCTCAAAAGTAGAATTTATTTCTTTTTTAATTTTTATATTACAAGAATTGAATATAAAAACAAGCATTAAAAAAGTTATAAAACTAAAAACATGATTGGATAAAATCTTATTACTTAATACTCTCATCTTAATTCTATTTTAATTTAAATCGTTGAATTTTACCCGTTTCTGTTTTTGGCAAACAATCCACAAAATGGATTACTCTTGGATATTTATAAGGTGCTGCCGTGTTTTTAAACCAATTTTGAATCTGAATTTTTAAGGCTTCATCTGCCGTTACTTGTTCTTTTAAAACAATATGCGCACAAACCAACATGCCTCGTTCTTCATCGGGTAAACCCACAACGGCACATTCTAAAATATTTTCATGAGTTAAAAGTACGGATTCTACTTCAATTGACGCAATATTATAGCCTGAAGAAATAATCATATCATCGCCACGAGCAACAAAATGAAAATAACCTTCTTCATCTTGACGGAAAATATCGCCAGTAATATTCCAGCCATTTTCTACATATTCTCTTTGTTTTTCTTCTCGATTCAAATATTTACAACCTGTAATTCCTCGAACCGCTAATCTTCCTGCTTCATTTCTTGGTAATTCGTTGCCTTGTTGGTCAATAATTTTAGCTTCGTAACCCGTAATGGCTTTTCCAGTTGCGCCAGGTTTCATGTTCTCTTCGTTTGACGAAATAAAAATATGTAACATTTCGGTAGCACCAATGCCGTCAATAATTTTTAACCCTGTGGCATCATACCAATCTTGCCAAACCTTTAACGGCAAGGTTTCACCTGCGGAAACACATTTTCGTAAACTCGAAATATCGTAGTCTTGAATTTTAGTGGTAATCACTCGCCAAGCAGTTGGAGCGGTAAAACAAATCGTGATTTTAAAATCTTGAATCGCTTTTAACAATACATCTGGACTCGGTTTTTCGATTAAAAAAGTGGAAGCACCAACATACATCGGAAACAACACCAATCCGCCTAAACCAAAAGTAAAACCAATGGGCGGACTTCCAATAAAAATGTCATTTGAAGTAGGCTGCAACGAATAGTTTGGAAATGCTTCGCAGATATTCAAAATATCTTTGTGATAATGTGCTGTCATTTTTGGTAAACCTGTGGTACCCGAAGTAAAGCCAATAAGCGCAACCGAATCTGCTTTTGAATGATAATTTTCGAATGTTTTTGGTTTGGATTCCATTAACTTTTCTAAATCGGAATTTCTGTAGAAACTTACTTTTTTTAGAAAATTTGATTGGACTAAATTCATTTCTTCAGCTAAATCGCTATCGCAAAACGCATGAGAAATTTCAGCACAATCAATTATAGTGGTTATTTCTTTAGCACGAAGCAATGGCATGGTTGCTACGACAATTCCGCCAGCTTTTAAAACTGCAAACCAACAAGCTACCATCATTGAGTTATTCGCCGAACGCAACAAGACACGGTTTCCGGATTGTAAGCCGAAATCATCGACTAAAACATGTGCAATTTGATTGGCTTTTTCAAACAAATCTTGGTACGTCCAAGTTTCTTCAAATGTTCGTATGCAAACTGCATTTCCTCGACCTTCTTTGATGTGATTGTCTAATAGTTTATCAACACAATTCAATAGTTCAGGATGTTGGAATTGTGGTAAATCCAAAAAGGTATATTCTGGTTGTAATTCCAGATTAGGTAAATTTAAATGAGCAAAATTATCTTTCATTATTAATTACTTCTTGTTACTCTTAGGTTTCAACGCTTTTTTCATACCTTCTGCTTGTTTTCTTTCCGAAGCTTTTAAAGGATACAAATGTGAAACGCCCATTTTATAAGGGTTTGGAATGTCATTTGCCTGAAATTGTTCATAAGCTTGCGCATTTCGCACAAAATTAGCATCCAATAACAAAGGTCTTCCAAGTGCTACTAAATCGGCTCTTCCGTTTAAAATTATGGTATTAATTTGATCAATATCTTGAATATATCCAGCTGTAATTGTTGGAATATGAACCGTATTTCGTACCGCATCTGAAAAAGGCGTTTGCCACATTCTTCCTGTTTGTGGTTTTTGGTTAGCAACCGTATTTCCTGAGGAAACATTGATGATATCCGCACCCGCTTTTTTAAATGCTTCCGAAATTACCAAAACATCTTGTTCTGAAATTCCGTTTTCTGTCCAATCGGTAGCGGATATTCTTACAGAAATTGACTTTTCAGAAGGGAAAAATTCACGAATGGCTGTAAAAACTTCTAATGGATATTTTAAACGATTTTGAACATTTCCGCCAAATTCATCGGTGCGAATATTGGTTAACGGTGACAAAAAAGAAGCCAGTAAGAATCCGTGATGCGCTTGTAATTCAATCATATCAAAACCAGCTTCATTAGCATTTTTAGCCGCTTGCACAAATTGATTTTTAACCAATTGCATATCTGCTAAAGTCATTTCTTTCGGACTATCAGAATTTTCATTAAACGGAATGGCAGAAGCCGAAAGCAACTCCCATTTTTTACCCTGAAATTGTGCTTCCCAAGGAATTTTTGAACAGCCTTTTCGTCCTGAATGTCCTAATTGAATTCCAATTTTGGTTTGAGTATATTGATGTACAAAAGATGTGATTCGCTTCCAAGCAATTACTTGATTTTCGGTATAAATTCCAGCGCATCCTTCAGTAATTCTTCCAGTAACTGAAACAGCAGTCATTTCAGTAAGAATTAATCCTAAACCACCCACAGCTCTTGATGTATAATGCTGAAAATGCCAATCATTTACCACTCCGTTTTCGGCTACATATTGCCCCATTGACGACATTACGATACGGTTTTGCAATTCTAAATCTCTTAGTTTGAATTTTGAAAACGCAGCTGATTGATTTTTGATATTGACATTGCAATTGTCATTAAACTCAACCAAAACTTTATCTGTAAATGAACTATCTCTTAGACGTAAATTTTCGTACGTTACTTTTTTGGAACGCGTCATGCAGCCAAATGCAAATTGATGAAACGAATGTTGCATGTGACGATCCATATTTTCAAACCAATCTAATGAAACGATGGCGGCATACTGAATCATTTCAACCGTATTTCTTCGGGTTTTATCGTATTGGGCAAAAGCGGCTTGTACATCATTTGGATGAGCAATCACCGCATCGGATAAACCAATAGCAGAATCCATCGCTAATTTTGTTCCTGATCCAATAGAATAATGGGCTGTAGCTTTGGCATCACCTAATAAAACAATGTTATTATGATACCAATTTTGATTGGTAACATGCGGAAACTGACGCCAATGTGATTTATTTGAAATTAATGGATGTCCGTCTAATTCTTCTGCAAATATTTCGGCAATTTTTGCCATCGTATCTGCTTCGTTGGTGACTTCAAAACCGTGTTTTTGCCAAGTTTCATCGCTACATTCAAAAATCCAAGTGCTCATACCTTCTTCGTATTGATACGAATGTGCCACGATGGTTCCGTGTGGCGTACTTCTGAAAAAATAGGTAAAAGCATCTAACGGTTTTGTAGAACCCATCCAAACGAAACGGTTCTTTTTTAATTCGACTTTGGTTCCGAATTCCTGTTGATATTTTGTACGAATGGCACTTCCAATTCCATCTGTAGCCAGAATAATATCGGAATCTGCAAATTGAGATAAATCATCTACATTTTGTTCGAAATGCAAATTTACACCTTCTTCGACAGAACGTTGTTGAAGTAGTTGCAAAAGGGTTTTTCTGGAACAACCGCAAAAACCATTTCCTGCAATAGTTACAGATTCACCATCTCTCGCAATTATAATATCATCCCAATAGGCAAATTTACTTCTAATTAATTCATACGATTTCATATCGCGTTTTAAGAATTCACCTAAGGTTTCATCTGAAAACACTACACCAAAACCAAAACTATCATCGGGTTTGTTTCTTTCATAAATATCAATTTGGCAATGCGGCATTGCTTTTTTTGTTAATATCGAAAAGTAAAGTCCGCCTGGACCACCACCTATAACTGTTATTTTCATATTTTAATGGAACGCGGATGAAACGGATGATTTGCAACGCTGATTACCGCGGATTTATTTTATTTAACTTCTTTTAATAGAGAAAAGTTCTCCTATTTTACTATAACTAGAACCTGCTAATCTTGAAACAGGTTTGTAATTTTCCATATTGATTTTGTAATTATCTAAAAGCACATCATCATCAAAGTGCATCATTACAATTTCTCCAATAACCATTGTCGCTCCATTATTTTCTGGATGCGGCATTGTGTAAGAATGAATCATTTTGCATTCAAAAGAAATTTTAGATTCTTTAACCCGTTTGGGTTTTATCAATTCGCAATCAATAGTTGTAAGATTGGCATATAAAAATTCATCTACATTAGCTGGTAATTCTTTTGATGTCATATTCATAGCCTCAACAACATCTTCTGTAACCATGTTTAAAACGAATTCATTGTTTTGAAGAATATTGTTGAGAGTATCTTTATTTTGACCTTTGTTTTTAGCAGTTGAAAACATGATATGTTTCTCACCAACTATATTAAAATAGGAGAAAGGAGCAAGGTTGTTAATTCCGTTTTGGTCAACAGATGAAATCCAGCCAATTGGTCTAGGAATAATCGAACCTGTCAAGAGTTTGTAAACAATTGACGACTCTAATTTGTTTGGGTCAAATTGCATTTTAGTTTGTTTGTTACCTACAAATTAAAGCTATTTTTTTTAATTGTATTTAAATCTTCTTAAATTATTGGAATTTGATTGTTTTAAAATTGTTCAATCTTTTTCTAAAAAAAAATCCCAAATTCCATAAATTTAGGAATTTGGGATTTTAATTTTGGAATTTCTTTTTTATTCTTTTATGATTTTGGTTGTTTTCACTTCTCCGTTAGAAGTTACTTTAACCAAGTAAGTTCCAGTAGCTAAAATAGAAATATCTATAATTCCTTCTTTTGAATTTAAAGATTTTGCAATTACTTCTTGACCAATTAAATTGAAAATTGATACAGTTGAAATTTCTTTATCAAATAAAAGATTGAAACTGTTTTGTACTGGATTTGGATATAGTTGTAATGCTGTATTTGTTTCAAATGCTGCTGCAGTTAGTGTTGGTAAATCGGCACTTTGCGTACTTACTAGACTACTTGAAATAAATGGCGTTGTATTTCCTCCAATAATAAAAAGTTTATCTTGCCAAATCTCAGAGGTATGATGTCTTCTTCCAATCATGTTGGTTTGCGTTAGAGTGGTAAAGGTATCGTTAGTAGTATCATATACACCTGTAAAGGTTTGATTGCTGTAATCTCCTGTTATGTATAGTTTAGTATCTGTAAGTTCTCCTTTTGCTACAGCATAAGCTGATAATGAAGTGGGCAATAAAGTATTAGAAGTTGTCCATTGGTTGTTAGCAAAATCATAAATATAAATATTGTTTGAATAATTTGCTTTGTAAACCCTCACATTATCAATTTGATAAGTCGTTGTTTTAGGAGTAGGAGCATAGCCACCAACATATTTAAAACCAATTCTAAAGTTACTTAAATCTCCAGTAAGTGGAATATTCCCTGAAAAAGTAAAATTGGCTGCGTATCCTGTTGCCGTTCCACTGGCGATGTTGGAATCTAGTAACGTTTTGGTTGAAGTGGTAATATCTCCCGTCCAATTGGTAATTAGATAGGCTTGCAATGTTGCTCCATTATTAAATACGTCTTTAGTTTCAAAGTTTAATAATACTTGATCAGAACTTAGCGCTGTCAACGAATTTGAAATTAACCAAGAAACATTAGTTGGTTGCTGATTGGCAGCTATAGTTTCAAATGCTGTAATTTCGGCATATTTGTTAGCTGTAAAAGTTCTTCCTTTGTAAAGTTTTGTTCCTACTTCTGCCACATTTACCCAATCGGTAAGAGCGATATTACTTCCTACGATTATGGTTTCAAAGTTTTCAGCAGTTGCATTGGTCTCACTATAACCACCAAAAGCATATAGCTTAGCATTAAAATTACTATCATAAACAACTTCGCCTTTGGTCTGTAACCCAACGGGCATATCTGCAAGTGCTGTCCATTCTCCCCAAGGTGCAATTTTGTATAATTTTTTAGAATATTGAGAATTAAAGTTACTAGAGCAACCTCCAAAGCTAATTAAATAATCGCCCCAAACTGTGCTTCCAGCACTGAAAACCGGATTTGGATTTAGCGTAGTATTTTGAGTCAATACTCCTGTTTCTAGATTTAGTTGTTCCAATTTGTTATTGACTCCTGAACTTGTTAAACCATTAAAGAGGTACATTGTATTGCCCAAAATTTCCATATTTCCATATCTTTTGGCAATAGTTGGTGTTGAGGGTGTGTATAGATACCACAAATCTTCATAAAAATTATAAGCTTCAATTTCTGAAGTATAGGGCTGGTCGGTCGAAAAGCCATTGGTTATATACATAATATCGTTACTTTGGTCTTTAGAACTTGCAGAACCACCACGTGGAATTAATTTATCTGGTTTGTTTATAAAATTTAAATTTTGTGAAAATGACGAAGTAAAAGTGGTAAGTAACACCAAAAGAGTAATTTTTCTAATCATTGTGTTTTTTGTTAAACCCTATTATAATTAATTTCTGCAAACATAGTTCATTTTACACAATACCACAAGGTTAGCACTTTATAGTTCAATATTTGTAGTACATCAAATTAATAATAGTTGGTTTTAGGATTTTATTCGATTATAGCCAAAGTTTTAACTAATAATGAAGCCTTAAAAGTAGCTTTAAAGATGGAGTATAAAAAGTGATTTTTTTTTACCAAAAAACTGAACGCTTTTCACTACTTTTGCATCGAAATTAAAAATACCTAATTCATGTTAACAGTTAATAATTTATCAGTTCAGTTTGGTAAAAGAATCTTATTTGACGAAGTAAACACAACCTTTACACAAGGCAATATTTACGGCGTAATTGGAGCAAACGGAGCTGGAAAATCTACTTTTTTAAAAATTATTTCGGGCGATATTGATCCAACTTCTGGACATGTTCATTTAGAATCTGGAAAAAGAATGTCGGTTTTGAATCAAAATCACAACTTGTTTGACGAACATACCGTTCTTGAAACGGTGATGATGGGAAATAAAGTTTTGTTTGCTGTAAAAAAGGAAATGGATGAACTTTATGCCGATTATGATGATAAAAATGCTGATAGAATAGGAGAATTGCAAGTACAATTTGAAGAAATGAATGGTTGGAACGCAGATTCTGATGCAGCTGCGATGTTGTCAAATCTTGGCATTACCGAAGATAATCATTACACCATGATGGCTGATTTAGATGGTAAACTGAAAGTAAGGGTGCTATTAGCACAAGCATTATTTGGAAATCCAGATGTTTTAATTATGGATGAGCCGACCAATGACTTGGATTTTGAAACCATTGCTTGGCTAGAAAATTTCTTGGCTAACTATGAAAATACGGTGATTGTAGTTTCGCACGATAGACACTTTTTAGACGCTGTTTGTACGCACATTTCGGATATTGATTTTAGCAAAATAAATCATTATTCTGGAAATTATACTTTTTGGTACGAATCTAGTCAGTTAGCAGCAAAACAACGTGCACAACAAAACAAAAAAGCCGAAGAAAAGAAAGCCGAATTAGAGGAATTTATCCGTCGTTTTAGTGCGAATGTTGCCAAATCGAAACAAGCGACTTCTCGTAAAAAAATGATTTCTAAATTAAATATTTCTGATATAAAGCCATCTAGTCGTCGTTATCCTGCCATTATTTTTGACCAAGAGCGTGAAGCAGGTGACCAAATTTTAAATGTTCAAAACTTGAGCGCATCTGTTGATGGGGAAACACTTTTTACAGGTGTTGATTTGAACATGGCAAAAGGTGATAAAATTGTTTTATTTTCTAAAGATTCAAGAGCAACAACTGCTTTTTATGATATTTTGAATGGAATCCAGAAAGCTGATTCAGGAACTTATGATTGGGGCGTTACAACTAACCAAGCATATTTACCAGTTGATAATCATTCTTTCTTTGAAAACGATTATTCATTAGTAGATTGGTTACGTCAATGGGCAAAAACCGAAGAAGAACGTGAAGAAGTAAACATCCGTGGATTTTTGGGTAAAATGATTTTTTCGGGAGAAGAAGCGCTAAAAACAAGTCGCGTTTTATCGGGTGGAGAAAAAGTACGTTGTATGTTATCTCGAATGATGATGGAAAGAGCCAACGTATTGATGATTGACGAACCAACCAATCACTTAGATTTGGAATCGATTACGGCATTTAACAATTCATTGAAAAACTTTAAAGGTTCAGTAATTTTCACAACACATGACCATGAGTTTGCTCAAACCGTTGGAAATAGAGTAGTGGAGTTAACACCAAAAGGAGCAATAGATCGTTACATGACTTTTGATGATTATCTTGATGATGAAAAAGTACAAGAGTTAAGAAAAATAATGTATAGTTAAGTTACTAGGTTAGATATACGAAGCAGGAAGTGAAATATATAAATTTAAAAAACCCAAATTCATTAAAGAATTTGGTTTTTTTTTTGTTATATAAACTTGAAATTTCTCCAATCTATTTTCCGTCTTTATCTACCACAAGTCTGTCTTTTCTGTTTGCGATTTCCCATGCTATTGTAAATGCAAGTTTCGTTCTTTTGGTCAAAGCATCAAACTCAATTTTTTCTACGTCATCTGTTGGTTGGTGATAATCGGCATGAGTTCCGTTGAATAAAAATACAGACGGAATACCGTTTTTGGCAAAATTGTAATGGTCTGAACGATAGTAAAAACGATTAGGGTCTTTGCGGTCGTTGTATTTATAATCTAACGTTAAGTTTATGAATTTTTTATTTACTTCTTCACAAATGGTAAATAAATCAGTCGATAAATAATCAGAACCAATCAGGTAAACATAATTATTTGAATCTTTGTGAAAATCATCTCTTCGACCAACCATATCAATATTAACGTCGGCAACGGTTTTTGCTAAAGGAAACAAAGGATTTTCAGTATAGTATCTTGAGCCATGAAGACCGTGTTCTTCCCCAGTAACGTGTAAAATTAATACGGAGCGTTTTGGTCCAAATCCGTCGTCTTTTGCTTTTTGGAATGCTTTTGCAATTTCAATTAGTGCAACTGTTCCCGACCCATCATCGTCTGCACCGTTATAAATTTCGCCATTTTTCATTCCAACATGGTCATAATGTGCCGAAACTACCACAACTTCATCTGATTTTTCTGAACCCTCAATATAAATCCAAATATTTTCTGAATCATTTAGTTTTGGACTAAATCCTTTTTTCATATATTCAGAAGGCACTTTTTGGTAAAAATCAGTAGCGCCTTTTGGAAAAGAAAGTCCGTTGGTTTTATGCTGATTTATAATGTATTCGCCTGCTTTTTTTTGTCCAATTTCGCCTGTATTTCTGCCTTGCATTTCATCGGAAGCAATAATAGTCAAATTGGTTTTTAGGCTTTCTTCAGAAATTACATTGATATAATTATTGTAATCAAAAACCTTTATGTCCGATTTTTTAGTGGTCACTTTTTTGGTAGTTGAGCAAGAAATCGCTAAAAATGATACAATTATAAGAGCTATTTTTTTCATTTTAATGTATTGTTAGAAATGAATGATGATACGTTTTGCAAGTATCGCTGTTTTCTTGTCCGCAGTTGGGACAAAAACGTACTGCTACAACATGATTACAATTGAGACAAGTTTTATCAATACGAATTTTACTTCTGGACATAAGTTATTGATTTAAGCTAAAAAAGATTTCACTTCACTATTTATAAATGCCAATGCAGCACTACTTGGCGATGGTTTGTCAAAAGTATCATTCAATATAGTTTCACGAAGTTTATCGGCATTTTCAATTTTTTCGCTCATATTTGTTTTTCTAATCATTTGAATAGTAGCATTTTTTGCCGTCATAACAATGGTCCAACATTCTTCTGAAACGTAAATTTGTTGTGTCAAATTATGTTCAAATTCTTGCTCAATTTGGGCAATAACATAATTTTCATAATCGTTTTTATTTTGCGAAATCGGAGCAATTCTAATCAATAATTTGGTTGGATTGATTCTTTCCATAAACAACGTTAATCTTTCATAAGCTTGTAAACGCAAGGGTAAAGCATCTTTTTGATTTTCTTTCATCAATAAGAAACGCCTTCTGTTATTTTCATTTACAACAAATTGTTGAAAGAAATAATAGGCAACAGCTCCAGTAATCAAGGCTGGTAAAGTGTAAAAGGCTAATTCAATAATTTTTTCAGTATTCATAAATAAAGATGTAATTAGTAATTGTTGACAAATATAATAGAATAAACTATAAAAATATATTGCAATTTGAATGTACTAAGCTTAAATTTGGATTTTTATTTCCATTTTTATGCAAAAGTACATAAGTCAACTTAACGAAGCCCAACAAGAACCAGTTTTACAAAAAGATGGACCAATGATTATTATTGCTGGTGCGGGTTCTGGTAAGACGCGTGTATTGACTATAAGAATTGCCTATTTGATGAGTTTGGGTGTTGATGCATTTAGTATTTTGGCACTAACATTTACCAACAAAGCTGCTCGCGAAATGAAAAAACGTATCTCAGATATTGTTGGTTCAAGTGAAGCCAAAAACCTTTGGATGGGAACTTTTCATTCTGTTTTTGCTCGAATTTTGCGTTCAGAAGCTGATAAATTAGGTTATCCATCTAATTTTACCATTTATGACACTCAAGATTCTGTGCGATTGATTTCGGCGATTATCAAAGAAATGCAATTGGATAGAGATGTTTACAAACCCAAACAAGTTCTTGGTCGAATTTCTTCTTATAAAAATTCATTGATAACAGTAAAAGCCTATTTTAATAATCCAGAATTGCAAGAAGCTGATGCAATGTCAAAAAAGCCGAGATTAGGTGAAATTTATCAAAATTATGTGGATAGATGTTTTAAAGCTGGTGCCATGGATTTTGATGATTTATTGTTGAAAACCAATGAATTGTTAAATCGTTTTCCAGATGTTTTAGCCAAATACCAAGATCGTTTTCGCTACATTTTGGTCGATGAGTACCAAGATACCAATCATTCTCAATATTTGATTGTGCGAGCTTTGTCTGATAGATTTCAAAATATTTGCGTAGTTGGTGATGATGCACAGAGTATTTATGCTTTTCGTGGTGCGAATATCAATAACATTTTGAATTTTCAAAAAGATTACGAAAATGTAAAAACCTACCGATTAGAACAAAATTACCGTTCAACAAAAAATATTGTGGAAGCCGCCAATAATATCATTGATAAAAACAAAACCAAATTAGAAAAAGTAGTTTGGACAGCCAATGATTATGGTAACAAAATAAAAGTTAACCGAAGTATTACCGATAGCGAAGAAGGCAGATTTGTAGCTAGCACTATTTGGGAACAAAAAATGCAAAATCAGTTGATGAATGGGCATTTTGCAATTTTGTATAGAACCAATGCGCAATCAAGAGCGATGGAAGATGCTTTGCGTAAGCGCGATATTCCGTATCGAATTTATGGTGGTTTGTCTTTTTATCAAAGAAAAGAAATTAAAGACGTTCTTTGTTATTTACGATTGGTTGTAAATCCGAAAGATGAAGAAGCATTAATTCGTGTTATCAATTATCCAGCTCGTGGAATTGGTGATACAACTGTTGAAAAACTAACGATTGCAGCCAATCATTACAAGCGTTCTATTTTTGAAGTAATGCAAAATATTGAAAAAATAGATTTGAAATTAAATTCGGGAACAAAACAAAAATTGCTTGATTTTGTGACCATGATTCAAAGTTTTCAAGTGATAAATGAAAATCAAGACGCTTTTTTCTTGACCGATCATGTAACCAAAAAAACAGGTTTGGTGCAAGAATTAAAAAAAGATGCCACACCCGAAGGAATCGCTCGTATTGAAAACATTGAAGAGTTGTTAAATGGTATAAAAGATTTTACTGAAGGTCAAAAAGAAGTTGATGGCGCTCGTGGTGCATTAGCCGAATTTTTGGAAGATGTAGCTTTAGCAACTGATTTAGACAAAGATACTGGTGATGATGACAGAGTTGCCTTAATGACGATTCACTTAGCAAAAGGGTTAGAATTTCCTCATGTTTTTGTGGTTGGTCTCGAAGAAGATTTGTTTCCAAGTGCAATGAGTTTAAATACTCGAAGCGAATTGGAAGAAGAACGTCGTTTGTTTTATGTTGCCTTAACGCGTGCCGAGCAACAAGCATACTTAACTTATGCACAATCACGCTATCGTTGGGGAAAACTAACCGATAGCGAGCCTTCTAGATTTATAAACGAGATTGATTCTCAATATTTAGAATATATAACGCCAGAAGAAACCAATTATCGTTATAAACCAATGATTGATACCGACATTTTTGGTGATATTGATAAATCAAAATTGCGATTGGCAAAACCAACCTCTGGAACGCCACCCAAAAAATATGGTGAAGAACCTACAGTTACTATCAGAAAATTAAAACCACTAAATTCTGGAAGTCAATCAAATAACAACTTGTTTGATAGCGGATTAACGGTTGGAAATATAGTAATGCACGAACGTTTTGGAAAAGGTGAAATCTTAAACTTAGAAGGAGCTGGTGCTGACAAAAAAGCCGAAATAAAATTTGAAGTCGGCGGTATTAAAAAACTATTATTGCGTTTTGCTAAATTGGATGTGATTGGTTAGAATTTAATGCTTAAATTTATTTTAAAAAAATTACTATGTCACAATTTATTAAAATATACGAAGACAAACCAAACGAAGCGGCTGTTAAAAAAGTAGTTGAAATTCTTAGAAATGGAGGTTTGGTAATTTATCCAACCGATACGGTTTATGGCTTAGGATGCGATATTACCAACCACAAAGCATTGGAAAAAGTGGCTAAAATAAAAGGAATCAAATTAGAAAAAGCCAATCTTTCTTTCATCTGTTCCGATTTGAGTCATCTTTCTGATTATGTGAAACAAATTGATACTTCAACCTTCAAATTATTAAAAAGAGCTTTGCCTGGCGCTTACACGTTTATTTTGCCAGGAAATAACGATTTACCTAAAGTTTTTAAAAACAAAAAAACAGTCGGAATTCGTGTTCCCGATAACAACATTATTCGTGCTATTGTGAAAGAATTAGGAAACCCGATAATCTCAACGTCCATTCATGATGATGATGAAATTGTAGAATATTCAACCGACCCCGAATTGATTTTTGAAAAGTGGCAAAACCAAGTCGATGCAGTTATTGATGGTGGATATGGCTATAATATTCCGTCAACAATAGTCGATTTATCAGGTTATGAACCAGTAGTTATAAGAGAAGGAAAAGGAAGTTTGGATATTTTATAATAACAAAAAATCCAAAAGGTTAAACTTTTGGATTTTTATAAATCTTATTTTGTACCTTGTAAATAAAACTATTTACTCAAGTTTTTCATTTCTTTTTCAATCATATCGTAGAATTCGTCAATTTTTGGCATTACTACAATACGAGTTCTTCTGTTAGTAGCTCTGTTTTCTGAAGTATTGTTATCTACTAATGGAATATATTCGCTTCTTCCAGCTGCTATTAATTGAGATGGTTTTACACCTAATTCTTTGGTTAATACTCTTGTAATAGCTGTTGCTCTTTTTACACTTAAATCCCAGTTGTCAAGCAAAATTGCATTTCCTGTAAACGGAACATTATCAGTATGACCTTCAACCATGCACTCAAAATCTGGTTTGTCATTGATAACTTTAGCCACTTTTCCTAAAATTTCTTTTGCTCTGTCAGTTACCATATAGCTTCCGCTTTTGAAAAGCATTTTGTCTGAAATATTGATAAAAACAACGCCTTTTTCAACATTTACATTGATATCTTTATCGTCAAGTCCAACTGATTTTTTCAAACTTGAAACTAACGCTAAAGTTACAGAATCTTTTTTAGTTAATGCATCTTGTAATCTATTGATTTTTAAATCTTTTTCTTTGATTGTTTCTAATGCTTTTTCTATATTTTGAGCACCTTTTGTTGTCAAAGTTGTCATGTTACCAATATTGTTGATTAACTCAGAATTATTTTTCTTTAAATAATCGTTTTGTTGATTTAAAGCTTCTTTTTCAGATAAACACATGTTCAATTTTACAGTTGTCGAATTTAATAAATCTTGACAATCTTTATTTTGTTTTTCTAAATCGGCAATTTTCTTTTTAGTTCCGCATGAAGTTAAGGTTAAAGTGGCTAACGAAAGAATTAAAATTACTTTTTTCATAATTGATTTATTATTTTTAATTTTTACAAAATTACTAATTAATACTTGATGCAAATCAAAATGTAAGCTAAAGTATTGTTAACTATTACTCAAAGACCTTGCCGTTTTTTACAAAATACGTGTAAACAATGCTATTGGTATTATAGTAGTTTTTACTTTGTTTGCCATTTCTTTTTTGTAATGTTTTGGAAATCTTTGCATAAAATGAAAAATGTGCATTAACAATAGCAAGACAGTGTTGAATTTTTCCATTGAAAACAAATTGAATTCCTGCAATTCCATCAAGAATTAATCTTGAAAAGATGATTGGAATTAATTTAGATTTTGGTAAATTTTTAGTCAACATTAAAAGTGAATTTCTAAAATTCAGAAACGTCTTCATCGGATTTCCTTCGTTTAAAGTGGCGCCACCAACATGATAAACTGCTGATTTTGAAGTGTATTTTATTTTATAACCAAGATTAAAAGCTCTCCAACACAAATCGATTTCTTCTTGATGCGCAAAAAAATCATCATCAAAACCTTTTAATGTTCTATAAATCTCTTTTCTAATAAAAAAGCAAGCACCCGAAGCCCAAAAAATTTCTTTTTCATCATCATATTGATGCAAATCTTTTTCAATAGTATCAAAAATGCGACCGCGACAATAAGGATAACCATATTTATCAATAAATCCGCCAGCTGCACCAGCATATTCAAAATATTCTTTGTTTTTGAAATTTAAAATTTTAGGTTGAATAATTCCAATTTCGGGTTGATTTTCAAAAATAGATAGGATAGGAGCAAGCCAATTTTCGGTAACTTCAATATCTGAATTTACTAAAGCATAATAGTCTTCTTCAACATATAGTAATGCTTCATTATAACCTTTTGCAAAACCATAATTGGCTTCATTTTGAATGATTTTTACCGAAGGAAATTTGGTTTTCAAAACAGCAATCGATTCATCTTTGGAAGCATTATCGGCAACATAAATTTGTGCTTCATCAGAAAAAAAAATGACAGAAGGCAAGAACTGCTCTAACAATTTTGCTCCATTCCAATTGAGTATAACAACAGCTATTTTTTTGTCTTTCATCTTGTATTTATCTGTCTATTTTTCAAATTCTGGAAGTTCTTCGAGAAAAGTATATTTTTCATTTTCAAAATCCATTTTGCAAAAGTAATGATTTAAGCCATTTGTAACCATAAGATAATCTGCTTTTAGAGTCATATTATAACGAGCAATTTGGTCAAAAGTGGTTTGCGTAATTTTTATTTCAGGTGCTTTACATTCTACCAACAATGATAGCGCACCATTTGGTTGAAAAATAACAACATCATAACGTTTATTCAAACCATTGACTTTGATTAATTTTTCAACATTAATATATGATTTTGGATATTTTTTTTCTTCAATAAGAAATTTTACAACATGCTGACGAACCCATTCTTCTGGAGTGAGAATGATAAATTTTTTCCTAATTTCATCAAAGATAGCAACTTTATTTTCACTATTTTTGAACCGAAACGAATAAACTGGAAAGTTCAACTTTTGCATGAAGCAAAAATAGTTATTTTATAGTAACTGCCAACTGCGACTGCCAACTGAATACTTAAAATAATGGACGAAGTTGTAAAAATTATAAACGATATTAAGGCTGGAAATATTAAGCCAATTTATTTTTTGATGGGTGAAGAACCTTATTATATTGATAAATTGACGGAATATATCGAAGAAAATGTGTTGCAAGAACACGAACGAGATTTTAATCAAACTGTTTTGTATGGTCGGGATGTAACTATTGAAGATATCGTTGGAAACGCCAAACGATATCCAATGATGGCTGATAGACAAGTTGTTATTGTAAAAGAAGCACAAGAATTGGCTAGAACTATTGATAAATTAGAAAGTTATGCCGAAAATTTTCAAGACACAACCGTTTTGGTAATGGCTTACAAGTATAAAACACTCGATAAACGTAAAAAACTAGTAAAGTTATTGGATAAAGTTGGTCTCGTTTTTGAAAGTAAAAAAATGTATGAAAATCAAGTCGGAACTTGGATTCAACGTGTGCTCCAAGGAAAAGGTTATTCTATTGAACCAAAAGCAAATGCTATGTTAGTTGAATTTCTAGGAAACGATTTGAGCAGAATAAGTAATGAGTTAAATAAACTTCAAATAATCTTGCCAAAAGGGCATACCATTTGTGCCAAAGACATTGAAGAAAATATTGGATTTAGCAAAGATTTTAATGTTTTTGAATTGCAAAATGCGTTAGGAGCAAAGAACCAATTAAAGGCTTATAAAATTGCAAAATATTTTGCCGATAACCCCAAAGATAACCCAATGGTTGTTACTACAAGTTTGGTCTTTAGTTATTTTGTAAAAGTGCTGAAGTATCACGGATTAAAAGATAAAAACCCTAAAAATGTTGCTTCTGTACTCGGTATAAGCCCTTTTTTTATAAAAGATTATGATGTGGCTTTAAAAAATTATCCTATGAAAAAAGTAAGTGCCATTGTGGCTGGTTTACGAGATATTGATGTAAAAAGCAAGGGCGTAGGCTCCAATTCGTTAAGTAATCACGATTTGTTGAAGGAAATGTTGGTTACAATTTTTAATTAATCTTAAATTTTGCGATATTTGTAATCCTAAAAAAAATGAACTATGGGAATGAATAAAAATACTGTTTTGGGTTGGGCAACTCTTATTATGATTATTATGGGATTGATTCTAATTGCTCTTGGAGCTTTCCGTTATGATGATATAGCTGGTTGGGGTTTTGCAACTGTTGGAATCGGTTTTCTGGCAAACGCATGGGTTTTTAGCTCACTAAAAGGGAGGGTTTAGATTTCAGAAATTAGAAATTAGAATCAACAATTAAAAATTAAAAATAAACAATAAAAATATAAAAATGTCAGACGATAAGAAAGTAATATTTTCAATGCAACGATTGAGTAAATCGTATCAAGGAAGTGACAAACAAGTTTTAAAAAATATTTACCTAAGTTTCTTTTACGGAGCAAAAATTGGTATTCTTGGATTAAATGGTTCGGGAAAATCTACATTATTAAAAATCATTGCTGGTGTTGATAAAAATTACCAAGGCGATGTAGTTTTTCAACCAGGTTATACAGTTGGTTATTTGGAACAAGAACCACAACTTGACGAAACTAAAACAGTAATAGAAATTGTGCGTGAAGGAGCAGCCGAAATTTATGCACTTCTTGACGAATTCAACAAAATAAACGATAGTTTTGGTCTGCCAGAAGTTTATGAAGATGCCGATAAAATGCAAAAACTTATGGATCGTCAGGCAGAATTACAAGACAAAATTGATGCTGCTGGCGCTTGGGAAATAGACAATAAACTTGAAGTTGCTATGGACGCTCTAAGAACGCCAGATGCTGAAACTCCAATTAAAGTGCTATCGGGTGGAGAAAAACGTAGAGTTGCTCTTTGTCGATTATTATTGCAACAACCTGATGTATTATTATTAGATGAGCCAACCAACCACTTAGATGCAGAAAGTGTACTTTGGTTAGAACAACATTTAGCCCAATATGCAGGAACAGTAATCGCTGTAACACACGATAGATATTTCTTAGACAATGTTGCAGGGTGGATTTTAGAACTAGATAGAGGTGAAGGTATTCCATGGAAAGGAAATTATTCATCTTGGCTAGATCAAAAATCAAAGCGAATGGAGCAAGAAGAAAAAGTGGCGTCAAAAAGAAGAAAAACTCTTGAACGTGAGCTTGATTGGGTTAGACAAGGTGCTAAAGGGCGTCAAACTAAACAAAAAGCACGTTTGCAAAACTATGATAAACTCTTAAATGAAGATCAAAAAGAATTAGATGAAAAATTAGAAATCTATATTCCAAATGGTCCTAGATTAGGAACTAATGTTATTGAAGCCAAAACGGTTGCAAAAGCTTTTGGAGATAAATTACTTTATGATAACTTGAACTTTACTTTGCCACAAGCTGGTATTGTTGGAATTATTGGTCCAAACGGTGCTGGTAAGTCAACTATTTTCAGAATGATTATGGGTGAAGAAAAGCCTGATGGTGGAAAGTTTACTATTGGAGAAACTGTTAAAATAGCTTATGTTGATCAAGCGCACTCTAATATTGACTCAAACAAATCAATATGGGAAAATTTCTGTGATGGCCAAGAATTAATCATGATGGGTGGACGACAAGTTAATTCGAGAGCGTATCTGTCTCGATTTAATTTTGGCGGAAGCGAACAGAACAAAAAAGTTTCCGCTCTTTCTGGTGGTGAACGTAATCGTCTGCATCTTGCTATGACTCTTAAAGAAGAAGGAAACGTACTTTTACTAGATGAGCCAACCAACGATTTAGATATTAACACACTTAGAGCACTTGAAGAAGGGCTAGAAAATTTTGCTGGTTGTGCAGTTGTTATCTCACACGATAGATGGTTTTTAGATAGAATTTGTACTCATATTTTAGCTTTTGAAGGAGACTCCGAAGTATATTTTTATGAGGGAAGTTTTTCTGAATATGAAGAAAACAAGAAAAAACGATTAGGCGATGTCGCTCCTAAGCGTATCAAATACAGAAAATTAATAAGAAATTAAATTTATTTTCATTCTTTAATTTTACATTCATAATTGTCTAGAATTTTCTCATTATTATTAACGGGCATTCACATTGTTTTTTCAATTACACACGAACTTCGAACTCCATAAATAGTAAACAGTAAAACACTCGTAAACAATAAATTAAAATGCACGGTTGTTGATGATGGTACACCGCTATTGAGATTTTGGACAAAGAAAAATTTGACATCCTATTGATGAATATCAATATGCAAATAATTAACGGTTTTGAAACAACAAAACAAATTAGAAAAAAAGGACATACACTTCCTATTTAGATCTTACAACTTTGATAAACAAGAAGTTTCAGAACAAGCTTTATTATGTGGTATGAATGATGTAATAATTAAACCTTTTGAACAATCTAAGCTTTTTCAGATAAAATTTTTAATATGATTGAAAAAAATAATTAACATTATGATTATATAGTTAATTAGTTATAGATTTTTGTCCTAATTAGACTAGATTAATTCTGCATTTTATTTTAAAATTGCCTTTCTTTAGTTTTGTAAAAGGTATTTATCAAGTAAATATTTTTGTTGCAAATAGTTTGATAGTAGAAACTTCTTTTGAAATGAAGTAAATCAGTTTTTTATTGCTTCTTTGTAACGTTCTTCTACTTTTTTCCAATTGATAATTTTAAAAAAAGCATCAATATATCTTGATCTTTTATTTTGATAATTCAAATAATATGCGTGTTCCCATACATCTAATGCTAAAATTGGAATGCCTTTTATTTCTGCTATTGGCATTAAAGGATTGTCTTGATTTGGAGTTGAAGTAATTTGAAGTTTACCAGTTTCATCAGTAACAAGCCAAGCCCAACCAGAACCAAACTGTTTATTTGCGGCATCTTTAAAAGCTGATTCAAAGTTAGCATACGAACCAAAATCTCTTTTAATTGAACTCGCCAAAGTATCTTTAGGTTGACCACCGGCTTTTGGAGTAATGTTATCCCAAAAAAGATTATGATTGTAGTAACCACCTGCATTGTTTCGTAATGCAGCGTTTTTCATATCCAATTTTTTCAAAATTTCTTCAATTGTTAAATCGGTTTCTTCTTCACTTGCTAAAGCTTTATTCAAATTATTTGTATAAGCTAAGTAGTGTTTGGAATAATGAATTTCCATTGTAGCCGCATCAATATGAGGAATTAAAGCATCATAATCATAAGGTAATTTTTTTAATTCAAATATTCCTTCATCGGCTTTTACATCATCAGGATTACCAATTGTAAGCTTTTCTTCTGCTGCAGGAAGCGGAACTTCTACAACTTCGGTTAGTTTTTTATTGTTACAAGATATAAGTAATAGAAAAAAAGAAAAAAACACAAATTTTTTCATGAGAAAATTATTTTCTTGAATTATGGATTTCGAGTATATTTTTGATGTATAGTTCTTTAGCTTCATTAATACTAAGATGACTAATTTGCATCCAGGCATTGGTTTTAAAAGCATTTCTTAAATCAAAATTAAGCATTTGATTTGAAGAAACAATATTATTTTCAGAAGTAGCATGCTTGTAATAGGCATACAAGCGCAACTGAACATCTTGCGGTAAGGAAGCTTGCGGAATAGTTTCTGCAATTTCAACGGCTTCTTGAAATCGAGTATCTAAATCTTTTTCTACCATTTACGACTTTGTAGCTATAATAGTTTGGTTACCAATTGCTTTTTGGTTCAATTTTACATTTATTTCTGTGCCCAAAGGTAAAAAAATATCAACTCTCGAACCAAATTTTATAAAGCCAGCATCTTCACCTTGAACTACTTGCATTCCTTCTTCGGCATAGTTTACAATTCTACGAGCTAAAGCACCTGCAATTTGACGGTACAAAATTTCACCAAAATTCTTAGTTTCGATAACAACAGTTGTGCGTTCGTTTTCTTCACTAGCTTTTGGATGCCAGGCTACAAGAAATTTTCCAGGATGGTATTGGCTAAAATTGATTCTTCCGCTTGCTGCAAAACGAGTTACATGTACATTTATTGGCGACATAAATATAGAAACTTGAAGACGTTTGTCTTTAAAATATTCACTTTCAAAAACTTCTTCAATAACTACCACTTTTCCATCAACTGGTGCGATTATAACATTATTATTTACAATCAAGTCTCTTTTCGGATTTCTAAAAAATTGTAAAATTATAATTAGAAATAACAATGTAGCTATCTCTATTGCTTTTTGTAGCCAAAAAATTTCTATAAAATTATCAGCTAATAATAAAAATACAACCGTTAATGTTGTCGAAATCAATATGATTTTTCCGCCTTCTTTATGAAACATAATATAAAATTTGATAAAACAAAAATATGAATGGTGCTACAAATATAACACTATCTAGTCGATCTAAAACACCACCATGACCTGGCATTATTTTCCCACTGTCTTTTACACCAGCAATTCGTTTGAATTTTGATTCAATTAAATCACCAGTAGTTCCAAAAACACCTACCATTAATGCAATTCCTATCCAAATATATTGGGCTAATTGCTTTCCTTCGATATAATATTTGGATATAAAAAAACTTGCTATTACAGCAAAAACAATCCCGCCAACAAAACCTTCTATTGTTTTTTTAGGAGAAATTCTTTCAAATAATTTATTTTTCCCAATAGATTTTCCGACTAAATAAGCAAAAGTATCGTTTGTCCAAATAAGAATAAATAAGCCTAAAATGATTTTTGGATTATAACTTTTTATTCCAAATGAAATTTTTACAATAAAAATAAAGGGAAGAATTATATAGCCTAAAAGATACAGATATTTGGATGAGTTACTGATAGTTTGCATTTTGTCATAAAATAAAAATAAAATACACTTTATAGAAACAACCATCGTAATTGAAAGTAAAACAAGATTTAACTGATTGATATTTAGTGAAATATCGTAGTTTTTATTGAGGTTTTTTAAAAGAAAATCTTGACTCTCATTTTTATAAAAACTTACTAAAATGATACTTGAATATAAGAAAAAACCAAAAAGAATAGGAAAAACTTTTTTGATTTGAATTAAATTACAAAATTCATAAACAGCAATTAACATGAAAACGCCAAATAAAGTAAAAAAACTTTCTTTTGAATATAGTGTTGAACCTATTAATAGAAGTATATAAATAGCTCCAGAAATGGCTCTCTTTAGCGTTTCATTCATATTACAAGTCTTCTAAAAGCAGAAGGTATAAGTTTTTTGCAGAACTTCCATAGTGAAGAAAATCTTCTTCTTTTTCTTTTTCAAAATATTTAATGGTAGTAATATTGGTTGGATAATCTTTGTTGTATTTTTTCTTAATTAATTGCAAACCATCGCTTTTATTTTCTAAAATTTGGCTTGTAGTAGCAAGAATTACAATGTTGTCTGGCAAATCATTTGGTTTGTTTTGCTTTATTTGATTAGAAGAGAATAAAACGGCGCCTTCATCTGCAATAAGATTTTCACAACTTGCAAATAAAAATTTAGGGTTTTTAGGGTTTTCGTATGTTAACTTATTCTCGTCAAGTAAAGTGTATAATTTTGGTTCGTAACAAATAACTTCTGACTCGAACCAATCATTTTCTTCTAATATATTTTCAAATTGTTCTCTTACTTCGCCTAGGTTTTCACAATATAAGAATTTACCTCCATTTTTTTTGAAATTGAAAGTAAATTTTTCATCAGCAGGTGCTGAATCTAGTAGCGAAGTATTAAAGTCGCTTTCTCTTTCTTCATCGGAAGAATCATTACCACTACCAAAAATTTTTTTGAAAAGACTCATATAAAAAATTCAAAATATTATATTTTCAATCTTGAAAACCCTCAAAGATAAAAAAATCTTAATTCAAAAGTGTTTTTGAATTAAGATTTTATTAAAACTATATTAACAATTTATAAATCGGTTTCTGGCTGCAAATTTGAGTCAAATTTACGCTTACCAAAAATAGCTTCTAAATCATCTTTGAAAATAACTTCTTTTTCAATTAAAATGTCTGCTAACTGATTCAATTTATCTTTGTTTTCCTCCAAAATTGTAATTGCTCTTTGGTATTGACCTTCAATTAAAGCTGAAATTTCCTTGTCAATAACTTGTGCAGTATCTTCAGAGTAAGGTTTAGAAAAACTATATTCGCTTTGACCTGATGAATCGTAATAAGTTACATTTCCTATTTTATCATTCAATCCATAAACTGTAACCATAGCTCTTGCTTGTTTAGTCACTTTTTCTAAGTCGCTTAAAGCTCCTGTAGAAATTCGGTTGAAAGTCACTTTTTCGGCAGCTCTTCCGCCCATAGTCGCACACATTTCATCAAGCATTTGATCTGGACGAACAATTAATCTTTCTTCTGGAAGATACCATGCCGCGCCCAAACTTTGACCTCTTGGAACAATTGTAACTTTAATTAGTGGAGCAGCATGTTCAAGAATCCAGCTTACAGTAGCGTGACCAGCTTCGTGAATAGCGATTGCTTTCTTTTCATCTGGTGTAACGATTTTATTTTTCTTTTCTAATCCGCCAACTATACGGTCTACAGCATCTAGGAAATCTTGTTTATCCACAGCTTCTTTATTATTTCTAGCTGCAATCAAAGCTGCTTCGTTACATACATTTGCAATATCTGCTCCTGAAAAACCTGGTGTTTGTTTTGCTAAGAAATCAGTATCTAAACCTTCAACCTTTTTCAATGGTGCTAAGTGAACTTCAAAAATTTCTTTACGTTCTCTAACATCTGGAAGATCAACAAATATTTGTCGGTCAAAACGTCCTGCACGCATTAAGGCTTTGTCTAAAACATCAGCTCTGTTGGTTGCAGCAAGCACAATTACATTTGAATTGGTTCCAAAACCATCCATTTCGGTAAGTAATTGATTTAATGTATTTTCACGCTCATCATTTCCGCCTGACATATTGCTTTTTCCTCTTGCTCTACCAACGGCATCAATTTCATCAATAAAGATAATAGCTGGAGATTTTTCTTTTGCTTGTTTGAATAAATCTCTAACACGTGAAGCTCCCACACCAACAAACATTTCAACAAAATCTGAACCTGATAAAGAGAAAAAAGGAACTTTTGCCTCGCCAGCAACAGCTTTTGCTAATAATGTTTTTCCAGTTCCTGGGGGACCAACTAATAAGGCGCCTTTTGGTATTTTGCCACCAAGATTAGTGTATTTGGTTGGATTTTTCAGGAATTCAACAATTTCTTGAATTTCTTCTTTTGCACCCTCTAAACCAGCTACATCTTTGAATGTTGTTTTAATTTCATTTTTTTCATCAAAAAGTTTTGCTTTCGATTTTCCAATGCTAAAAATTTGACCTCCACCACCAGCTCCGCCATTCATTCGTCGCATGATAAAAATCCAAATACCTAGTATTAAAAGTATTGGAAGTAATGAGCCAATTAATCCTGACCAATCCTCTTTTTGAAGAAAATCATAACTTTTTAATTTCTTTTCAGCAACAGCTGTTTCCAATTTTTTTTGAAAAAGCTCATCATTACCAATGTTGGTTAAAGTATAGTGTGGACCTTTGTTTGGTCTATTCAAATAATCTTTATAAATAGCTTTATATTTTACAGTATCCAAAAGAGCTTTTTTACTCAAAAAGACTTCTGCTTCGGTTTTATTATAAACAGTTACTTTTTCAACATCACCTTTTGAAAGAATTTGGTTGAATTCAGATGTGTTAACAGGTAATACTTCTTTAAAAGATGATCCACCCGAAAATACACTTATTAGAATAAAGATTACAATTAAAACTCCATACACAAAATACGGATTAACTTTAGGTGTTTTTAAATTTGGTTTATTTTCTTCAGCCATTATTTAGTATTTATTTTCAATTGTGGTTATTTTAGCATCGCCCCAAAGGCTTTCTATGTTGTAATATTCACGAATATGTTTTTGAAAAACATGTACAACAATCGTTACATAGTCCATCAATACCCATTCGCCATTTTCGGCACCTTCAACATGCCAAGGTTTGTCTTTTATTTCTTTAGAAACTGTTTTTTGAATAGAACCAACAATTGCATTTACTTGAGTATTTGAATTTCCGTTACATATAACGAAATAATCACATGCAGAATTGTCTATTTCTCTTAAATCTAGAATATCAATATCATTACCCTTTACTTCTTCAATTCCTTTAATGATATGAGCTAATAAAATATCATCATTTGTAGTTTTTTTTGCCATGTATTTATTTTGTATAAGTTTGCAAAGTTATCACTTTTTGTGATTAATTTTGAAACTTTACCATAAGTTTAAATTATAAATTTATATGAAACTAATCAAACTCGGTGCCATAGATTCTACCAATGATTATTTGAAATCACTAAGTAGTAAAAATGTGCTTGAAAACTTCACAGTAATAACGGCTCAAAGTCAGCATAAAGGACGTGGTCAAATGGGGGCAAGTTGGATATCAGAGGCTGGTAAAAATCTTATTATGAGTGTTTTGGTTAAAGATGTTTTAAAAAATGCTGATGAGATTTTTCATCTAAATGTAGCGGTTGCTTCGGCTGTTATTCAATCATTAGCCGAATGTAATTTACCTAATTTAAGCATAAAATGGCCAAACGACATTATGTCAGACAATAAAAAAGTTTGTGGCATTTTGGTAGAAAATAGTTTCAAATCTGACAGTAAAATAGAATCAATCGTCGGAATTGGATTGAATGTTAATCAAACTTCATTTGATAATTTGCCAAAAGCTTCTTCAATGGCATCAATTATGAGTAAAGAATTTGATTTGGATACTATTGTTGAAAGTATCATTTTTCATATCAAACAAAATTGCAATTTGATACTTTCTAATCAGGCTTATAAAGTTTGGAATGATTTTCACCGTTATTTGTTCAAAATTAATGTTCCAATACCTTTTGAAGATGTAAATCAAAATCGTTTTATGGGAATTATTCAAGGCGTAACAAATGACGGCAAATTAGAAGTTCTTCTAGAAGATGATTCTGTCAAAACTTATGGAATCAAAGAAATTCAGCTTCTTTATTAATTACAATTTATGCATATTTGAAGCCAAAGTTTCCAAAAACTTCGTGATTGGACCTTTTATCATCATAGCCATCATAGGATTGAATTCGCCTTCAAAATCTAACTTTACATCACTTGCGTTTTCTGAAACAGCAGTGATATTTGCTACCAACGAAAAGGGTAATTTATCACTTGCAGCATTCAAAACCACTTTTGAATTAGGAATTCCTTCTTTCAATCGTAATTTAATTTCAGGCATACCTTTTAAACCAAAATTGAAAATATCATCTCCAAGAACTTCAAATTTAGCAATATTTTCAGGCATTAACTTTTCAAAATTTTTCACATCAATCAAAGCATTGAATAAATATTCTGCTGATTTTTCTACAGTAACTTTAGGGCTTTCTAGGTTCATTTTTTATTATTTGTTGTTATTTGTTTTGGGTTTATTTTTTTGTTTAAACTATTAACAATAAACCACTAACTATAAACTATTTACACATTCCAAGTCGAAGGATTTTTTCTCCATTCTTGTAGAGTAATTTGCTCTTTTTCTGTAATATATTGTTTTTCTACGGCTAATTCTAAAAGATGGTTGTAATTGCTTAATGTATTCAAATTTACATTGGCATTTTTAAAATTTTCTTCGGCAACATCAAAACCATAAGTAAAAATAGCAATCATTCCTTTTACATGAGCACCAGCTTCTTTTAGTGCTTCAACGGCTAATAAGCTGCTATTTCCTGTCGAAATTAAATCTTCTACCACTACAACATTTTGTCCTTTTTGCAAAAAACCTTCCACTTGATTCTGTCTTCCGTGCTTTTTTGCTTCGGGTCTAACGTACACAAATGGCAGTCCTAACTCTTCTGCAACAAGAATGCCAATGCCAATTGCGCCCGTTGCAACACCAGCAATGACATCTGGTTTGCCATAAATTTCAGTTATTTGCTTAGAAAACTCATCTCGAATGTAATTTCTTATCGCTGGAAATGAGAGTGTTAGACGATTATCACAATAGATTGGTGAATTCCAACCAGAAGCCCACTTAAAAGGATTTGACGGATTCAATTTAATTGCATTTATTTGTAAAAGCAATTCGGCTGTTTTTTCGGCTGTTTCTTTATTAAAAATCATACTACAAATGTATAAAGTTTTTGTGAACGATAAACCACTTTTTTTGACAAATGAAGTTGCCAAAGAAACCGATTTCCAACTATTCCTGCTAGAAAGTGTTGATATTGAGCAACTTATTGTTAAAATGTTTAACAATAAAATTAAGAAAGCTTATTTGTATTATCCTGACGAAAAGGAAATTTTAAAGAAAGTTAAAGAAAAAATTCCTGTTAAAAAAGCGGGTGGCGGATTGGTTTATAACAAGAATGGCGACGTTTTATTCATTTTTAGGAACGGAAAATGGGATTTGCCAAAAGGCGGATGCGACAAAGGTGAAGAAATTGAAGATTGCTCAATAAGAGAAGTCGAAGAAGAAACAGGGGTTCAAAATTTAAAAATCACTAGAAAACTTCAAAAAACGTATCATATTTTTAAAAGAAATGGTGTTTATAGGCTTAAAATAACGCATTGGTTTGAAATGACAACTAATTTTGAAGGAACACCAACACCACAAGCCGAAGAAGGAATTGAAAAAGTAGCTTGGCTAAACCCAGAACAAATAAAAGATGCCATGAAAAACTCGTATGAAAATATAAAATTGTTGTTTGAAAATGAAAATAGTCTCAAAATCTGATTTAGATTTGCAAGAAAAGGAATTCATCTGCCAACTTTTGGAATACTGAATATCCTGAAAAATTAGCGTATCAATCAGTTGGAGAATTTTAAATTTATAATTCATAAATTGGTTTTACCTTTGCCGTATGAATCAAAATCCACATTCCAACAATATTCTTCTTAATTTAGGGATAGAAGCACTCAACGAAATGCAGGTGGCTGCGCAAGAAACCATCTTGAACGACACCAATGTATTACTACTTTCACCAACAGGTTCTGGAAAAACATTAGCGTTTTTATTGCCTATTTTTCAAATGTTGGATGATACTTGCAAAGATGTTCAATGCTTAATTTTAGTGCCATCACGCGAATTGGGATTGCAAATTGAACAAGTTTGGAAAAAAATGGGAACCGATTACAAAGTAAATGTTTGCTACGGCGGTCATTCTATCGAAACAGAAATCAAAAATTTATCCAATCCACCAGCGGTTTTGATTGGAACGCCTGGACGAATTGCCGATCATATCGATAGAGGCACTTTTTCTACCGAGAACATTCAAACGTTGATTTTAGATGAATTTGATAAATCCTTGCAATTGGGTTTTCATGAACAAATGAGTTTTATTATTTCGAGATTGAATAAGTTAAACAAACGTGTTTTGGTTTCGGCAACTTCTGATATTGAAATTCCTAACTATACACGAGTGATTAATGCGACGGTTTTGGATTTTATTCCGACTGAAGAAGAAAACTTGAATTTGAGTTTGAAAATGGTCGTTTCTAAAGAAAAAGACAAAATCAATGCGCTTTTCCATTTGCTTTGTTTTTTGAAATCGGAAGCGGCGATTATCTTTTGCAACCATCGTGATGCTGCCGAACGCATTAGCGACACCTTAAACGAAAAAGGAATTTATTCGACCTACTATCACGGTGGAATGGATCAAGACGAACGTGAACGCGCTTTAATTCAGTTTAGAAACGGAAGCGTGAGTTATTTGGTAACAACAGATTTAGCAGCTCGCGGATTGGATATTCCCGAAATGAATCACGTAATTCACTATCATTTGCCTTTAAAAGAAGACGAATTCACGCATAGAAACGGACGAACGGCTAGAATGTTAGCTTCGGGAACGGCTTATATAATCGCTCACGAAAGCGAGAAAAAAATGGACTATTTAGATTATAAAATGCCCGTTTTAAATGTAGAAAATTCATCAACTTTGCCAAAACCACCTGAATTTCAAACGATTTATGTTAGTGGCGGAAAGAAAAACAAGTTAAACAAAATTGACATAGTAGGTTTCTTTTCTCAAAAAGGAAAACTAGAAAAAGGCGATTTAGGTTTGATTGAAGTAAAAGATTTCATTTCGTTTGCCGCTGTAAAATCTAAAAAAGTAAAACAATTTCTTTCTAACATTCGTGATGAAAAAATGAAAGGAAAGAAGTTTAAAATTGAAGTGGCGCGAAAAGTTGTTAAGAAAGAGGGGTAATTGAGTCACAGTTTTCAGTCGCAGTTTTCAGCAGTATAAACTGAAAACTGGGACTGCGACTGAAAACTAAATCCTAACAGAATCCGGAACCAAAACCGTATAATCGCCGCCATTTCGCAATACATCACGAACTATACTTGACGAAATATAAGAAGTTTTTGCTGCTGTCAATAAGAACACAGTTTCTATTTTAGACAATCTTCTGTTGGTGTGTGCAATGGCTTTTTCAAATTCAAAATCGGCTGGATTTCGTAATCCACGTAATATGAATTCTGCTTTTTCTTTTCGGCATAAATCAATAGTCAAACCTTCGTAAGTGATAACTCTTACTTTTGGTTCGTCTTTAAAAGCTTCTTCGATAAAGCGTTTTCTGTCTTCAAGCGAAAACATGTATTTTTTTTCGGCATTGATTCCAATAGCAATAATCACTTCATCAAATAGTGAAATGCCTCTTTCAATAATGTCAAAATGACCGTTAGTTATTGGGTCAAATGAACCTGGAAATATAGCTTTTTTCATTGTTTTTTAGTTATCGGTTGTCTGTTGTCTGTTGTCAGTTAACAGAGAACTGATAACAGAGAACTGACAACCATTTTTATTTCTTCCAAATAGGTTTTCTTTCCAAAGCTAATTTAATTTCATTATCCAACAAATCACTCATTGGCATTTTTGAATAGTCTGCTTGTTGCGGAAAGATACTTTGCGGTGACAATCCCGGATTGGTATTGATTTCGATAAAATGCGGAATGTCATTCATAATAATAAAATCGGTTCTCGAAAAACCTGACATTCCTAATGATTCATATACTTTTTTGGCGGTTTCTTCAACGCGAGTTTTGATTTCTTCAGTTAAATCGGCAGGCGTTACTTCTTCTGATTTTCCTAAATATTTAGCTTCATAATCAAAGAATTCGTTTTGCGAAATAATTTCAGTTATGCCCATTACTTTGGTTGCTCCGTTGTATTTGATTACGCCAACCGAAACTTCTCTTCCTTTTAGATAGGATTCTATCAAAATATCATTGTCTTCTGCAAAGGCAAATTCTAATGCTTTTGGAAAATCATCTAACGAGTTAACTCTCGAAACACCTAGTGAACTCCCAGATTGATTGGGTTTTACAAAAAATGGCAATCCTAATTCTTTCACGATTTTCTCGCCATCAATTTCATTTCCTTTAGATAAATAAATAGAATTGGCTTTCGGAATATTAAATTTTGATAAAACCGAAAGTGTATCACGCTTGTTAAAAGTCAAACTCGATTGGTAAAAACTGCAACCTGTATAAGGCAATTCAAGTAATTCCCAATAGGCTTGCATGTGTCCGTCTTCGCCTGGCGTACCGTGAATGGTATTTACTGCAATGTCGAATTTTACCGTTTGATTGTCTTTTGTAAAAGTAAAATCAGCCTTATTAATCGGATATTTTTGTTGGTCAATCAAGCAATACCAACCTTCTTTTAGTATATGAACTTCAAAGGGTTTGTACTTGTTTTTATCGATATGATTTAAAATAAGTTGACCACTTCTAACCGAAATTACCGATTCGTCAGAGTATCCGCCCATTACAACAGCTACATTCATTGTATTTTTTTATTAATTACTATACAAAAATAGCACATTTGTTTAAACTTGTACTAATCTTATTAATGATTTAATTGATTTTATGTAGTACAATGCCAATGCATGTTTTTTTTAGTCAATTTTTATTGAATAATTATAAAATAACAATCAGTATAAAAATTATATCTTTGCGATAAATATATTTTTTATGAGTTTACGAAACTATTTTAAGAGTAGAGTATTTTTTATGCAAATGCTAGCAGCTATAGTGATTGTTTGTGCAATTGCCTACTTGTTTTTTCATTGGTTAACCTTTACAACCAACCATGGTGAGGAAATTACGGTTCCTAATTTGGCAAAACTAACCGAAGAACAAGTCGAAGAAAAACTAGATGATTTAGATTTGGACTACGTTTTGCTAGACAGTGTTGATTACAATAAAGATTTCCCTAAACATTCAGTTGTAGAGCAAGATCCTTTACCAGGTGCTAAAGTAAAAGAAGATAGAAAAGTATATATCAAAATTAATTCTTCTGGATTTAAAATGGTAACCGTGCCCAATTTGGTTCAGAAAACGTATCGTCAAGCAGTTCCAACTTTGCGTTCTCTTGGTTTAGAAGAAGGCGAAATTACTTACAGTCCTCACATGGGAAAAGACATGGTTCTTGAAATGCGTTACAACGGAAAAAAACTAAATCCGGGAACGAAAGTCTTTAAATCATCCAAAATAGATTTGGTTTTAGGTGACGGAAAAGTTAAATTTGAAGAAATGGAACAAGATACAACAGCAACTTCAACCGAAACGCCTGTTGAAGAACCTCAAACAGAAACACCACCAACCGATGGACAATAATCAGATTGACGAAATTGTAGAAGACGAATTATTCGAACACTACCGATTTGATGTGCCCAATGGTCAAGCCTTGTTACGAATAGACAAGTATTTGATGAATTTGATTCCGAATGCTACTCGTAATAAGATACAAACGGCGGCTACTAATGGCGATATTTATGTAAATGATATTCCAGTAAAGTCGAATTATAAGGTAAAACCTTTGGATGTTATTCGTATTTTGTTGTCGCATCCACCGTTTGAAAACCGAGTTGACCCCGAAGATATTCCGCTAGATATTGTTTACGAAGACGATGCTTTGTTGCTTATTAACAAACCGCCAGACTTTGTAGTGCATCCAGGTCACGGAAATTATACCGGAACATTGGTGAACGCGTTGGCATTTCATTTTGAAAACTTGCCTATGAATAGTTCCGAACGACCAGGTTTGGTTCATCGTATCGATAAAGACACTTCTGGATTGTTGGTTATTGCTAAAACCGAAGCGGCTATGACGCATCTTGCCAAACAATTTGAAGCCAAAACGTCTGAAAGAGAATATATTGCGCTTGTTTGGGGAAATGTCAAAGAAGACGAAGGCACGATAGAAGGCAATATAGCACGCCACGTAAAAGACCGCATGCAAATGGCTGTTTTTGCCGACCCAGAAATAGGAAAACCTGCAATTACGCACTATAAAGTTTTAGAGCGTTTTGGTTATGTAACCTTAGTTTCTTGCATTTTAGAAACCGGAAGAACGCACCAAATTCGTGTACACATGAAACACATCGGGCATACTTTATTCAACGATGCGCGTTATGGCGGCGATTTGATTTTGAAAGGAACTACTTTTACCAAATACAAGCAGTTTATCGATAACTGTTTCAAGATATTACCAAGACAAGCACTTCATGCCAAAACACTTGGATTTAAGCATCCTACAACTGGCGAAATGATGCGATTTGACACCGAACTGCCACAAGATATGCAAGATTGTATCGAAAAATGGCGCGGTTATTCGCAAAGCAATGCTAGTGAGGTAGAAGAATAATTTTTAGGAGCTATTTACTTCGTCAGTTCGATCTTTTGGAGCTTGTGTCCAGCTCTCCACTATACCTGCCTGCCGGCAGACAGGTCTTTCCTTTTTAAAGAAAAAAAAAGGATACCATTACTATCTAGGCTAGGGGTTTTAGTGGTAATTTTAACCTATTTCTATAAAAGAAATTGTTTCAAGTCGTTATAGCTTTTAATTTTGATGCTAACTTTTTCTTTTCCTAAAACACTTTCAATCTCTTTTGGAATAAATATTTTGCATAGCCATTTGGTTGGTGCATCATACATTTCAAGAGTAGTTTTTTTACTTAATTAAATAAAAGGTGTTTGTGTTTTTATGAATATCAAAATTTTACATCGTTATCGTATTTAAAATAAATTATTTGAATTGTCATAAATCCTAAAATTATTGATTTGATACTAAAATAGAAGTTAAAATAGTTGTATTTTAACAATTGTTTGCTGAATTTTGAACTCAAATTATATTCAAAAATGGAGCATTCGCATTACATCAGTTCGGAAGTGTTGCAATTAGAGACTTTGCAAGACATTATATCGCAGCACAAACCAATTGCCTTATCGGAAGAAGCTAAAATCAATATTCAAAAATGTCGTGAGTATTTGGATAAGAAAATGGCTTCGCACGACCAACCGATTTACGGAATCAATACAGGTTTTGGTTCGTTGTGTAATGTAATTATCTCTGATGAAAACTTATCGCAACTTCAAGAAAATTTAGTAAAGTCGCATGCTTGTGGAACCGGAGATGAAGTGCCACAAGAGATTGTAAAAATCATGTTGTTGCTTAAAATTCAGAGTTTGAGTTATGGAAATTCTGGAGTGCAATTGCAAACGGTTGAACGCTTGGTTGATTTTTATAATAATGCTATTTTGCCTGTAATTTATACTCAAGGTTCGCTTGGTGCAAGTGGCGATTTGGCTCCGTTGGCACATTTATCGTTACCTTTATTAGGCGAAGGCGAAGTAAATTTTGAAGGTAAGAAAGTACATTCATCAGAAGTTTTGAAGAAATTTAATTGGCAACCAATCGTTTTGCAATCTAAAGAAGGGTTGGCATTGTTGAATGGAACGCAGTTTATGAGTTCATACGGAAGTTTTATTTTGCTAAAAGCGATGAAATATTCTTATTTAGCTGATGTAATTTCGGCCATTTCATTAGAAGGATTTGATGGAAGAATTGAACCTTTTAATGAGTTGATACATTATGTTCGACCACATAAAGGACAGATTGTGACTGCTAAACGTATGACAGAATTGTTGGAAGAAAGTCAAATTATTATACAACAAAAGCAACACGTTCAAGATCCTTATTCGTTTAGATGTATTCCGCAAGTGCATGGAGCTTCGAAAGATGCAATTGATTATGTAAAGAAAGTATTTAAGACAGAAATTAATTCGGTTACGGATAATCCAAATATTTTTGTGGGTGAAGATGTCATTATTTCAGGTGGGAATTTCCACGGTCAACCTTTAGCTTTGGCTCTAGATTTTCTAGCGATTGCTTTATCAGAATTAGGAAGTATTTCAGAAAGAAGAACGTACCAATTAATTTCAGGTTTACGCGGTTTGCCTGCTTTTTTAGTGGACAATCCTGGTTTGAATTCAGGTTTTATGATTCCACAATATACGGCTGCAAGTATTGCTAGTCAGAACAAACAATTGGCTACTCCAGCCAGTATTGACAGTATTGTTTCAAGTAACGGACAAGAAGATCACGTTTCGATGGGAGCAAACGCAGCAACCAAATGCTTGAAAGTTATGGAAAACTTAGAGCGTATTTTGGCTATAGAATTGATGAATGCCTCGCAAGCTATTGAATTCAGACGACCTTTAAAATCAAGTGACTTTATAGAAATGTTCTTAAAATCTTATAGAGAAGAAGTTCCTTTTGTAAAAGAAGATAGAATATTACACTATGATATTGAAAAATCAGTAGCGTTTTTGAATAGTTTTTTAATTGATTTGGAAGAGTAAAACATGGAAAGAATAAAAAAATACAGCGATTTTTATGCTTTTTATTTGACAGAACACAGCAACAAAACTTCTAGAATTTTGCATTTTGTTGGAACTTTGTTGTTTTTTGTGTTGTTATCTTATTTTACCATCTCAAATCAATACGAACATTTATGGATTCTTCCAATTGTAGGGTATGGTTTTGCATGGTCTGGACATTTCTTCTTTGAAAAAAATAAACCTGCTACTTTCAAATATCCATTTTGGTCATTAATCTCAGATTTTAAACTTTTTTTTGAATTAGTAGTTGGAAAACAAAAATTTTAAAATTTAAATTAACCTCTAAACTACCAATAACTTAACAAACATATCTAAGTTTTATGTTTAGTGTTGATTGTTTTTTAGTTTGTTGTTCGAAGTTAAACTAAAATTTTAAATGTCATTATCCTTTTGTATTTTTGAAAATAAATTTATCTAATGAAAATAGTAATTTCTCCTTCTAAAGCTTTGGATTTTGAAAAACCTTTGCCAACAATTCAGTTCTCGCAAAGTGATTTTTTGAAAGAAAGCAAAATTATTAACACTGTTATCAAGCAAAAATCGCCTAAAGAATTGTCTGAGTTAATGGCGATTTCAGATAAATTAGGCGAACTCAATTGGCAACGAAATAAAGATTGGAAAACACCATTTACTACAGAAAATGCTCGCCCTGCGCTTTACGCCTTTGATGGCGATGTTTATACAGGTTTGGATGCGTTTTCACTTTCGATGGAAAAAGTCGCTGTTTTGCAAGAGAAACTCCGAATTCTATCTGGATTGTATGGGATTTTGAAACCATTAGATTTAATGCAACCATATAGATTAGAAATGGGAACAAAATTACCCATTGGCGAAAGCAAAAACTTATACGATTTTTGGAAAAAAACAATTACAACTGCTTTGAATAAAGAATTGAAAAACGGCGATTTATTTGTCAATTTGGCAAGTAACGAATATTTTTCGGCTATAGATGTGAAAGCGTTAAAGGTTACAGTAATTACGCCAGAATTCAAAGATTACAAAGATGGAAAATTGAAAATGATTAGCTTTTTTGCCAAAAAGGCTAGAGGCTTAATGGTGCGATATATTGTAGATACAAATGCCGAAACTATTGATGACTTGAAAGGTTTCAATTATGAAGGTTATCGTTTTGATGACAATCTTTCTAAAGGAAATCAACTAGTTTTTACCAGATAAAAAGATGTAAAAATAAAAGTGAATTTGGTATAAAATTTTACTTTTACAATCAAAATAATTTATAAAATGAGAAAAAGTCTATTAGTTGTTGGGTTGTTTTGCTCAATTAGTTTGTTCGCCCAAGATGATTTGATTAAAAAAGTAATCAATAATGCTTCACTAAATTCAAAATATGTGTTTTCTAATGTCAAAAATTTGGAAACTACTTCTGTAAAAAATCAAGGTTCTGCTGGAACATGTTGGAGTTATTCGGGAAATTCTTTTCTAGAATCAGAAATGATTCGCATGGGAAAACAACCGGTTGATTTAGCAGAAATTTATACTGCAAGACACGTTTACTTGTCAAAAGCTAGAAATTACATTCTTTTTAATGGAAATATGGGCTTAGGCGATGGAGGCGAAACACATGATGTTTTGAATAGTATGCGCAAATATGGAGCAATGCCACAATCGGCTTATACTCTTGAAGATTACGGAAAAGGAACCGTAAAATCAGGAGAGTTTCAAGATAAATTTAAATCAATTTTAGATGAGTATATCAAGAATCCTAGTCCGACAAAAGGAACTTCGTGGGTTACTGATATCAATAATTATTTAGATGAAAAATTAGGAAAATTACCAACAACTTTCACTTACGCTGGTAAAGAATACAATCCGCATACATTTGCTAAAGAAGTAGTTGGAATAAACCCTGATGATTATATTGAATTTTCAAATTATAAAGATTCTCCTTATTATGAAAAAATGGTTATGCCAGTGCCAGACAACTGGAGTTATGATCAGTTATACAATGTTCCGATGACAGAGTTGACAGATATTATTGATTATGCGTTGGATAAAGGTTATACAGTTGCTTGGTCATCTGATGTTTCTGAACCTTATTTTAGTTGGAAAAATGGAGTAGCTTTTGTACCAAATATGGATTTGTACAACATTACCGATGAGCAAAAGAAAACACTTTTTGATGGTCCAATGCCAGAAAAAGATATTAATGAAGATATGCGTTTAGAAGGTTTGTACAGTCTTTACACTACTGATGATCACGCAATGCAAATAGTTGGTTCAGCTAAAGATCAAAATGGAAGAACCTATTATAAAGTAAAAAATTCTTGGGGCGAAACCAATGATTACAAAGGTTATTTATACGTTACAAAAGCATTCGTGCAATTAAAATCTACTGGAATTGTGTTGCACAAAAACGGTGTTTCTAAAGTTTTGAAGAATAAATTGAAATAAACTATTAATTTAAATAATAGTAAAATCGCAAATTAGTAATCTAGTTTGCGATTTTTTTTGAAACAGATTACACTGATTAGCACAGATTTTTTATCTTTTCTAAAAATTAGAATCTGTGAATCTGTGGCTAATTAAAAGTTCAACCAGTTTCCTAAAATCTGTTTTCCGTTTGGTGTTAAGATACTTTCTGGGTGAAATTGAACACCTTTTACATCGAACTTTTTATGACTAATGGACATGATTTCTCCATTTGTATCTATTGAAGTTATTTCTAAATCTTCAGGGAAATTTTCTTTTGAAATTACCCATGAGTGATAGCGGCCAACGTCAAATGTAGGAGGTAAATTATTAAACAATAAATCGTTTGGTTCAATTACTTCAATTTTGGTTGCAATACCGTGAAAAACTTGATTGAGATTTTCTAATTTACCACCAAAAACTTCTCCAATTGCTTGTTGACCCAAACAAATTCCTAAGATGCTTTTAGTTGAAGCATATGTTTTTATAACTTCTTTCAAAAGTCCAGCTTCATCTGGAATTCCTGGACCTGGCGAAAGTAAAATTTTGGTAAAAGTGGCTATTTCATCCAATTCGAATTCATCGTTTCTATAAACGGTTACTTCACAGTTTAATGCTTCTAGGTAATGCACCAAATTGTAGGTAAAACTATCATAATTGTCAATAACTAGGACTTTTTTCATTTAGCAAAGATAGTTGACTAGTCCTAAATAATCGATACAGATTATTTAGGACTAGTCAAGTAATTATTAGAATTGTAATATTACATCTAATTGAAATTCGTCGTTGATAGATTTATCACCTAAATTATCAAAGAAACTTCCTGAACCATATTTGATTCCGTATTTAGTTCTGTCGATTTTTAGAGTAGTTGTAGCAACATTACCTTTAACATTCATATCAAATGTAATTGCTTTTTTCACATCTTTAATTGTTAAATCAGCTGTTACAAAGTAAACACCATTTCCTTTATCAGCAATTTTTTTGAAAACTAATTTAGAAGTTGGGTATTTGTCTGTTCCAAAAAAATCATCAGCTTTTAAGTGCCCATCTAATTTTCCTTTGTATTCACCTGTCAAATCAGTTGTGTTTATTGAAGACATATCAACTGTAAAAGTTCCACCTTTTAGTTTATTATTTTTGAAAACTAAAGCACCTTCTTTAAGGTTAATAGTTCCATTGTGTTGACCAGTTACTTTTTTTCCAATCCATGCTACTGAACTTTTTGAAGCATCGATTTTTTTTGTTTGAGCTATTCCTAATGTTGTTACAGCTAAGAATAATGCAATTGCAATTGTTTTTAAATTTTTCATAAAAATAAAGTGTTAAATAGTTAATGATTATAAATTGATAAATAATTCTTCGTTTGATTTGCGCACTTTTGCATAGTGTTGTGTCGCATCTTCTTCGTGACGGTAACCAACAGTTGCTACTAAGCTTGCATTTAGGTTCTTTTCAGATAAGCCTAAAATTTCGTTGTATTTCTCCGAAACAAAGCCTTCCATTGGAGTTACATCTATTTTTAGTTCTGCAGCAGCGCTCAATAAGTTTGCTAAAGCAATGTAAGTTTGTTTTGAAGTCCAAGTATTTCTATCTTCAAGAGGCAAAGTTGTTATCTTAGATTTCATAAAATCAGCATAACCTTGAATCGATTCCATTAGAATTCCTCGAGTTTCTGTGATATTTTTTAAATACGCATCAATTTCTTTTTCTCCAATGTTGGTAATGCTTGCAAATACTACTACAAAAGCAGCATCAACAATTTGAGTTTGACCCCATGAAGCTGGAAGTAATTGTTGTCTTATTTCAGGATTTTCAATAATAAAAACTTGATAGGGTTGAAGCCCATAAGATGAAGAAGATAATCGGATAGCTTCTTTTAATTTTTCTAAATCATCTTTTGATACTTTTTTAGTTGCATCAAATTTTTTGGTGGCATAACGCCAGTTTGCATTTTCTATAAAATTACTCATATCTAATTATTTATTTTACTTGTCTATATTTTTCTAATAATGTAATTAATTGTTGTACTTCTTTTGCTGAAAGATTAGTAGCAAAGTTTTCTTCATGTTCTTTTACTTTTGGATCTAACTCTTGTAAAACATCTAATCCTTTTTTTGTGATTGCTATTTCAATTTTTCTTCTATTTTCTGGGCAAACATTTCGAGTGACTAATTCCTTTAATAATAATTTGTCTATCAATCGAGTAGTATTACTATTTTTGGTAATCATTCGCTCTTGAATCAAACACATATTAGCTGGATTGCCTTTTTGACCTCTTACTATTCTTAATACATTATACTGTTCTCCTGATAAATCAAAAGGTTTTAAGATATCAAGAAACTTATCACCAATTATATTGTTAGTGTAAAGAATATTTAAGACAATTCTTTTGGAATCGTCCATTTTTACATTTGATTTTGTTATTTCTTCAATTCTCATAATTGTAAATACAATATTTGTATATACAAATGTAATTCTATTTTCAATTCAATCAACTTTTTTGTTGTTGTTTTTTTGTTAAAAACAGCTAACTATTTAATTATCAGTATAAATTAAAAATAGAAGTAGAATTTTAAAATAATTTGTTGCTGAAAATTCAAAAAAAATTATATTTGAATAAAAATTAAAAGATGAATTTACCACAGAATGAATGGGCCGAACAATTAAAAAATGACGCTAATGCAGTTATTTTAGATGTAAGAACAGAAGACGAATGGAACGAAGGTTTTATTCCAAAAGCTATTTTTAATGATATATATAAAGGACAAAGTTTTATTTATCGATTAGAAGAATTAGATAAGTCAAAAAATTATTATGTGTATTGTAAAGCAGGAGGGAGAAGTGGTCAAGCATGTTCTATAATGAATCAAATGGGTTTTGAAAACACCTATAATCTTGAAGGTGGATTTATGAATTGGGAAGGTGAAGTTGTTGTTGAAGGATAGTTTAAAAATTCAATTTCAATAATTTTTGCATTAAATTTTCTTTGCTTTATCATAATTCTGTTTGACTCTAAACTTTGTAATGTTGGCAATCAAATCATAAGGTATAGGTTTGTGAAGTAAAAATTGTACAGCCTTTTTAGAAGTTTTATATTCTTTTAATTCTTCTTCAAAAGCGACAATTACATCTGGACTTGGGTAAAGCCCTATATGATTTTTGAAAACCGCAAAATGAACCAAATAGCCATAATATTTGAATGTAGGCATTGCATAACTTATAGTTTCTGTTGCATTTGGCGCGGCTTTGCTTATGGCTTTTCTAACTCTTTCTAAAACTGATCTAACTCTAGGTTCTTGCAAATCAATATATTCATCGATGGTTTTATAAGTTTTATTCACAACAATAGTAATTTTTTTTGATTACTAAATTATAAAAAAAATTAAGAACTACAAGAAAGCATTGAACAGCCTACCTTTTCTCTTGCCCAATCGGGTCGTTTTGCGTACCATTTTTCAAATTCAGGTTGCTCTTCATAGGGTTTTTTTAATAACTCAACTAGTTCATTTAAAACTGAATAATCTTCAATTTCGGCACCTTCAATCGCTAATTGTGCCATATAATTTCTAAGAACATATTTAGGATTTAATTGATTCATTTTTGATTTCTTTTCTTCGTCAGAGATTGTTTCTTCATTAAGTCGAAGCATGTATTTTTTGAACCATTTTTCCCATTCTTTTAAAACTGATTTTGTGAGTTCGTTTGGTTTATAAAATGAATTATTTACAATTGAAATTCCACAACCAGTTGAATATTCTTTTTTGATGTAACTTAATTCTCTAAAGAAAATAGTCATATCTGTTTCAGTCACTTGAAGTAATTGCTCTAGTTCAATAATTAATTTTTTATCTTTTCTATTTGTTTTGAATAACCCTAATTTATTAGACATCATGGTATAATAGCGCTCTTCAAAATTATCTTTAAAATTGGACAATACTTTTTCAAAGGGAGCCGCTTCGTTTACTAAAGGATATAGCGAATTGGCAAGTTGATATAAATTCCACAAAGCAATTTCTGATTGATTACCAAATCTATACCGTTTGTGTTCTCGGTCTGTTGTATTAGGTGTCCAATTTGGATTGTAATCTTCCAACCAACCATACGGTCCATAATCAATTGTGATTCCGTGAATTGACATATTATCGGTATTCATAACTCCATGAACAAATCCTACGCGTTGCCAATGAATAATCATCTCAAGTGTTTTATTAGCAACAAGTTCAAAAAAATGAATATATTTTTCTTTATCCTCAGATTCAACTTCTTTATAGTAATGTTTGATGGTAAAATCAGTGAGTAATTTTAAATTTTGAATATCGTTTCTAGCAGAAAAAATTTCAAAATTTCCAAAACGAATAAAAGATGGTGCAACTCTACAAACAATAGCTCCTTTTTCATAAGCTGCATTTCCATCATATAAAACATCTCTTAGCACTTGATTGCCAGATAGACATAACGAAAGCGATCGAGTAGTTGGAACGCCCAAATGATGCATTGCTTCACTACATAAATGTTCGCGAATCGAAGAGCGTAAAACCGCTAAACCATCGGCTGTTCTTGAATAAGGTGTTTTTCCAGCTCCTTTAAGTTGTATTGTATAAATTGAATTTTCTTTTTCAATTTCAAATAAATTAATTGCTCTTCCGTCGCCTAATTGTCCTGCCCAATGACCAAATTGGTGTCCGCCATAACACATGGAAAAGGGTTTTGAATTTTCTAAAACTTTATTTCCAGAAAAAGCTTCTAAAAATTCATTTGATTTTACATCGTCGTCTGTAATACCTATTAATTCAGCCACTTCCTTTGTGTAATGAATCAATTTTGGATTTGAAGTAGGAGTTGGATTTACATAAGAAAAACAGGCGCTATAAACTTGTCTAACTTGATTTGTATCGTTAGAATCGGCTGGTAAATTTGCGGTAAATATGTTTTTTAAATCTATTTTCATTTTGGCTTTTATTGATAATCAAATGTAACTAAAAAAATTGAGAAAATCATTTGCATAATTTTGGAAAGATATTATAAAATTACTAACAAAAAAAGGCTAGCGAAATGGCTAACCTATTTATTCTTAATTTTAATTGGAATCTATCTTCTTCCACTACCAGAGTTTGCTCTTGAAGTTTCTGATTGGCTTCTATTTTCAGAATAACGTGAGCTTTGCAATCCTAAGCTTCTTGAAGAAGATTCTCTTTTAGTTTGTACATTTGAATTACTTCTAGTTTGATTACTAATTGCTCTAGTGGTTTCACGAACGGGAGAATTTTCAAATTTTACATTTTGACTTCTTGTTTGATTACCAATTGCTCTAGTGGTTTCACGAACGGTAGAATTTTCATTTCTTGTTGTTGAATTACTTCTAACAGTTGAATTTCTATCAATATTTCTAGTAGTGTTATAGGCTACGTCTTTTCTAGTCGTTGATCTTGTTTTTTCAAGTTCATACCTATTAGTATAACCAGAATTTCTGTTAGAAAATGAACGGTTAGGATAGTGACTTTCAAAACCGTTTCCTCTTCTATGGTAATAATTATTATACGCAACATGACATCTTCTATAGTTTACATAATTGTATTGGTAGTCATAATTAATCCACATTGCTACATTATTTCGGTATCTAAAAACAGGGTACGGATTCCAAAATGTGTAATAACTTGGATAGTAACCCCAATACCAGCTTGAATAATAAGGGCGATAACTTGACACCCAGAAATTATCATAAATTATAGGTGTGCGAACATAAACTGGCTCATAAATATAATTATCTCCATACATATAAACATTACCAACTACTTGCACTTGCACACGATTGTTATCGTCTTTTTCAACTTCAATAGTAGCAACGTCTTGAAATAAGTCTTTGCCTAAAACCGATTGAACTACAATTAAGTGCGCTCTTCCTTCAACAGTTTCAATAACTCTTAAATAGTCAACTTGATCATCATTATTCAAATCTAAATTTGAAAGTTGCATTTTGGGGTCATTTAACCTTTTTTCAAAATCTTCAAGATTTTCTGAATCACCAAATATTGAAGCAATTGCTCGTAAATCAAGATTGTCACTAATTTCTGAACTCATTGCATTGACCGTGGTTTTGTCTTGCGCAAATGAACTTGCCAACAGCAAACTCATAAGAGATGTAAGTAGAATTTTCGCTTTCATAATATATAAATTATAGTTTATAATTGATTTCCTAATGAAGTATTCAATATCTGTGCCAAGAATTGAAAGAAAGTAAGTGAACCGAAAGATAAATTTGTATATTAGCAATAAAATAGGCTAGTAGCGATGAAGAATTCAATTTTTTTAACAATATTTTTAACCTTTATTATTTCATGTAAATCGACTTTTAATGATAAAAAAGTCGATTTCACAACGATTTTGATAGATACTTTGTTGCAAGATAAAATTAGCATAAGAGCCATTTCAGTTTCAGAAAACAAAGTTTTTTATGCTGGAAATAAAAGTAGAGTTGGTTATATCAACTTAAAAGATGGAACCCAAAAAGAAATTAGAGTTGATAAAGATTCCATTTCGTTAGAATATAGAAGTATTGCACAAACAGATGACGCTATTTTTGTTCTAAATATTGGAAGTCCAGCTAATTTATACAAAATTTCAAAAGAGTTGAATTTGGTTAAATTAGTCTATTCAGATACAAATGAAAAAGTGTTTTTTGACAGTATGCAATTTTGGAATAACCTAGATGGAATTGCAATAGGCGATCCAATTGATGGTTGTTTACCAATTATAATAACAAATGATGGTGGAAATTCTTGGCATAAAATTTCTTGTGATAAATTACCAAAAACGGTTGATGGTGAAGCTGCATTTGCGGCAAGTAACTCCAATATAGTTGTAAAAGAAAACTTAGTGTGGATTGTTTCGGGCGGAAAAAAATCTCGTGTTTTCTTTTCTAAAGATAAAGGAGAAATATGGGAAGTATATGAAACACCCATTGTGCAAGGTGAAAGCATGACCGGAATTTTCTCCGCCGATTTTTATGATAAAAAAAAAGGAATTGTGGCTGGTGGAAATTTTGAACAACCAACCCAAAATTTTGGAAATAAAGCAGTAACAAATGACGGCGGAAAAACATGGAAATTAATTGCAGAAAACACAGGCTTTGGTTATGCTTCCTGTATTCAATATGTACCAAATAGTAATGGTAAAAAACTAGTTTCTGTTGGTGCAACTGGTATTTATTATTCAAATGATAAAGGAAGTAATTGGAAACAAATTAGTTCCGATAATTCCTTTTATACAATTCGATTTATTGATGCTTCAACTGCTATTGTTGCTGGAAAAGATAAAATTGTAAGCATTATTTTTAATACTCATTAAACTGCAAGTTACTCAAGTTCTTATAAATACCATTCTCAATATCTACTAGTTCTTTATGAGTTCCTTTTTCAGCAATTTTACCTTCGTTTAGAACTAAAATAGCATCGGCACTTCTAATGGTAGAAAGACGGTGAGCAATAATAATACTCGTTCTGCCTTCCATTAAGTTTTCTAATGCTTCTTGCACTAATTTTTCGCTTTCGCTGTCTAATGAAGAGGTAGCTTCGTCCAAAATTAGAATACTCGGGTTTTTTAATAAGGCACGAGCAATAGCAATGCGTTGACGTTGTCCTCCAGAAAGTTTTATACCGCGTTCTCCAACCAAAGTGTCGAATTTTTCTGGAAATCCATTAACAAAATCGAATGCATTTGCTTGTTTGGCAGCAATCATAATTTCTTCTTCACTTGCATTTGGTTTTCCATAAGCAATGTTTTCACGAATACTTCCGCCAAATAAAATCACGTCTTGCGGAACTATACTCATATTGCCACGAAGATTTTCTAAATCATAATGGTAAATGTTTTTATCATCAATTAAAATTTGTCCGCTTTCAATATCGTAAAAGCGCAATAGGAGCGAAGATATAGTAGATTTACCAGCACCACTCGGACCAACAAGTGCAATCTTTTGACCAAAATTGGCTGTAAAACTCACATCTTTTAAAACTTGAACTTCTGGTCGCGACGGATAATGAAAAGCAACATTTTTGAAAGTCACATTTCCTTTTATTTTTTCTGTTGATTGATTTTGATTAGAATTTATTTTTTCAGGCATTTCGTCTAGAAGTTCAAATACTCTTTCGGTAGCACCAACGGCTTTTTGAATTTGAGCATATAATTCGGCAATTCCACCAAACGAAGCACCAATAAAAGTTGAATATAATACAAACGAAATCAGTTCGCCAACGCCTTTAATTTCACCATTTATGCACAAACTTACACCATACCAAACTACGGCAACAATAGCACCAAACAAACAGAAAATAATAAACGATGCAAAGTAACCGCGATATTGTCCGCCTTTGATGGCAATTTTTACAATTTCTTGAATTTTACCTTTATATCTTGCAATTTCATACCATTCGTTAGCAAAAGCTTTTACATTGGTAATTCCTTGCAAAGTTTCTTCTACAATTACCTGACTTTCGGCTACTTGATCTTGTACTTTTTTTGAATATTTTCTAATAAATCTGCCAAAAATAACAGCAGCAACTGCCACGACAGGAACAATTGATAACATCATCAAAGTCAACTTTGGACTTATGGTTGCCAAGAAAATAATTCCACCTATTATTAAAATAAATTGTCGTAAAAATTCAGCTATGGTTGATGTTAATGTATCTTGAATTTGAGTAATATCCGAACTAATTCTGCTATTTAATTCACCAACTCTTTTTTGAGAAAAGAACGTCATTGGTAATTTTATCAAATTACTATATAAAGCCAATCGGATGTTAGCCAGCGTATTTTCAGTAAAATTTATAAATAATGATAATCTAAAAAAAGAAAAGAACGATTGTAACATCAAAATTCCCATTAATCCAAGGGCAACATTTTTGGCTTTGACCAAATCTTTTGCATTGACACAATCGACTAACATTCCTAATAATTTTGGAAATGCCAATGCAGTTCCACCAGTTAACAAGAGGAAAATCAATCCCAAATAGAATTTCCATTTGTGATTGTCTGCATATTTGAATATTAGTAGTGCTTTGCTTAAAGAACTTGCGTTTAGTTTCGCTTTTGGTAGGTCGTTTTCTTGATATCGAGCCATTATTTTATTTTGTGATTATCTCGAATAATTAGGTGCTTCTTTGGTAATAGTAACATTATGTGGATGGCTTTCTCCAATTCCGCTAGCTGTTATTCTTACGAATCTTCCAGTTTCTTGCAAAGTTGGTATATCTTTTGAACCGCAGTATCCCATCCCAGCTCTTAATCCGCCGATAAATTGTTGCATACTTTCGTTAAGTTCTCCTTTGTAGGGTACACGTCCCACAATTCCCTCTGGAACTAGTTTTTTTACATCGTCTTCAACATCTTGAAAATAACGATCTTTTGAACCATCTTCCATAGCTTCTATTGACCCCATACCTCTATAAGATTTGAATTTTCTTCCTTCAAAAATAATAGTTTCTCCAGGAGATTCTTTTGTTCCTGCTAAAAGCGAGCCTAGCATAACACAATCAGCACCAGCAGCAATAGCTTTTGGAATATCACCTGTATAACGAATTCCACCGTCAGCAATTACTGGAACACCTGTACCACGTAAGGCAGCAGCCACTTCTAAAACTGCTGAAAATTGAGGAAAACCAACACCTGCGACAACTCTTGTTGTACAAATAGAACCTGGTCCAATTCCGACTTTTACAGCATCTGCACCGTTTTGTGCTAAATATAATGCGGCTTCTGGTGTAGCAATATTCCCAACCACAACATCAAGGTTTGGAAATTTAGTTTTTACTTCTTTTAAGACTGAAACAACGCCTTGTGTATGACCATGTGCTGTATCAATAATTACGGCATCAACACCAGCATTTACAAGTGCCGATGCTCTTTCAAGTACATCTGCTGTAACACCAAGTGCTGCGGCAACTCTCAAACGACCGAATTTATCTTTGTTGGCTATTGGTTTTTGAGCCAATTTTGTAATATCTCTAAAAGTGATTAGTCCAACTAACTTATAATTAGCATCAACCACAGGAAGTTTTTCAATCTTATTTTCTTGTAAAATGCCTTCAGCTTCTTGCAAAGTAGTTCCAACGGCAGCTGTAACCAAATTTTTTGAAGTCATTACTTCTAAAATGGAACGCGAATTTATTTTTTCGAAACGTAAATCTCTGTTAGTTGCAATTCCTTTTAAAATTCCGTTTTCATCCACAACTGGAATTCCACCAATGCCGAATTCTTTCATCGCCATTTTTGCATCACCAACTGTTGCTGTTAGTGGTAAAGTTACAGGATCAATAATCATTCCGGCTTCGGCACGTTTTACTTTTCTAACTTTGGCAGCTTGTTGCTCAATTGTCATGTTTTTATGCAAAACACCAATGCCGCCTTCTTGCGCCATTGCTATTGCCATAGAACTTTCTGTTACGGTGTCCATAGCAGCAGAAACAATAGGAACATTTAAAGTTATGTTTCTCGAAAACTTTGATTGAATACTAACTTCGCGAGGTAAAACTTCAGAATAGTTTGGTATTAGCAGTACATCGTCGTATGTAAGTCCTTCGCCAACGATTTTGGTTATGTGTGCTTTCATTGCAATTTGTAGTTGTAGTTAAATTGCGTGCAAATATAGTTAAAAGTTAGGAGTGGAGTTTGTAATTTATATTTTTTTTAATAAAAGCTATTTTATTTTAAAATTTTTCTCAATTGCTTTTATCATTTCGCCTGCAATATCTTTATTAGTAGCACCTTCAATGCCTTCAAGACCAGGTGAAGAGTTGACTTCAAGTAATAAAGGTCCTTTTGAAGAACGTATTATATCTACACCAGCGACTTTTAAATCCATTGCTTTGGCTGCTTTTATTGCAATTCTCTTTTCATCGGCAGTTGGTTTGATGACAGAAGCTGTTCCACCCATGTGTATATTGGCTCTGAATTCTCCTGGCGCTGCTTCACGCTGAATTGCTGCAACAACTTTTCCATCGACTACAAATAAGCGCAAATCTTTTCCATCTGCTTCTTTTATAAATTCTTGAACTAATATATTGGCATTTAAACTTTTAAAAGCATTAATAACTGATTCGGCAGCTTTTTTTGTTTCGGCCAAAACGACACCTTTTCCTTGAGTGCCTTCGAGCAATTTTACAATCAAAGGTGAACCGCCAACCATTTTTATCAAATCATCAGTATCTAAAGGTGAATTGGCAAAACCAGTTGTGGGAATATCAACTCCATGATGTAATAATAATTGTAATGAAAATAATTTATCTCGAGATTGCGTTATTGCAGCAGCAGAGTTTAGGCAAAAAACATCCATTGCTTCAAATTGTCTTGTTAAGGCACATCCATAAAAAGTAATGCTTGGCCTAATACGAGGAATAACCGCATCAAAATTATCAAGAATTTTTCCGCCACGATAATGAATTTCAGGTTTGTCTGCATCAAGCTTCATATAACATTCTTTGATATTCAAAAAATGCATTTTATGACCTCGCATAAGTCCAGATTCCATTATTCTCTTATTACTGTATAGCTCGGGATTACTTGCTAAAAGGCCAATTCGTAATCCTGTCTTACTTGCCAATGCTTGCGGATACAAATCAACCAAATTTTCTGTGGTAGTTTCACCAAGAATATATTTTTGTTCTGGATCAACTAGTATTCTTCCGCTCATTGCTTCTCTTCCTAAAAGCATTCTGAATCCCATTGAATCTCTATTGGTCAAAGTCATTTCGATAGGCCAAGAATCGTTGGCAATGGTAATATTGGTTTGAATTACATAACGTTGTTCTCTAAATCCACTTGAACTTTTTACAATTCTTTTATCAATAAGTAAAGCTTCACAATGAATTACAGTTTTTAGATTATTCTGTATCGGATTGATGTCAAATTTTACCCAGTTTTCACCTTCTTTTACAAAAGGGGCAATGTTTATAGCATGCAATGCAGATGTTTTTGCACCAGAATCAACTCGTGCTTTTATGGCAGGAATTCCTAAATCAAGAAACGTACACCATTCTTCACTACCTAATATTAATTTATTTGGAGGCATCATATTGTAAAAAATTTAATTTGCCGAAAATACTATTTTTAATGTTAACGAATGTTTATTTTTTTTATAAAGTAGTGTAATAAAAAAATCCGCTAATAAGCGGACTGTAAAATTGAAATAGATACAATTATTTTTTACTAATTTCTTCTAAAACAGCTTTAGAAGCATAATTGATAACTTTTAGTTCAATAGCTTGATTTTTAACCGTTTTTCCTTCTACAATATAAATTTTTCCATTTCCAATTTTGACATTACTTTTATCAAAATCAACATCGCCATAAGTTAATGTATTTTTTATATCTGTAGTATCAATCCAATTTTCGGCTAAAACCAATGAGGCTTCTTTAGAATATTCAAATGGTTTATTTCTCAAATCATTCAAAACTCTTGCGTTTGGAAAATAATTACATCGCGTATCTTTTCCAGTTAAAACTGCTGCTACAAAAAAACTTCCTAAAATAAAACCTACTAGGTAATAGGCAAATCGATATTTAAAACTCATGAATTATTTTTTTGCAAAGGTAAAGTTTTCTTAGGTTAAAAAACAATTAAATTTATATCGCTATACTGAATATTGAACCACTCGCCAATAGCTTTGTTAGTCAAAATTCCGTGGTATAAATAAACGCCATTTTTTAAGCCTTTATTACAACGAATGGCACTTTCAATTCCGCCATCTTCTGCAATTTGAAGTAGGTAAGGAGTTATGATATTGCTAATAGACAAAGAAGCCGTTTTAGAATATCGCGAGGGAATATTAGGAACACAATAATGAATCACATTGTGCTTTATAAATGTTGGTTTTTCGTGAGTTGTAATTTCTGACGATTCAAAGCAACCACCTGTATCGATACTTACATCAACAATAACGGCGCCTTTTTTCATATATTCGACCATTGTTTCTGTTACAACTACAGGACATCTTTCTTTTCCACGCATGGCACCAATGGCAACATCACAACGTCGAAGTGCTTTTAAAAGTGTTTTGGGTTGAATAGTAGAAGTGAAAATATTTTGACTCAAGTTATTTTGAAGCCTTCTCAATTTGGTAATTGAATTATCAAAAACTTTTACATTTGCTCCTAAACCAACAGCCGTTTTGGCAGCAAACTCACCAACGGTGCCAGCACCAACTATTACAACATCCGTAGGAGGAACGCCAGTTATATTTCCAAAAAGTAAGCCTTTTCCAATTTGGTTGTTAATCATCAATTCGGCAGCAATTAACACAGAAGCAGTTCCTGCAATTTCACTCAATGATTTTACAGCAGGATAGGAGCCGTCTTCATCTTTTATATATTCAAAAGCAAGTGCGGTGATTTTCTTTTTGGTTAATGCTTCAAAATAAGCAACTTTACGCGTTTTTAATTGAATAGCCGAAATCACAACCGTATTCGGATTTACCAATTCAATCTCTTTCATGGTAAGCGGTTCAACTTTTAATAGAAACGGACAACCCAGCACTTTTTGAGTGTCGGCCGTTATTTCTGCGCCAGCATCACTATATTCTTTGTCTGAATAACTTGAACTTAAACCTGCGCCAGCTTCTATCAATACGCGATGCCCGTGTGAAGTTAGCGAATTGACTGCATCAGGGGTTAGGCAAATTCTTCTTTCTTGGTAACTGGTTTCTTTAGGAATACCAATATAGAGTTCGCTTTTGTGTCTTGCGACTTCTAACTTTTCTTCTTGCGGAAGCAGTTGTTGCTTGGTAAAAGGTGTTAAAGACATATATTTTTGCTAAAATAATTGGTATAAAGTTATAAAAAAGCTAGTAAGTACCAAAAAATAGCAACTGAATCTGTTTTTTTTATTCAAAAGTTAGCAATCTGTTTCCGTTTGAAAGTATCTTGATTGTAAGCAAACTAAACTCTTCTGGTATAAGATTTGGAATTTTTTCTGACCATTCTATAAAACACCAATTACCAGAATAAAGATATTCTTCTATACCCATATCAAGTGCTTCATCTTCCGATTTTATTCGGTAAACATCAAAATGGAAAATTTTTTGATTTTGACTAGTTTGGTATTCATTAACTAATGAAAATGTAGGACTACTCATGGTGTCTTTTACACCAAGCAATTTTGAGAATGCTTTAATAAATGTTGTTTTTCCAGCACCCATTTCGCCGTTAAAAAGAATTACTTTTTTTGGATTTTGTGCCAAAACTTGAGCTGCTGCTGCGTTGATTTCGGAAAGTGAAAATTCGATAGTCATTTTTTTTGAGGGAAGATGGAGGTTGGATGATGGAAGTTAAAAATCTTCCAGCTTCCAACTCCTAACTTCTAACTTATTTAGGGTTAAAAACTAAAAAGGGTACAATCATTTCTTCTAGTGAAATTCCACCATGTTGGTAGGTATTTCTGTAATAACTCACATAATGGTTGTAATTATTAACATAGGCCAAGAAGTTATCATTTTTTGCAAAAATATAAGAACTGCTCATATTTATAGTAGGCAAACCAATTAATTTTGGATCTTTTACCGCATAAACATCTTTGTCTTCATAAGAAAGACTTCTTCCGGTTTTGTATCGTAAGTTCAAACTAGTGTTTTTGTCGCCAATAACTTTTGAGGGATTTTTGACATTGATAGTTCCGTGATCGGTTGTCAATATTAATTTGAAACCCAATTTTTGAGCTTGTTGAATAATTTCTAACAAAGGTGAGTTTTTAAACCAACTCGCCGTCAACGAACGATAGGCTTTATCATCGGAAGCCAATTCTTTTACAACATCCATTTCGGTTTTGGCATGCGAAAGCATATCTACAAAATTGTAAACAACCGTTACTAAATTGTTATTTTTTAATCCTTTGAAATTTTCTGCCAATTTTTTTCCACTAGCAAGATTGGTAATTTTGAAATAATCTTGTTTGATATTCAAACCTAATCTTTTTAAATGTGCCGTTAAAAATTCGGCTTCATAAAGGTTTTTTCCACCATCTTCCACATCATTTTTCCAATATTGAGGAAACTGTTTTTCCATTTCTAAAGGTGTCAAACCCGAAAAAATGGCATTTCTTGCATATTGAGTGGCAGTTGGTAAAATGGCGTAATAGGGAACTTCTTTCTCTAATTTGTAATGATTAGAAACCACATTTTCTAGTGTTTTCCATTGGTCATAACGTAAATTGTCGATTACTACAAATAAAATAGGTTTATCTTTTTTAGCAATTTCTGGAACTACTAATTCTCTAAAAAGAGTATGAGATAAAACGGGTTTATCGGCTTTTGGAGCACCCGAGCCATTTTGGCGAACTGGCGGAGCTTGCGTAGCAAACCAATCTTCATAATTGCGTTCAATAAATTTACCAAACTGCGAATTTGCTTCCACCTTTTGAGATTCGAGAATTTCAATCATGCTTTGGTCTTCAATGTTTTCGAGTTCCAATTCCCAAAATATAAGTTTCTTGTAGCAATCAATCCATTCTTCATACGAATTGACCATTGCCATTTCCATTGCAATTTTTCTAAATTCTTTTTGATAATCTAAAGTTGTTTTTTCAGAAATCAATCTCGAGTGATCCAAATTCTTTTTCAAACTCAACAATATCTGATTTGGATTGACAGGTTTTATAAGGTAATCGGCAATTTTTGAGCCAATTGCTTCTTCCATAATATATTCCTCTTCACTTTTGGTAATCATTATCATAGGAACAGACGATTTTTTTTCTTTCATTTCAGATAATGTTTCTAAACCGCTCATTCCTGGCATATTTTCGTCAAGAAAAACAATATCAAAATTGGTTTCCTCAAAAAGTGTCAGGGCATCAAGTCCGTTATTACAAGTTGTTACATCATAATTTTTCTTTTCAAGAAATACTATATGTGGTTTTAACATTTCAATTTCATCGTCAACCCAAAGTATTTTTATTTTGTCCATCGTTAAGGATATAATTTTATGATTTAGAATGCAAATTACTATCAAAAAAAAACGGTAATGTCTTAAAATTATTGTAAAAATATAAATTTGAAAGAAAATTATATATAAAAAGTTTCCAATAGTGCTAAATAATGCCACAAAAGTGCTATTTATCGATTTTAATTGTTAATTTAACGATTATATAATAAAAACATAATGGTTTTATAATATTAATTACTATTTTCACAACTTTATTTAATTAGTAACCAATTTTTTTAATTTATGACAAATTATTACAATTCTTTGTGCAACGGTAGGGATACGGTTCACAAAAAAACAAAGTTTGGCGCTTCGGGTGGTTCACCCAATACGACCAAGACATCACGATGGTGGCTAGCGAGTTTATTTATGATCATGTCTCTTTTCATGGGACAATTTGTAAATGCGCAGGTTAGTGCTTATAGTTTTACACAAACTACTGGAACTTATACTGCTATTACTGGTACAACATTAGCAACTCCTACTGGAAATTCAGCATCACTATCGTTGGATAGTTTTACTTCAGCAGCAGTAACACTTCCGTTTACATTTAGCTATAATGCAACAAATGTTACTACTGCTTATATGAATAGTAATGGATTTCTTTCTTTAGGAGCAACAGCTCCTGGTTCTGGTACTTTAAGTCCTATAAGTACAACTTCAACTGCTACCGGTATCATAAGCCCGTGGGGTGGAGATTTAAACACCTTTTTTAATCTTGGTGGTAGAACTGGTTCTATGAGTTGGACAACCGAAGGAACAGCTCCTAATAGAGTTATTGTATTTCAATGGAGAGATTTTAGACCATCATATAATACAAGTGCTACTAATGCGTTCGGTTTTAGTTTTCAAGTAAGACTAACCGAAACTACTAATAATGTTCAAATTGTATATGGTCCTGCAAGTTTTGCTATTGGTTCAACGGCAGTCACATTTACAACTGCTTCTACTACAACTGGAAGACAAATTGGATTAAGAGGAGCAACAACTGCCGATTTTAATAACAGGATTTTCTCTTCTTTTGCATCTGCCTCTACAGCAGGTACTACTGCGGGTAATGGTAATAACTTTAACACTTCTACTAATTTTCCAGCTAACGGTTTAACATTGTCTTGGAATCCTCCAACTTGTTTTGCTCCATCTGTAAATGCTGTAACTACTTTTACAAATACAACCGCTACACTATCATGGAATGCACCTACTGTTGTTCCTGCTAATGGCTATATTTATGAAGTAAGAACATCTGGTGCAGCGGGTTCTGGTGCTACAGGTCTTGTTTTAAGTGGTACAACTTCATCAACTTCTGAAAATATTACAGGTTTAACTGCAAATACTAGCTACTTTGTATATTTAAGATCAGATTGTGGTTCGGGTGATCTAAGCTCATGGTCTAGTGCCACTACTTTTTTTACGGGCTATTGTTTAGCTTCTTCTACAAGTGCAGCTTCTTGGATTTCTGTATTTAATACTACAGGAGGAATAACAAATATTACACATTCTGCAGCCTCTGGTGCAGCTGGTGGATACCTTAATCTAACGGCAAGTAGCGTAAGTAACTTTATTGGAAACGCAACTTCTTTTAGTTTAACTTCTGGTGGTCCAACTGTTGGTAACGCTATTTGGGTAGATTGGAATAATAATTTATTGTTTGAAACTTCAGAGAGAGTGTATCAGTCTCTAACATATGGTACAACAGTTACGGGTTCTTTTTCTGTTCCTGCCGCTACTCCAAACGGAAGTTATAGAATGAGAGTATTAACTGATTTTAATGTAGGATCTCCAATTAATCCATGTGGAAACATATCTAGAGGAGAATACAAAGATTTTACTTTTGAAGTAGTTGATGCACCAGCTGTAGTACCTAGTTGTGCTTCAGCACTAAATCCTGCAGATTTATCTTCAGATCTTGCTAAAAACTTAACTTTGTCATGGACTGCCGCAACAGGTTTTCCTACTAGCTATGATGTTTACTTAAGTACAGCATCAGGAAGCACTACTCCGGTAGCAAATGTTACAGGAACTAGTTATGCGCTAACAACACCTTTGGCAGCTAGTACACTTTACTATTGGAAAATTGTTCCTAAAAATGCTACTGGTGAGGCAACAGGTTGTGTTGAGCAATCTTTTACTACTGGTACAAGTTTAAACTATTGTAATACTGCTTTAACTACTACAGGAGGCATTGCCGATTCAGTAGTGGGTGTTACTGTTGGAGGCTATGTTTCGGGAGCTATTGGTGGTGCTGCCCCATGGTACACTGCTGTGGCTAATACACCAATTGATATTGTGGTTCCTTCAAGTCAGCCTATCTCAATTACTATGGGAACTGACTCTGGGCAACATAGTGCAGTTTGGATAGATTTTAACCAAAATGGTGTTTTTGAAGCTTCTGAAAATGTTGCCTTATCAACTGTGTCTGCAGGTGCAAGTGCAGTTGTAAGTTATACATTAGTAATTCCTTCATCTGCTACATTAGGTATTACTCGTATGCGTGTTAGAGGTGCTGGAGACAGTGCTTATACTGCTGCTGGTGCATGTACTGGTCAATCATATGGAGAAACAGAGGATTATTTGATAAATTTAATGACACCTCCACCAACTCCACCAAATTGTGCTACTACTTTACTTCCAAGTGATTTATCTTCAGATTTGTTTAGAAATCTAACATTATCATGGACTGCAGCAACTGGTTTCCCAACTAGTTATGATGTTTATTTAAGTACAGCCTCTGGTAGTACAACGCCTGTTACTAACGTTACTGGTACAAGTTATACAACTCCAGTTTTAAACGCTAATACACAATATTTTTGGTCTGTTATTGCTAAGAATGAATTTGGTGATGCAGTTGGTTGTGCTGAGCAAACATTTACTACAGGAGCTTTAATTAATTACTGTACACCGACATATACAAATGGTAAAACAGACGGTGATTTGATTTCTAATATTTCTATTTCAGGAACTACTTTATCTAACAACTCTGGTACAGCTGCAACGAATCCTTCTTATACCTTCTTTAATAGTTTACCTAATCATACCGCTGACCTTCAAGCTGGTTCTACTTATAGTGTTACTGTTACGGTAGGTACTTGGGGTACTCAAGGTATTGCAGCATGGATAGATTATAATGATGATGGTATATTTTCTCCATCTGAAAAAATAGGTAATACGGCTGGTACTATTGGTTCAGGAACAGGTGGTTTACCAATTCCTGCTAATCATACAGCTTCTTTTAATATCTCTTTATCTTGTAATCCTCCACTTGGAGTTCACAGAATGAGAGTTAGAGATGTATTTAGTACAAGCGGTGCTTTAATAGATCCTTGTTTAAATTATAGTTATGGAGAAACAGAAGATTACTTAGTAAATGTTACTACTGCTGATCCATGTCCAACACCTAAAAATTTAGCTCGAACAGATATTACTGCAAGTGGTGCTACATTAAACTGGGTAGTAGGTTGCGTAGAAACTCAATGGGATGTTCACATTCAATTAGCTTCTGATCCAGCTCCTACAGAATTAACAACTCCATCTAACCCTGGTTTGACAGCTACAACTCTTGTTGCAACTGGTTTGAATTCTAATACTGCTTACAATGTTTATGTTAGAGCAGTATGTGATTCTGGTCTTGGTGTTTATAGTGCATGGTCATCACTAGTAACTTTTACTACTCAAGGTGTAGCAAATTGTGCTACTGCATTAGTTCCTGCTGACTTAGCAGTTGATATTGCAAGAAATCCTACTTTATCATGGACAGCTTCAGTTAGTAACCCAGCTGTAACAGGTTATGATGTTTATTTTGGTGATGTTTCTGGTGCTCCACTAGTAAGTGCTGCACAAACAGGTTTGACCTATGCCCCAGCATTTTTAGCTGCCAATACTACCTATTATTGGAAAGTGGTTGCTAAAAATAGTATTGGAGATGCAGTTGGTTGCGTTGAGCAATCATTTACTACAGGAACTACAATTAACTACTGTACACCAATATATTCTTCTGGTAAAACTTCTGGAGATTTAATTTCTAATATTGCTATTACAGGTACAGCTTTGTCTAACAACTCTGGTACAGCTGCAACGAATCCTGCTTATACATTCTTTACTGGTTTACCAAATTACACAGCTGAATTACAAGCTGGTGGTACTTACAGTGTAAATGTAACAGTTGGTACATGGGGTAACCAAGCAGTTAAAGCATGGATAGATTATAATGATAACGGAGTATTTGAAGCATCTGAAGTTATTGGAACATCAGTTATCGCTCCAGGTCAAGGTAATACGGGTCCTTTCCCAGCTGCTTCTTTTCCAATATCTTTATCATGTGACCCACCTGTTGGAGATCATAGATTAAGAGTTCGTAGTGTTTGGAATGTTACTGCTGCATCAATAGATCCTTGTACAAGCTCAGGCTTTGGTGAAACTGAAGATTATGTAATTACAATTACTGCTCCAGACCCTTGTCCAACTCCTAAAAATTTAGCTGCTAGTTTACCTACTATTGACGGTGCTACACTTAATTGGGTAAAAGGTTGTGATGAATCAGAATGGGATGTTGCTGTTCAAACACCAGGTTCAGGTACACCAACAAGTGCTACACAATCTGGATTAACAGAAGCAACTTATATTGCTACAGGTTTAAACTCTTCAACTGCTTATGAATATTATGTTAGAGCGGTATGTGAAACAGGCGTATTGTCAAGTAACTGGGCTGGTCCTTTTGTTTTTACAACTTTAGCGAAGGCACCTGGATGTACAGTCCTAACGTCTCCTGCTGATGGTGCTACAGGTATATCTGTTGGTACAATTCCATTCTCATGGTCAGCTCCTGCAGTTTCTGCTACAGAAGATGCTGCTACCTCTTACGATTTATATTATGGTACTAGTACAACTCCTGGTGTTGCAAACACATTATTAGGTAATTATACTACAACTAGTACAAATATTATTTTAACAGGTTTCAATGCTACTTTCTATGTAAGAATTGTTCCTAAAAACTCTGGTGGTGTTGCTGTAGGACCTTGTACAGTAACAAGTTTCACTACAGAGGCTGATCCATTTATTCCTTACTGTTCATCGGTAACATATACTTCTGGTGTTGAACCTATTTCATCTGTAAGTTTTGCAGGTATCAATAACACATCAAATAGTTTATTGAACGGTTCTCCAAGTATTCAAAACTTTATAGCTATTTCAGGTAATGTTGAAGCTAATCGTTCTTATACTATGACACTAAAAGGGAATACAGATGGTAGCTTCACTAGCAACTTTAGAGTATTTATTGACTGGAATCAAGATGGTGATTTTACTGATGCTGGAGAAAGATACAATGCAGGTTCAGTAACCAATTCAAATGGTATTGATGCAATTTCTGCTGTATCAACAATTGCTGTGCCAGTTAATGCTTTACCAGGTGTAACCCGTATGAGAATTAAAAAAATATTCGGTACTACTGATATTGATAATCCTTGTCTAGGTGCAGGTTTTGGTCAAACAGAAGATTATACTTTAAATGTGACTGGTTTCACAACAGAAGTTTTATCTCCAATTTGTGGTTCAACTTTAGCAGCACCTAATTCTATTGTAGGTGTTAGAAATTTCCCTCAAAGCAGAAATGTAAGTTCATTCAGATTTAAAGCTGTAGGACCAAGTGGTGATTTGACTGTAGTAAAAACTACTCCACACTTCCAATTTAGTGAATTAGTAGGATGGCAATTTGGAACTACCTATACTGTTTCTTGTGAACTACAAGTTAACGGTGTTTGGGCTGGATACTACGGACCAACTTGTACAATATCAACTCCAGAAGTTGTAGTTGCTGGACTATCTCAAATAGTTTCTCCGGCTTGTAATACAGTAGTTAGACCAAATACTATAATTGCTACAACAAGTTTAGATGGTGTTACAAGTTATAGTTTTGAAATTACAAATACTACTCCAGGTTATTCTGGAACTAACCCTGTTCAAACACTTAATAAAACTATAAACTGGTTTAGATTAAATCAATTACCAGAATATGTTTATGGATCTACTTATTCTGTAAGAGTGGCTATTAGAACTACTGCTACGGGCGCTTATGGTGCTTTTGGACCAGCTTGTACGTTTAGTACAACTACTCCAGTTATTGCACAATGTGCTACTACAGTTAATGCAGGTAGTTTGATTTCATCAACATCTTTAGGTGGCGTAACGCAATATAGCTATGTAGTTACAAATCTTTCAGATGACAGTGTTCAGACAATTACTAGAACTATGCCTCATTTCCCTACAAGTTTGATAACAGGTTATTCTTCAACAACCACTTATTCTGTTAGTGTTTCGGTTACTTCTACGGGTGTTCAATCACCTTATAC
>NZ_JBILJG010000016.1:0-60198 GCF_044377315.1 Flavobacterium sp.
AACCCATCTTCTAACTACAGATTTATCAATACCAATTTCTTTTGAAATAGAACAATAAGATTGATGATGGCGGGTATACTTTAAAACTTGTTCAACTTTAAATTCTGATGTAAAACTTCTTTTTTTTTTCATAAAAATGCCCCAAATAGTGTCTAACTTTTTGGGGCATGTTCATTGAAACGGGGTTTTTTGTATACTTTGAATTAATTCTTAGTTTATTACAATGTCGTCTATTTGCATTGTAGTTGTTAATGTAGGTGTTCCAGAATATTCAAAAACAAAATAACCATTACCAGTTAAATTAGCAGGTATGGTATAAATATCTGCACTATTGAATGAACTTTCAGATGACCCATTGGCTGGATATGAAATAGTGAAACTTGAAGTAATTTCAGTAAATTTTTTCACATCAAGAAAACCAGGTGTAAAATTTTCACTTTTTACATAAAATACTTTTAAAACTGCTCCATTAAAAAATCTTGCTAATTTTTTAAATGTGAATGTTGAAGCAGTTGTAAAATCAACAGGGACCATAAAATAAGACTTTGCTGTAACGCCACCACCTCCAAAGGCTGTCATTTCAATATAGCTATTGGATGAAAAACTTTTGATAGCCCAATATCTTCCACCAATTGTATAGTCATTAAGATATTTAGTAAAAGTATTTGTACCAACTGAGTATGGTGTAAAGTTTTCGCTTAGAGTTCCTCCAAAAACAAGTGCATTGCCACCAAGTGGATTAGAAGGTGGAATAATTCTTGGATTTGAAAGCTTTATATCATTCTGATAACGAATCATAAACTGAAAATTAGTATCATATTTAGTTAAAACTCCACGTATTGTTCCGCTTCCGTTAGGAACTTTATTCCCAGAAAAAGGCGCAAAACTACTAATTCTTAAAATTCTACTTGACCCACCAGTTGTTGCAACAATTGCATGATTTGTAGCACCTCCACCAGAATCAACATCATAAAATGTTCTATTTAAAGAAGTCTCTTCAAATTGAACAGGCTTTAAGTCTATCAAGGTATTTTGAAAAACATCATCAAAGGCAGTTGATACTGTCATTTCTCTAACTAATTCACTTTCAGAAACAACAGTTGCAGATGGAAACAAATGATTTTGCCAGACATTTTCAGGTATTCTACCAATTGAACCTTCATATAAATATCCAATCTGCGTTGAACCATATATTTTAGCTATATAAAGACCTTTTAGATTTATGTATATTTTTCTACCAGGATTAAATCCTTTTCCATAAAGTGTAGTAATATTTACTGGAACGCTAAATCCTTTAATTGTAGTTGATGTGTTTTTGAAATCTTGAAAAGAAATTGATTTATAAAAATTTCCTTTTTCATCACTTGATGTTACATAAGCTTCAATAACTTCATCACCAGTTATTTGAACTGGAGTTGATGAAGTGTTTAAAGCCGCAATTTGAGCAACTGTTTTTGTTGGTGTCAACTCATATGTCTGTAATATGTTTTCGGGTACGCCGTAGGTATCACTGTTTACACAGCTTGACATTAAAGTAGCGATTGCAAATAGAGAAAGTATTGATTTTAGAAATATATTTTTCATAGTTTTTAAATTAGTCTTTGTTAACGATTCTTACATTGTCAATTTCATAAGTTCCATCAAGAGATGTATTTGTTCCAGAACCTTTTACCTTAAAAGCAATATAAACTTGTTTACCAGCATAACTAGAAAGATCAACTAGACCAGAACTAAAGAAATCAAATCTTAAATCATAATCCAATGAAGGTTGAATAAATTCGACTTTATTCCACGTTGCTGTTGTTACATTTGTACCATCAAAGTCTTCGGAAACTAATAGTTCAAGTGAATTAGAATAAGTGGATACATATGCCTGAGCAACATCAAAAGCAATTTTTGTATTAGAATTGATAGCTGTTTTTGGAGAAATCAACCAACCAATATTAACAGCCTGACCTGATAGATAACCAGAAAACTCGGCGTATTTATCAGAAAAATATATTCCTTGATTCCATTTTACTGTTCCAACTTCTGCAATATTTTTCCAACCGTTTAAATTAATTGGATCTCCATCTGTAGAATTAGAAGTAAAATCTTCAAATAAATCAAAAGAAGAAAATTCAGGGTTTTTGATATCCTCTTCTGGAGAACATGCAGTAATTGACACAAGAGAAATTAATCCAAAAATAATAAATTTTAAATTTTTCATAACATTTAAATTAAAAGTTAATATATAAGTTAACAAAATAAGTTCTGCCATATCCATAAAAATATCTAGGAGCAAAAGCAGGAGTTCCACTAGACACATCTTGATTTAACTCTCTAAAATTAGCGTTTCTTGCTTGTTCAAAACCTCCAGTCTTATAGATTTCATCTAAAACATTATTAATAGAAGCGAAGAATCCAAAAGTTTGAGCTCCAATTTTCCATGATTTTCCTCCTGTCAAATTAAGCAAACTAAAATTATCAAATTGTTTTTGCTTAAGTAGTTCTTTCGCTCTTTCCTCAGTAGCCTCTGGAAAACCTAATCCTTCATTATCTAATGGATTTTTGAAAAAATTATCAGTTCTTAAAAGAGCCGAAACATCCAAATAATTATTGGCTAAATAATTAATGTTAGCACCTACCCACCAAAATTTTGGGTCACGATACTCAACACCAAAGGAAGCCGCAGTTTGTGGCCCTCCGGAAAGTCTATATCCTTTTAGTTTTGCAGTTCCAAAATCTATTGAAGGATTAGTATTAGTTGGTGATGCTAAATTATCATTATTAAGAGCCACATTTGGATTGTTCCCATATGTGTACTCGCCATATGCAGCATTTGCAGTTAATTTTATTGTTGAAGTAATTTGATATTCCATTCCTAATTCAGCACCGATATTTCTTTTTTCAATATTTGTAACTGTTTCGGCAACAAAAGCATCTCCACCATCTCCACCATCATCATCAAAAATACCTTCTCCAAAGAAGAAAGAGGTTTCAGTAGCATTTTTGATAGTAGACATGTAAGCTGTTAATCTTGATTTAAATTTAGGAGTTCTAATAATATAACTTGCATCAACGCTCGAAATGTTTTCAGATGAAATACCATTAGTTATATTATTATTCAATCTTGCATTAGGATATACATTTCTTAAAGATGGTGCTTTTGTTAAGTAAGCTCCGTTAAAGTTTAGATATTGTCTACCAGATATTTTATATGTTAAACCTCCTTTAAAACCAAAATTCTCGAAAGTTAGTTTGTCACTTTTTCCAAAAGAATTAGTTGGATACAATCCGTTTTTATATAATCCTTCTCTTTGATATTGATTTTTAGTGTAGGTTTGAGCTAAATAAAAATCAGCTTTTTTATAAGTAAACTTAAATTGTGTAAAAGCATCATAAGTATTAGCTAATAATTTGTAATTATATGCGAATTTTTCACCAACACCAATTGTTCTCCCTGGATTATTTAGATCAGATTGTTGTTCGTCTCCAGTTTGGAAATTATCGTAATCTTCATAATACTTACCTCCTAATAAATCAAGTAAATTAGCAAAATTGTGAGAACTTAAAGTTTTAAAAGTTCCTCCAGCATTAAGTATAATGTTGTCAGCTAATTGTGAATTAATTACTGTATTTGCAATCCAAATTTTATCATCTGTACGATCTTCATACAAAATATAAGCACTATGACCATCTGCAGTAGATAAATTAGTGTTATATATTTCATTCCAGTTTAATTGTCTGTTTTTCAAAAATTTAGCATCTGCTGCTAGAGCTATATTTGCTGGATCATCGCCTTGAAAGTCAGTGTAATCGTCTTGATTCCACAAAGAAGTATAGTAACTTGGTAGATTTCTATAATAAATAGGGTCAGGATTATCAGCACCTTGATTATCTAGTCTACTATTACCAATTTTTCCAAATTGATGTGTAACACCAGATGTAATAGTGGTCTTATCGGTAATTTTCCAATAATGATTTAACATTAATATTGGTTCAATTAAATCTTTGTCTCTTGAATTTCTTTTTTTACCATCTTGCCAACCCCAATATGAGTTATACTTAAACCCTGCTATTCCAACTACCTCATCACTATTTGGAGAATTTTTACCTCTGCTATTTTCAGCGTATATTGAAGTAAAGTTTAAGGAATGCCTATTGTTAATTTTTTTCTCAACACTAGCAAAAACAGAATTTGCACTATAATCTGTGCCTTCAAAATAACCTTCTTGTGCCCATCTTCTTGAAGCAGAAACAACAAAAGCCCAACCTTTTGAATTCATCCCAGATGCATGAGTTCCCATTGTTCTCCAGCTATAATTTGTGTTTGTTCCAGAAAAGGATATTCTTGAACCAGGTCTATATATTGAAGCACGTGTATTTATTTCTTGTGTCCCTAAAATCCCACCAAATGTATAATCTGAAGGCGCAGAACCCATTGTAAACTCTTGATTTCTTGTAGCATCATTTAATCCTCCCCAATTACCCCATTGAGGTCTTCCATCATAAATTTTATTCATTGCAACACCGTTTATCATAGTTGTTGCATTTTCATTATCTAAACCACGAATTCTAAATCGAGCTTGACCCCAATTAAAAGCAGCTGCTTGTTGAAAAGCGTCTCTAGTTGCCTGCAATAAACCTGCAGTGTTTTCAGATCCACTATTATCATCTCCTAAATCACTTTCGGTAATAGTTATTAAACTCAATTGTTGCTCTTCTGTTTGATCAATATCTAAAACAATGATTCCGACATCAATCATTTTTCCTGCAACTATTTCAATTTGAAATAATTGATCTTTGTAACCTTGGCTTCTAATTTGTAATAATTGATTTCCAATACTTACGTTTTTAAAAACAAATTTTCCGTTAGCATCAGTGATTTCTGTTAAATTTGTGTTTTGAATGGATGTAACTACATTTTGTAAAGGTTTTTGTGTTTTAGAATCCAAAACTTTTCCTGAAACTCCCGTTCCTGTTTGGGCAAAAACAAATAACACTTGCATTACAAATATTGTACTAATAACAAGTTTTTTCATAAATAGAATAAAATTAATTTACATTTTTTTTGTCAAGAATTAATTTCTTAACGGGACAAATGTACATCTTTTAATAATATTATATACTTTTGGCAAAGAATTTGTAAATAACTTTACAGTATAATAATATCTAATATATGAGAATTACTAAACTTATTGCCTTTTTGATTGTTTTATTCGCAATACAAGACGCAAACGCACAAGCTAAAAAATATAAAATTCATACCGTTGCGTTTTATAATCTAGAAAACTTGTTTGACACAATTAACAATCCAAACAACGACGAGGAATGGTTGCCCAATGGATCACAAAATTGGACGGGCGCAAAATATAAAAGAAAGCTTCAAAATATGGCAAGAGTCATTGCCGAAATTGGAACAAATGACCAACAAAAAGAATCTCCAACATTCTTGGGTGTTTGTGAAGTAGAAAATAGAGGAGTTCTTGAAGATTTGGTAAAAGAACCGCTACTTATTGATAAACAATATGGCGTTGTTCATTTTGATTCGCCCGACAAAAGAGGTATTGATGTTGGCCTTTTATACAAAAAGAAAAACTTTACCTTAACTAGTTATACTAATGTACCTTTATATATATATAAAGACGAACAAAAAAATTCAAAAAAAGAAGAAAAAGAAGAAGTTACGGATGACGCTATTGCAGAAGATCTTTCTTCAAAAAGAGTTTACACAAGAGACCAATTATTAGTAACGGGTTTTCTAGATGGTGAAGAAATAAATATTATTGTTAATCACTGGCCATCACGTTCTGGCGGAGAGAAAAAAAGCTCGCCTTTTAGAGAAGCTGCTGGTGCTCTCAATAGAAAAATCATGGATTCGTTAGTGAAAATTAATCCTAACGCAAAAATAATTACAATGGGTGACTTGAATGATGGCGCCTATAACAAAAGCGTAAAAGTTGAAATTGGTGCCAAACTGAAAAAAACGGAACTACAATCAGCAGGAGATATTTACAACCCATTTGAACAAATGGCAAAAGATGGACACGCCTCTCTTTTTTATAGAGATTCTGGAGATATTTTTGATCAAATTATGGTAAGTGAACGATTGGTAAATGACGAACCTACTTCTTTTAAATATTGGAAAGCTGGAATTTACAACAAGCCTTATATGATACAAACAACTGGACAATATAAAGGTTATCCGCTCAGACACTCTGCAAATGAAGAAGGTTTTAGCGATCACTTTCCGGTTTATGTATATCTTATTAAAGAAGTAAAATAGTTTTTAAAAGGTTGGTTTATGCCAGCCTTTTTATTTTTTAGTAATTTCGTAAAAAATACTTTTATGTCAATTCAAAAACCTTTCAACCTACCCAAATGGATAGAAGAAAACAAACATCTTCTTATTCCTCCTGTTGCCAATAAAAATCTTTATATTGATTCTGGCGACTATATTGTAATGATTGTTGGTGGTCCAAATGCCCGAAAAGATTATCATTATAATGAAACCGAAGAGTTATTCTATCAATTAGAAGGTGAAATAACAGTTTACATTCAAGAAAATGGCAAAAAGAAAGCTATGACTCTTTCCGCTGGCGATATGTTTCTATTACCAGCAAAATTGCCGCATTCTCCATCGCGAACCGAAAATTCTATAGGTTTGGTTATCGAAAGAAAAAGAGAAAATTTAGGCTTAAAAGATGGTTTGCTTTGGTTTTGCGATAATTGCAATCACAAATTGCACGAAGTCTATTTTGAATTGCATAATATTGAAAAAGATTTTCTTTCCTATTTTAAAGAATATTACAATTCAGAAGAAAAAAGAACATGTAAAAAATGTGGAACTATAATGGAAACTAATCCGAAATTTGTAGATAAAAAGTAATTTTTTTAGGAGCTTTATCCAGCTATCCACTCTATCTTTTTACCCCGAAAAAAATCGGGCTAAAAAGGATGCCGTTCCAAACACTTTGTGTTCATCGAACTCCTCTGAAAATCAATATCTCTGTGAGGTACTCTGGGCTAGATTGCTGTATATTCAAAATAAACTACTATTTTTGTATAAAATTTAAAAAACAAACATAAAAAACATATAATGTCAACAATTGCTCAACAATTCGGCATGACCGAAGCATTAGAAATTCTAGGTGTAAAAGCCATAAACGAAGGAACTTCTACAGGAAACAATCACTTTTCTAATGGTGCTATTCTAGAAAGTTATTCGCCAGTAGATGGACAACTTATTGCAAAAGTAAGAACAACAACGGCCGAAGATTACGAAAAAGTAATGCAAACTGCGACCGAAGCATTCAAAACATTTCGTTTAATGCCAGCTCCAAAACGTGGAGAAATTGTACGCCAGTTTGGAGAAAAACTTAGAAAATACAAAGAACCACTTGGCAAATTAGTTTCCTACGAAATGGGAAAATCATTGCAAGAAGGTTATGGTGAAGTTCAAGAAATGATTGACATTTGCGATTTTGCTGTTGGTCTTTCTCGTCAATTACACGGTTTGACAATGCACTCTGAACGTCCTGGACACAGAATGTATGAGCAATACCATCCACTTGGAATAGTTGGAATCATTTCTGCCTTCAACTTTCCAGTTGCCGTTTGGGCATGGAATACAGCATTAGCATGGATTTGTGGAGATGTTTGCGTTTGGAAACCATCTGAAAAAACACCTTTATGTGGAATTGCTTGTCAAAACATCATTGCCGAAGTTTTAAAAGAAAACAATCTTCCAGAAGGAATTTCATGTTTGATAAATGGTGACTATAAAGTAGGTGAAATGATGACACACGACAAACGTGTTCCTTTAGTTTCTGCTACTGGCTCAACTAGAATGGGTAAAATTGTTGCTCAGGCTTGTGCGGCTCGTTTAGGAAATTCACTTTTAGAACTAGGTGGAAACAATGCAATTATTGTAACACCAGATGCAGATATTAAAATGACTGTTATCGGAGCCGTTTTTGGCGCAGTTGGAACAGCTGGTCAACGTTGTACCTCAACACGTCGTTTAATTATTCACGAAAGCATTTATGATAAAGTAAAAGATGCTGTAACTTCTGCCTACAATCAATTAAGAATTGGAAATCCATTAGATCAAAACAATCATGTTGGACCACTTATTGATACGCACGCAGTTGAAATGTACAACAAAGCATTAGAAAAAGTAGTTGCCGAAGGCGGAAAAATTCTAGTTGAAGGCGGCGTTCTTTCTGGTGAAGGTTATGAAAGTGGTTGTTATGTAAAACCAGCGATTGCCGAAGCAACTAATTCATTCGAAATTGTACAGCACGAAACGTTTGCACCTGTTCTTTATTTACTTAAATACACAGGCGATGTTCACGATGCAATTGCTATTCAAAATGGTGTTGCACAAGGTTTGTCTTCTGCAATTATGACCAACAATCTTCGTGAAGCTGAAGCATTCTTATCAGTTGCAGGTTCTGATTGTGGAATTGCAAATGTAAATATTGGAACTTCTGGAGCAGAAATTGGTGGTGCATTTGGTGGAGAAAAAGAAACTGGCGGCGGAAGAGAATCTGGTTCCGATGCATGGAAAGTGTATATGCGAAGACAAACAAATACAATCAATTACACAACAAGTTTACCTTTAGCACAAGGAATTAAATTTGACTTGTAAAATTTTAGTAATTAGTGAAGAGTAAAAAAGTGATTAGTCATTATTGGCTAATCACTTTTTTATTTTTCAATATACCTAATTATTTTGTCTTCTTCACATACTGCGTCAAAATAACAATATGTTGTCCATCTACTCTACCCTCTATTTGTTCATCATTATCCCAAACTAATTTGATATTGTGAACGGCAGCTCCTCGTTTAGCGGTAAAGTTGGCCCCTTTTACATCCAAATCTTTTATTAAAACTACAGAATCGCCATCTTTAAGGATATTTCCGTTTGAATCTTTATGAATAATTTTCCCTTCTTCATCTTCGCCTTCGCCAGTTGCCGCAGCCCAAACCAACGTTTCGTCATCAAGATACATCATATCTAGCAAATCTTGTGGCCAACCTTCAGCTCTTAGTCTATTTAACATTCTCCAGGCAACTACTTGAACTGTTTTGTTTTCATTCCACATACTATCAGAAAGGCAACGCCAGTGATTTGGATCAGTAGTTGTTACATTTTCAATTTGATTTTTACAAGTTGTACAAACCAAAACGGAGTTGTCAACCGACATTGCTTCTTCTTTGGTTAAATAAATTTTTAAATCATCTGGGCTACCACATAACTCACATTTTGAACCGCTTCTTTCGTGTAATTTTTTATCTATACTCATTAGTATTTTGTTTTAAAAAGAAAATCACGGATTAAATGTAAGGCTTAATCCGTGATTTTGTGCTATTTATAAATTTTTATAAATTAAATGAAACGCCAACATTAGCTACAAAAAATCTTTCATCAGTTGATTTATATTGAGCCAATTGCGTTTGTAACTCTGTATAAACCCCAAATCCATCAGAAAAGAAATATCTTGCTCCTAAATGACCGCTAAAATTATGAATACCTAGGCTTAATCCAGGGTAAATATCAAGTTTTTTATCAATATTGATTACATTTCCAATGTTAGCATTAAATCTTGCTCTAACGTCTATTTTATCACCAAATTTAACATCAGAAGCTTTAATACCAGCTGAAAACCCCATTAAATATGATGTTTCAACACCAATCGAAATGTTTTCTCCTACACCATAATCGCCCGTTATATGAATGCCTGTTGCTTTTTCGGGTATATGAGCACCTACTTGAAATTTAAAATCACCTTTCCCTTTAAACGATTGGGCGTTAACAAAACTTAATGCTAACAAAACTAATAAAGTAATAATTTTTTTCATCTTTATTTTGTTTTAAAAATTTTATCAAAGATAATAAGTTCTTCTTAATTTCTGCCTTTTTCGTCTGGATACAATAAATTTAATGGTTTACTTTGCCAGTATTCTTTAGAATCAACATCCATTATGGTTAATGAGCCACAAAAAGCGGCTCCGGTATCAACATTCCAAACGTTAGCATACTTCAATGGTTTTGTTTCATTAATCTTAGTAACAGGTGTATGTCCAATAAATATTTCTTTATAATTTGAAAATCTTTTAGGATAGTATGCACTTGAAGTATCAATAGTTGTATCAAGACACAAAGCTGTTTCCCATAAAGTTCTATCCCAATAAAATAGTTCAGGAAAATACTCAAAAGCTACTCCGTTTAAATTGGTAAAGCCTGCATGAACAAATAATCTATTTTGATTATCTATATAATAGTTTTGTAACGATTTTAGAAATTCAACATGAACTTGTCGTTTTACAGCCGAAATCAAATTGTATGCCTTAACCGTTGCTTCACCTCCATGTTTAAACCACATTTCTTCGTTAAAGTTGGTTTTACTTTTTTCCAACCAATCTAACAATAATTGATCGTGATTTCCTCTTATGAAAATACATTGTTGTTTTTCTTGAAGATTTATTAAAAAATCAAGCACTTGTGGCGAATGACTCCAGCCATCTACATAATCACCTAAAAAAATCAACTTGTCATTGCTGCCAACATTTGCATTTGACAAAATTTCTTGTAAAGCCAACAAACCACCGTGAATATCACCTATAACTAAAACTCTTTGTTGCATACTCTTTTTGATCATACATTATTAATGATTCGCTTTAAAAATAATTGATTTGTAAAAAACAAACATGCAAATTTATATCAAAAACAAAAGAATAAAAGTAAGAATAATATTTCTTTATTAAATTTTACTAACAAATTTTATAGGTTTTTATACTTTTTTTCAAAATGAAACTAAGGTTTTTTAAAAAAAATGGCTAAGACTGAAAAGTTCGGATTAAAAACGGCTGTGTTTTGGAAAAAAACTAAAGTTGGAATAAAATAAAAGAAATAATTTATATTTAGTTTTAATTCATATAATCATTTATAATTAATTGATTTAAAACTAGTTGAAAAAATAGTAAACTAAAATGATAAAAAGTAATTAACATTTTATGTTGAAAATTAAATCTAGGTTTTAAACACAATTATAAAAAGTAACATTTATAATCTTTTGTGTATTTTAATACATATAAAATTTTTTAACAATAATTTTTTTTTGTTAATAACTAATTTTTAATGGTGTTTTGACGTTGAAATTGACAATTTAAAGGAGTTTTTAAATTTTTGAATGCTATTCGTATAAACAATTCGTATAATTTTACGTCAACAATCAAATCAAAAACTAGGTTTATAATAACAATTTAATGTTTTAATTATGGAAAATTCATTTAAGAAAAGTAGTAAAAAAAGTTTTCTAGTTGCAATTGCAATTTTAACTTCATCAATAGGCTTTTCACAGCTGGCAGTTCCTTTTAAGATAAGACATCAAGGTTATGTTAAAGGCGATATGACCATGATTGCAAATAATATAGTTAACAGGGTAGACTATAACAACGATTCAAATTCACCTCACGACAGTAGAGCTTACCAAGGCGAGCTAAATGATGAATTTATGATGCTATACACTGATATTGATACTGATAAATCTACCTTTTCATCAAGTAGTGCGGATTTGTACCTAAACAATCCATTAAACAAAAAAATTGTTTATGCTGGTTTATATTGGTCAGCAACTTACCTATACAATAGCGGAATAAGTAAAAAAGAAAATAAATTTAAAGCAGTTGATCCAAAAAGAGAATCATTTGATGAAATAAAAATTAAATTACCCAATCAAGATACTTACACATCTATAAAAGGGGAAATGCTTTTTGACGGAATAAAAGACCCAAAATTTAAAGAAAGTGCCCCTTACGCAATGTATGCAGATGTTACAAACATGGTAAAAAACTTAAAAGACCCAACAGGAACCTATACAATTGCAAATATTAAAGCAACACAAGGTAAAATAAGCGGTGGTGTTTCTGGCGGTTGGAGTATCTTTTTTGTCTATGAAGATGAAGAAATGTCAGGTAAATTTATTACAACTTATGATGGTTTTGCTGGTGTTACTGACAAACCAACAGAAATAAATATTACTGGTTTTCAAACATTGCCTAACGGTGAAGTGAAAGCAAAAATTGCTTGTGCAGCATTAGAAGGAGATTTGAATCTTAAAGGAGACCAATTACAATTTAAAGCTGCAGAAAATACAGAATTTACTCAATTGCAAAACCCTCTTAGAGAGAGAGCAAACATATTTAATAGCTCAATTTCAATAGAAGGAAAATATTTTGAAACAAGAAAACCAGCAAGTAAAAACACTTTAGGTTATGATTCTTTTATAATGAATATTGATAATTTCGACAACACAATTATAGGAAACAATACAACAGACGCAACTATAAAGCTTAAAACAACTGGAGATAGATATTTTGTATTCTTCAACGCTTTTGACGTAGAAGTAATTCAACCAAAAGAATTGCCTAAAGCAAATGAAGAACTAATTACTTCAACAGAAAAAATTGAACCAAAAGAAACATTAAAAGTAGATAACCCTGAAGTAGCTATTGTAGAAAAACCAATTGTAAAAGAAATTGCTGCAACTAAAGTAACTGAACCAACTGTTATTAAAAAGGAAACAATTGCAGCAGTAAATCCAGTAAAAGAAGTTAAAACAACTGAAATAAAAGAACCTGTTAAAGAAATCAAATCTGAAATAGTTGTAGCTAAAGTTGAACCAGTAAAAGAGATTAAGAAAAACGTTGTGACAGCCGGTGAAAAAGCTAAAACAAAAACAACCACTACTGTAGATGCAATTAAACCTAAAATTGAATCTGTAACTCAAAACACATCGTTGACTTCTCAAACAGTTGTAAAATCAAAAACAAGAGTTTCGCCTATTGAAAGTCCAGCAGTACTTATTTCATCTCAACCAGAAGGTTATTATATTATCGTAAATGTATTTGCGGTACATTCAAATGCAACAAAATTTGTTTCTAAATTGAAAAGAAAAGGAATGTTTGCAGATTATTTTATCAATCCGATAAACAATTATAGATATGTATATGTAAGTAAACACGACAGCTTTAACGATGCTAGACAAATGTATGCATCAAACATAAACGGTCAATACTATGATGATTTTTGGATTATGACTGTAAACAAACAAAACAATGGAGACGGAGTTGTTTATAGCGCGTCAAACACAATAAACAAAACAAGCCCAATCATTACCAATTCAATAGCCGTTTTAACAAGACAAACTATTTTATCAGGCAAGAGGAAATATTTAGTAATAACATAGTTATTTATTATTTTAGATAAAAAAAGCCAAGTTATACTTGGTTTTTTTGTTAAATTTTTTATGTAAACAAATACTAATTAATCATTTAAAGCGCTATATTTCATCTTTCTTAAGATACGCATTACATCTTTAAAGCAGATAAAAACATCTGGATTTTGAAAAGATTTAAGTAATGGTTTTGCATCAATTAATTTTTGTTTAGCTTCTTCAAAACCGTTTAAATAACAAATCATAAGTGTAGAAGGTAAGTTCAATAAATCTTTTTCATCGTGAGCACTTAACAAGGTTTGCTTTTGAAGTTTTGTCAATAAAGCTAAATTAGTATTATAAATATGAAAAAGCATTTTTCGGCTATATTCTGGTGGTTCAAATAACATTTCGGTTTCCATTTTATAATAACCATTGTCAAAAAAACGGATTGTCACTTTTTCAAGTAAATAATAACTAGTTTTATCATTTAACCCAAGCTGAACATATTCTAAAATAGTAAAAGAATTTTCATCAAACAGAATCTCAACAACATCTTGTGTAGAATAAAACAACTTAATCTGTTCGTTAATTAATTCAATATCAACTCTCGATAAATACGTTTTGTCGCGAACTCTTTTTTGAATTCCAGCCCAACAAATAACAAACAATTCTTTAAAAACTTTATATTTAGGGAAAAAATCTTTGTGTCTGTTATTTACAAAATCAATTACACCATCAAGCGTATAACCAATGCTATTTCTTGAATTATTTTCTATTCCAATAACAGTTTCTGTGTTTTGACGATTTTTTTCAAATGAACCTTCAACTGGAACAGTATTACTACCAATTCTTATAAAAATTGTTTTGGCAACAATAGTATGAATCCCTTTTTTAAAAAAAGATATTTTATTTTTAGGCCTAATAGTGACTAGACCAATAACTTTGTCTTTAGGAAGATTAGGAAAAGGTACATTTTCGTACTGAATCTTAGGTGGATTCTCTAAAAAGGCATTAACAAGATTCTGAATACGACTATCGTCAAAAAAATCATCCCCGACAATTTGGTTATCTTGATCTTCGATGCCAACAATTATATAAGAGTTATTGGTCGGATTAGAATTTGATAAAGCACAAATATGTTTAAGAAACTTAGCTTTACCTTCGCGAGAATGAAGATTTAACTGCCGTTTTTTATCATAAAAACTGCACTCATCGTTGTGAGCAAGTAAATTCTTAATCAATAACCGCTTGTTAATCATTTTTTTAAGTGATTAGTTATTACTAATTACTAGTATTTCTAAGGAACTCTATTTCCCATACTTTCTGTCCAAATGGCAAACCAATCTTCTGTTTCCATTTGCAATGTAGTGGCTTTCATTAATGCTTGAATTCTAGCAACATTAACCGTTCCAGCAACGGGAATTACATTGGCAGGATGTTTTAAAACCCAAGCTAATAAAATGGTATCAGAACCAACACCGTATTTTGAAACTAATTGAAGCAATAATTTTTTTAATCGACGTGTTTGTTCAATATCTTCTCTAAAAACGGTTCCAAGGGGATTCCATGACATTGGTCTTATATTGTGCGTTTGCATATAATCTAAACTTCCGTTAAGCATTGCTTGATGATGTGTTGCAGAAAATTGAATTTGATTATAGTTTACTTTCGTTTTTTGGCTAATTAATGAGGTTTGAGAACTGGTAAAGTTAGAAAGTCCAAAATCAATAATCTTTCCATCAGATTTCAATTTTTCAACAGCTTCAGCAATTTCATCAGCAATCATAAGCGGACTTGGTCTATGAAGTAACAAAACGTCTAAAAAGTCAGTTTGAAGATTTTTTAACGAATTTTCAACAGACCAAATAATGTACTCTTTTGAAAAATTATAGTGTTTGATGTTATTTGGTCTTCCATCTGTATGCTGAATACCACATTTTGAAATTAATTGAATTCTTTCTCGAGAAACTTTGCTTTCTGTAAAAGCTTTTCCAAATTGTGCTTCTGTAGTATATCCGCCATATATGTCGGCATGGTCAAAAGTTGAAATTTTATTTTCAACACAAATATTTATCATATGTACCATTTCAGAAACTCCCAGGTTTTTGTCCCAAACGCCCCATTTCATAGTTCCAGCAGCAATTTTTGATAACGAAGTTGTATTCATCATAGTAAAATAAATAATTTTAAAAAAGGTAGTAGTACGAGCTATTTTGATAAAGTTCTTAAAATTATAAAAAGAAAATCATAAATCACACTTAAAGTCTATTTTATCGTTCAAGTTTTAACCATTTTTTAACATCTTACTAGTAAAAAAAAATTCAATTTGCACTATTAAAAATAATAACCCATTCTAAGTAACAATAACATCAAAATGGAAGAAAACAGTTCGACTCTAGATATTAGAGCCATTAATGAAAAAATTGAAAGAGAAAGTGCTTTTATAGAGCTTCTTAACATGGAAATGAATAAAGTAATTGTGGGACAAAAACACATGATCGAGCGATTACTCATTGGACTATTAGGACAAGGACATATTTTACTAGAGGGTGTTCCTGGATTAGCAAAAACGTTAGCCATCAATACACTTTCGCAAGCGGTTCAAGGTTCTTTTAGTAGAATTCAGTTTACTCCCGATTTATTGCCGGCCGATGTTGTAGGGACGATGATTTATAACATCAAACAAAATGAGTTTTCTATCAAAAAAGGTCCAATTTTTGCCAATTTCGTGCTTGCCGATGAGATAAACCGTGCTCCAGCCAAAGTGCAATCAGCATTATTAGAAGCTATGCAGGAAAAACAAGTTACTATTGGCGATACAACTTTCAAATTAGACAAACCTTTTTTAGTTCTAGCCACTCAAAATCCTATTGAGCAAGAAGGAACTTATCCTTTGCCAGAAGCGCAAGTCGATCGTTTTATGCTAAAAACGGTTATTGACTACCCAAAAATGGACGAAGAAAGAATGGTAATTCGCCAAAATTTAAAAGGCAGTTACGACAAAGTAAACGCAGTTATTTCTGTTGAACAAATTTTGCGCGCGCAAGAAGCCGTTCGTGAAGTTTATATGGATGAAAAAATTGAAAAATACATTCTAGATATCATTTTTGCAACGCGTTATCCTGAAAAATATAGATTAGAAAACCTTAAACCACTTATTGGATTTGGAGCTTCTCCTCGTGGAAGTATCAATTTGGCAACAGCTGCAAAATGCTATGCTTTCATAAAACGCCGTGGTTATGTAATTCCGGAAGATGTTCGTGCAGTAGTTCACGATGTTTTACGTCATAGAATAGGTATAACCTACGAAGCCGAAGCCGAAAACATTACATCTGTTGATATTATCAACAAAATTGTTAATGAGATTGAAGTACCTTAATTTAGTTTACAGTATACAGTCACAGTTGGCAGTCAAATACTGCTGAATTGATGCGACTGAAAACTGCAACTGAAAACTAGTGAAGATGGATACAAAAGAGTTACTCAAAAAAGTTCGTAAAATTGAAATCAAAACCCGAAGATTGAGCGATCATATCTTTTCGGGTGAATACCATACGTCTTTTAAAGGTCGTGGGATGACTTTTAGCGAAGTTCGCCAATACCAATACGGTGATGATATTAGAGCTATTGATTGGAATGTAACAGCTAGATATAATGAACCTTACATCAAAATATTTGAAGAAGAAAGAGAACTAACCATGTTATTAATGGTTGATGTTAGTGGTTCTGAAAATTTTGGTTCTAAAAATCAGTATAAAAAAGAAATCGTTACCGAAATTGCTGCAACATTAGCATTTTCTGCTACTCAAAATAATGATAAAATTGGGTTAATCTTGTTTTCTGATGAAACTGAACTATATATTCCGCCTAAAAAAGGGCGTTCGCATGTATTAAGAATCATTAGAGAGTTAATTGAATTTGAACCAAAAAGCAAACAAACCGATGTTTCACAAGCATTAAAATTTCTTTCGGGAACACAAAAAAAGAAAGCAATTGTATTCCTAATTTCTGATTTTATGACCGAAGAATATGAAAACACATTGAAAATTGCTTCCAAAAAACACGATATTACTGGAATTAGAGTGTACGATATTCGTGAAGAAAAAATGCCAAATGTTGGAATGGTTTCAATGTTAGATGCTGAAACTGGACAAACTGTTTTGGTTGATACAAGTTCGAAATCAGTTCGATTGAATTATGAAAAATATTACCAAGATAAAGTAAACTATTTTAAAGAAACGTTTAGAAAATCAGGTTCAGGAACTGTAAATACAAGAGTTGACGAAAGTTATGTTACAAAATTATTAGGTTATTTTAAATCCCGCTAATACTTAATAAGCATATTCAAAAAATGAAAACTAAACTATACATATTATTTTTTCTGCTATCAACATCGCTTTTTGCACAAAAAGTTACCACTTCTATTGATACTACTAAAAATAAAATTGGCGCTGAATTCAAATTAACACTCAAAACAACAGTTGATACAGCTTCAAAAGTTACTTTTTCAAATGCTAAAAATTTTGGAAATCTAGAAGTTATTCGTTCGTATCCAATTGATACCATAAAAAAAGACAATGTTTACGAATTGATTAAAAAATATGGTTTGACACAATTTGATTCTGGAAAATATGTAGTGCCTAGAATTCCTGTTTTAATCAATAATAAAACTGTTTTTTCAGATAGCATTGCAGTTGAAGTCAATAATGTTGCCGTTGATACATTAAAACAAAAAATGCATGACATCAAAGATATTATTCCTGCAGAAAGTGGCATCGGCAATTGGTGGAAATACTTATTAGGATTTTTATTAATCATCGGATTAGGATTTTTGGTGTATTATTTTATCAAAAAAAGACAAGCAAAAAAATTAGAAGAAATCGTTTATAAAACGCCAATTGAAAAAGCAACTTCATTAATCAAAATTTTGGAAACCAAACAATTGTGGCAAAAAGGCGAAATAAAAACGTACTATTCTGAATTAACAGATATTACTAGAAATTACATTGAAGAAGAAATTCAAGTGCCAGCAATGGAAAGCACCACTTCTGAACTTATTAATGCATTAAGAAAGGTTGCCAATCAAAAGAAATTAAAACTTTCAAAGGAAACATTAGCCAATCTTGAAAGAGTGCTTAAACAAGCCGATTTAGTAAAATTTGCCAAATCAAAACCGCTAGATTTTGAAATTGAAGAAGATAAAAACCGAATTCAAAATTCCATAATCACTATTCACAAATCAATTCCAGAAGTTAAAATTGAAGAAGGAGAAAGTGCTTTGGATGAATTACAAAAGGAAAAACTACTCAAAGTAAAGAAATCAAAACGTGTTTTTTGGTCAGTATTTATAGTTATTGGCATTCTTTTTATTACTATAATTACACTAGTTTTGACTAAAGGTGTTGACTTTGTAAAAGACTCCTTACTTGGGCATCCAACAAAAGAATTGGTCGAAGGCGAATGGGTTTACAGTGAATACGGAAATCCTGCTATCAAAATTGAAACACCAAAAGTTTTAAAGCGAACAGACGTTTCGGCTTCATTGCCAAAAGAAGGTTTAGCGCTTACTAAAGAAATGCAAACGTTCACATACGGAAGTATGTTGGATAATTTCTTTTTATCTCTTTCAACATTCAAATACAAACAAGAAGGCGAAATAGATTTGAATAAAGTTTTAGACGGTTCTATTCAAATGATGGAAGCACGAGGCGCAATTAATATTTTAGTTAAACCTGAAGAATTTTCAACTCCGCAGGGCGTTAACGGAATTCGAGGAACAGGTTCTTTATCTATGTCAAATCCTTTAGATAAAACTAAAAGCGAAAAAATGCATTATGAAACACTCATTTTTAATCAAAATGGAGGTTTGCAACAAATTATTATCATGTATGAAAATGAGGAGCAATATGCTGAAATCATTGCAAAAAGAGTCTTAAATTCGGTTGAACTAACTAAAATTAACGAATAATGAACGGAATTACATTTTTAAATCCAGGCTTTTTTTGGTTATTTCTGTTAATTCCAATAGCTATTGCTTGGTTTTTTTGGAAAAGAAATCAGCAATCAGCCACATTGAAAATAAGTTCTTTGAAAGGATTTCAAGGTCAAAATTCTTTTTTAGCTAAACTTAAACCTGTTTTGTTCATACTTCGATTACTTGCTTTGAGTTCGTTAATAGTTGCAATGGCAAGACCAAGAACAGTTAATGTAAGCAATCAAACCAAAACAACAAAAGGAATTGATATTGTAATGGCTGTTGACGTTTCAGGAAGTATGCTTGCAAAAGATTTGAAACCCAACCGAATGGAAGCATTAAAAGATGTTGCTCAAACGTTTGTAGAAAATCGACCTAACGACCGTATCGGATTGGTTGTTTATGCAGCAGAAGCTTATACAAAAACGCCTGTAACGAGTGATAAAGCTATAATTTTAGAGGCTATAAAAAGTATAAAATATGATAATGTTTTGCAAGACGGAACTGGAATTGGAATGGGTTTGACAACGGCTATCAACCGATTAAAAGACAGTAAAGCCAAAAGTAAAATCATCATTTTGCTAACAGATGGCGTAAACAATGCAGGATTTATTGAGCCAGAAACTGCATCAGATATTGCCGAACAATATGGTGTTAAAGTATATACAATTGGAATTGGAACCAACGGAACAGCCGAATTTCCTTATGCAATTGCAACAAACGGGAAATTTCTTTTTAGAATGATGCCTGTAGAAATTGATGAAAAATTATTGCGAAGCATTGCCAAAAAAACAAAAGGAAAATACTTTAGAGCAACCAGTAATTCAAAATTAGAACAAATTTATGAAGAAATAAACAAGCTAGAAACAACTGAAATTGAAGAATTAAAATTTTACGATTTTGATGAAAAATTCAGACCATTTGTATGGTTAGCTGGAATTTTATTATTACTAGAAATTGCATTGAGAAATACGTTATTTAAAAGTTTTATATAAAAATTTAAACACAAAGAACACTAGGAATGCACAAAGTTCACTATGTTCTATTTTAAAAAAATCTTTGTGAACTTAGTGTAAAACTTTGTGAGCTTAGTGGTTAAGAAAATAAGATGTACGAATTAGAAGAAAAAAGTTATTTGTATTTACTATTCATACTACCAGTTTTGGTAGCGGTTTTCTTGTATATTCAATATTGGAAAAGAAAAAAGCAACAAGAATTTGGTGATTTGGCTTTAATAAAAAAATTGAGTCCAGAAAAATCAACATTTAAAACTGTTTTGAAGTTTGTAGTTTTTTTAGTGGCGCTAACATGTTTGATTTTGGCTTTGGTAAATCCAAAAATTGGAACCAAAATGGAAACCGTAAAGCGTGAAGGAATCGATATTGTTTTTGCAGTCGATGTTTCTAAAAGTATGCTTTGCGAAGACGTGGCGCCTAATAGATTAGAAAAAAGCAAACAGTTGGTTTCGCAAATTATCAACAATCTTGCTGGCGACCGAATAGGAATTGTGGCGTATGCTGGAAGTGCGTTTCCAGTCTTACCAATTACAACCGATTATAGTTCGGCAAAAATGTTCTTGCAAAGTATGAATACTGATATGGTTTCTTCTCACGGAACATCTTTAGATGAAGCAATTCAATTAGCGTCTGATTATTTTGATAAAGGAAATAAAACCAGTAAATTAATTATAATGATTTCGGATGGTGAAGATCATTCTGAAGGTGCCGAAGAAGCAGCCGAAGAAGCCAATAAAAAAGGAATAAAAATTCTAACTATTGGTGTTGGAACAGCAAAAGGAGGCCCAATTCCGTTGAAAAATAATGGTGTTGTTGAAAGTTTTAAAAGAGATCAAAATAATGAATTGGTTGTTACCAAATTAAATCAAGAATCGCTTACCGTAATTGCCAAAGACACAAAAGGTAGTTACATCAATGGAAATAACACCAAAGAGGTAACCGAATTTTTAAAAAAAGCATTAAATAATATCGAAAAAACAGAATTTGAAGCTACACAAATGGCCGATTTTCAATCGCAGTTTCAGTGGTTTATTGGCATTGCATTTGCTTTGTTGTTTCTAGATATTTTCTTTTTAGAAAGAAAAACAAAATGGATACAAAAGTTGAATTTATTTAACGAAAAAGAATAAATGAAAAATATTTTTCTATTACTGTTTCTTGTCGCTTCTTTTTCTGTTAATTCGCAGGAAAAAGATAAAATTTTGCCTAAAGCAAACGAAGAATTTGTTGCCAAAAACTATTCGGAAGCAGAAGCTAATTATAGAATTTCGCAATCAAAAGCTACTAATAAAACCGTTGCTTCTTATAATCTTGGAAACTCAATTTACAGACAAAACCAAGCTGGAGAAGCCAAATATGCTTACACAAAAGCATTAGAAAAAGCAAAAACTTATACCGAAAAACATTTAGCTTATTATAACTTGGGAAATTCTTTTATGAAAGAAAAAAATTATTCGCAAGCTGTTGAAGCCTATAAAAATGCCTTACGAAACAATCCGGCCGACGAACAAACGCGTTACAATTATGCATTAGCAAAGAAAATGCTAAAAGAAAATCCTCCAAAAGACGACAAAAACAAGGATAAAAATAAAGACAAGAACAAAGACAAAGACAAGGATAAAAAAGACGGTGATAAAGATAAGAAAGACGATAAAAACGAAGGAGACAAAGACAAACAAGACAACAAAGACGGCGATGATAAAAAAGATAATGGCAATCCAAAAGACGAGCCAGCACAACCTAAACCAAAACCAGGTGGAATATCTAAAGAACGATTAGAAAACTTGCTTGATGCTGTAAATAATGAAGAGAAAAAAGTGCAAGAAAAAATGAACGGCAAAAAAGTAAAAGGCAAACCTGTTCAAAACGAAAAAGATTGGTAAGCCCCTAACCCCAAAGGGGAATTTATAATAGAATAAAAATGAGAAAAATAGTTTTTTTATTATTAATGTTAACCAACTCACTTTTGGCGCAAATTCAATTTGAGACTAAAGTGAGTAAAAATTCTTTGGGATTAAACGAAAGACTGCGTGTAGATTTTATAATGAATGACGATGGAGACAATTTTACACCGCCCAACTTTGATGGTTTCAGAGTAGTTGGTGGTCCAAGTCAACAAGTTAGTCAATCATGGATTAATGGTAGAAGTTCGTTTCAAAAATCATACTCCTATTATTTGTTGCCTTTGCAAAAAGGAACGCTTACAATTCGACAGGCTTCGGTTGAAATTAATGGACATATTTACAAGACCAATCCAGTAAAAATTAATGTTACCAATGCAATTGAGCAACCAAAAGACCCTAATAATGTGCCACAAATTTCGGCTAATGATGCATTACATCTTGTAGCAGAAGTTTCCAAAACCAATCCTTATATAAACGAACCGATTACTGTTGTTTACAAATTGTACTTTAGCTACAACATTGGGATTTCAAATTGGAGAGAATTAAACAAACCAAAATACAATAATTTTTGGAGTCAAAATATTGATATTAAAGAACTTGTAGCCGAAGAAGGAAAATACAACGGCGAACGTTACCGTTATGTTGTTTTAAGAAAAACTGTTTTATATCCACAAAAATCTGGAAAACTAGAAATTGAACCTTTATCATTAGATTTAGACGTGCAATTACCAACTAACAGACGCGATGTTTTTGGTCGAGTTCACGTTGTAGAAGATAGCAAACGTGTTTCTGCACCAAGCAGAGTTGTAACTGTAAAACCATTGCCAGAATCTGGAAAACCTGAAGATTTTTCGGGTGCTGTTGGAAATTTTTCGTTTAAAGTTACACCTTCTAAAACAACTTTGAAAAATGGTGAATCATTAGAATTAAAAGTCGCTGTTACTGGAAAAGGAAATCTAAAACTATTCGATTTACCTAAACCAGTTGTACCAAATTCATTCGAAATGTACGATCCAGTTCATAGTGAAAATGTACAAACACCACTTTCTGGAATGACAGGTTCGATAATCGATTCTTATACCATTATTCCACAATTTAAAGGAAAATATCCTATAAAACCGATGACTTTTTCATATTTCGATTTAAGAACAAACTCCTATAAAAGAATTGCTTCACCCGAAATTATGATTGATGTTATGGATGGTCCGACGGCGTCTCAAAATGATGTTGCTTCAACAAATACTGTTTCTAAAAATAAAATTTTGGCCACCGAACAATTTAAGTTTATCAAATCGAAAACCAAATTACAATCCATAAACCAACTCGATTTTTTTGGTTCAGGATTGTATTATGGATTGTTAATATTCCCGTTTTTATTGATTCCGGCTATTGTTTTATTCAAAAAGAAAAAAGAAGCAATAGATGGCGATATTGTGGGTAACCGAATCAAAAAATCGAATGCTTTAGCCAAAAAATATCTTTCTGAAGCTAAAAAACATATCAACAACAAAGAACCGTTTTATATTGCACTAGAAAAAGCCTTACACAATTTCCTAAAAGCCAAATTACACATAGAAACTTCTGAAATGAGTAAAGAAAAAATCACTGAAATTCTGCTTTCGCGAAAAGCAACACCAGAAACGGTTATGTCATTTATAAAACTCAGCGAAAGTTGCGAATTTGCTCGCTATGCGCCATCAACCAACGAGGAAATTCATCACGATTACGATAAAGCGGTAGCTATTATTTCAGATTTAGAAAAACAAATAGCTACTTAACCACGAAGAACACGAAGAAGGCACAAAGCTCACGAAGATTTTTTTGGTGTTCTTAGTGAAAAAGTTCAAATTTTATAAAATGATTATAGAAGAGGAAATATCGAAAATTGTTTTTGAAGCAGCTTTAAAGGTGCATAAAGTTTTAGGTCCGGGCTTATTAGAAAGTGCTTATGAAGAATGTTTATATTATGAACTGAAAAAGTCAAACTTAAAAATTGAAAAACAAAAGGCACTTCCATTAATCTATGAAGAAGTAAAAATGGATGTAGGTTATAGAATTGATATACTAATTGAAGATAAGTTTATAGTTGAAATAAAATCTGTGGAAGCATTAAATGATGTTCATCTAGCACAATTACTAACTTATTTAAAGCTTGCTAATTGTAAATTGGGATTGCTTGTAAATTTTAATGTAAAATTATTAAAAAATGGAGTACGAAGAGTTATAAATGGTTCACTTTAAAACTTTGTGAACTTTGCGCCTTCTTTGTGTCCTTCGTGGTTAAAATAACTGATAATGAAAAACGTACTTTATTTATTTCTACTAATTTTCAATATTTCACTAGCACAAAACGCTTTTGAAAAAGGAAATCAATTGTATCAAAAAGAAAAATACCAAGAAGCAATCAATAACTATGAAAGCATCTTGCAATCAGGAAAAGAATCCTCCGAATTGTATTTTAATTTGGCAAATTGCTATTACAAACTCAACAAAGTAGCGCCAGCGATTTACAATTATGAAAAAGCATTAGTATTAAATCCAAATGATTCTGAAATTCAAAATAATTTAAAATTTGCGCAAAAACTAACCATTGATGAAGTAAAAGAAACACCCAAAGTAGGTTTTGAAAAACTGCTTTTTAACCTAACCGATACTTTTCATTATGACGGTTGGGCAAAAGTTTCTATTTTCTTAGCATTTTTGTTTTTGGCTTTTTTTGCAGGCTATTATTTTTCGAGTTTAACTTTATACAAACGTATTTTCTTTTTTGGAATGTTTTTTATTGGATTTTTACTTTTGCTAAGTGTAATTTCTTCTATTTATCAAAAAAAATATACTGAAAGCGAAAAACCTGCCATTGTTTTTGCAGAATTTACCGAACTAAAAAACGAACCAAGAAACACTGCAACAGCAGTTGTTACTATCCACGAAGGAACAAAAGTCTATGTTTTAGAAAGTATCGCCAACTGGAAAAAAGTACAGCTATCAGACCAAACTACAGGTTGGATTGAAGATGGAGCTATTAAAGAAATTAAGTAGTTTACAATTTGTCATTCTGTAGAAATCTCATTTAGTTTTCTGAGTTTTGCTAACTAAATTTTCTCTTTCAAGTCTTTAAACCAATCGGTTAAAACGGGTAACATAAATTCAGACGTTTTCAAAATTGGATTGAAAAATAATGATTTCTCTTGAGTTTCTTTATACACTAATGCGTCATTAATATTGACTTTTTGAAACAAACTCAAAACGATTCCTAGTAATAAAGTTGTTTTTAAAATTGCAGAAAAAGCTCCACCGAGTTTATTCAACCAACCTAAAAAAGCAAAATTAGCTATCCCCGAAAAAACTTTGGCCAATAAATGGATTCCATAAATGACACCTATCAAAGTAATTACAAAAGCAGCCACTTTAGCCGATTTGCTTTCGCCAATAAAAGCACCAACAACATAAGAGAATTTCACGGCAATATAAACTCCAATAAAAAAAGAAATAAGAGAAGCTAATTCTACAAAAAGTCCATTTTTAAATCCTTTATAAGCACTAAAACCAAGTAATCCTGCTAAAACAATATCAATAAAATCCATAAATCATTTTTTTAAGCAACAAATATAGCTGAAATTTCAAAAGTCAATCCTGAAACATCGGGACAAATTCCAAAATTTCAGTATTGATAAACTATATTTGCAAAAAGTTTGCGGTTCTTTTTTAAAATTTGAAATCAAAAACCGTTATACTTCAATCTGAAATTACATGTCTAGAGATACACAACTTAAAGAACGCTGGGAAAACTTAGTGCAAATCCTTTCCAATCAATTTTCTCAAGGAGAAGATTTAGATTTGGATGCCATTATATACTTAATTGGCTTACAAGAACTGGGAAAAGTACATAATCAATTCAAAAAAGACGAAAAGCTCGACTTAATGCACATTGCCATCTGCCGATTATTAGAACCTTATGGCTATTACGAATTTGACTATGTTGACAAAGAAGGTTGGCCACATTATCGAGTAAAAGAAGAATTGCCACCACTAAAAGCAGGCGAACAATCTGTACTAATGAAAGAAGCCATCGTGAATTACTTTCTCGAAAAAGAACTTATTGATTAACGATTGTTGATTAACGAATTTAGATTTCTGATTTCTTTGAAAAAACTTCCAACTTCCAACTTCCAACTTCCAACTTTTTCACTAAATTTGCACCTTCAAAGAACGAACGATGATAGATAAGATTAAAGAACATATTGAAGAAGCCAAAGCCTTCAACGAAAAAAACAAAGAAGCATTAGAGCAATTCCGAATTAAATATTTAGGAAGTAAAGGTTTGTTGAAAGAACTTTTTAATGAGTTCAAAAACATTCCAAACGACCAAAAGAAAGACTTCGGGCAAGTAATCAATACGCTTAAAGCTGTTGCCGAAGAAAAAGTAAAAACCATTCAAGAAGAGTTAGAAAGCAAAGAAGAAGTAAAAGGTTTTTATGGCGATTTATCTCGTCCTGGTGAGCCAATTCAAATTGGTTCTCGTCATCCTATTTCGTTAGTAAAAAACCAAATTATTGATATTTTTTCAACCATAGGATTCAATGTTTCTGAAGGACCAGAAATTGAAGACGATTGGCATAATTTCACTGCGTTAAACTTGCCAGAATACCATCCGGCTCGTGATATGCAAGATACTTTTTTCATCCAAACCAATCCTGATGTTTTGTTGAGAACACATACCTCATCAGTGCAAGTGCGTTATATGGAAAATAATAAACCACCAATTCGTACTATTTCTCCAGGAAGAGTTTTCCGTAACGAAGCAGTTTCATCACGTTCTCACTGTATTTTTCACCAAGTAGAAGGTTTGTATATAGACAAAGACGTTTCTTTTGCCGACTTAAAGCAAACTTTGTTATATTTCACCAAAGAAATGTTCGGAAAATCTAAAATTCGTTTGCGTCCGTCATATTTTCCTTTCACTGAACCAAGTGCCGAAGTAGATATTTATTGGGGATTAAAAACCGAAACAGATTACCGAATTACTAAAGGAACAGGTTGGTTAGAAATTATGGGCTGCGGAATGGTAGATCCAAACGTTCTAAAAAACTGCGGTATAAATCCAGATGAATACAACGGATTCGCCTTTGGAATGGGAATTGAACGTATTGCCATGTTGCTTTATCAAATTGGCGATATTAGAATGTTCTATGAAAATGATGTTCGTTTCTTAGAGCAATTTAAATCAAGTATATAATTTTTTTAACCACAAAAAGCATAAAGTTTTTTAGCAAAGCTCACTAAGTTTTGTGTACTTCGTGCATTCTTTGCGCTCTTCATGGTTACTATTAATTTTAAAAAATGAAATCAGATATAACAATTCCAACTGTAGAAAATGTATTCCTTGCCGCCGTTCAAGAATGGAGCGATGATTTTATGGAAAAAGTTTGGTATGTATATCTAGTAAACGATTCTGATTTCAATTTAGATAGCGTAATGGTGGTTTCTAAAGCCTTCGGAACTATTGATGGCGAAATGAAAAAAACTTCGCTACTTCGCCACGCATTTATGCAAGTGCCAGCTGTTTCTGTTGTTAAAGTTGAAATGGTTGAAAAAAGCGTTTTGCAACTCAACAACGAATTTATGGTTACTTATTTTATCGGAAACACTTTATACGATAAAAAGTTTATTTTTATAGCACAATCCATCACACCAGATTATGTAGAAGAAGTTCCTATTCTATTTGTTGATGGTGTTATTGTTAGATAATTACTGATTATTTTCTCTTTTGTTTTTGGAATTCCAATTGAAGTAGCCGAAAACATATATTCTAATAAGTATAAATGAAACAGCTCTAATGTAGAAATTTTGCTCAGAAAATTGTTGGGCAAAAGATTTTTCTTTAAGTTTGAATAGCATCATGAAAACAACCATAAACAATCCTCAAACACTAGCCATTTTTCGCTACTATTAATCTAATTTATCGGTTAGTTTTTTGAAGGTGCTTTTGGCATCTTTACCTTCATATAAAATTTCATAAACAGCATCTATTATTGGCGTTTTGGCTTTGTATTCTTGGTTTAATTTATAGGCGCTTTTCACAGCATAATATCCTTCGGCTACCATACTCATTTCCATCATAGCAGATTTTACGGTATAACCTTTGCCTATCATATTTCCGAACATTCTATTTCTAGAAAACACAGAATATCCAGTAACTAATAGATCGCCCAAATAAGCCGAATTATTGATGTTACGCTTCATTTTGTGCACTTTTCTGATGAACTTTTTCATCTCACGAATAGCATTACTCATAATCACCGATTGGAAATTGTCGCCATAACCCAAACCATGAGCAATTCCAGCTGCGATTGCATAAATATTTTTTAGCATTGCTGCGTATTCAGTACCAATAATATCATCAGAAATTTTAGTTTTTATATAATTTCCAGCAAGAACATTAGCAACTATTTTTGCTTTTTCTGAATCACCGCAGGCAATTGTTAGATAGGAAAGTCTTTCTAAAGCGACTTCTTCTGCGTGACAAGGTCCTGTTATAACACCAATATTTTCAAATGGAATATTATATTGTTTATTGAAATGTTCGCCAACAATCAAAAACGTTTCAGGCACAATTCCTTTGATTGCAGAGAAGATAACTTTGTCTTTTAGGCTTACGGTTAGTTTTTCTAATTCTGTGCTTAAAAAAGCCGAAGGAATAGCAAAAATGATATAATCAGCATAAGCAACCGCTTCGTTAATATCAGAAGTTAATTTTAGTTTGTTAGTATCAAACTCTACTGAACTCAAATAATTAGGATTGTGTTTTTGCGATTTTATGTGATCAATTGCCGATTGATTTCGCATATACCAAGCAATTTCGTCAAGATTAACACACAGCATTTTTGCTATTGCTGTAGCCCAACTTCCACCGCCGATTACTGCAAATTTTGGATATTTATTCAATTTTGTCATTCCGTAGGAATCTATTATTATTAAATTTTACTCTTACCAAAAATAGTTAAAATATTAGAAATACACTTAGAAAAGAGTTAGTATTTAATTTTAACTTAATTTTATGAAATTCAATACAATACACATAATTAGACTACGTTATAGTAAATATAAAATTGTTTTGAGTTAGTTAAGTTTTGTTTTGAGGTTTTGGGAAAGACGTTCATGATATATTTCATGAGCGTCTTTTGTTTTTGAAACAATTAAAAAAAACCGATAACTTTCGCTATCGGTTTTGATTTATATAATTGAAAAAATTAGTTTTTAATTAATTTCTCAGTGTAGTTTAATTTTTGTCCATTAACATTAAGAATGTAAACACCAGATTGTAAATTACTTAAATCTATTGATTTAATTTGATCCGCATAAACATCATTTTTGCTAAAAACTTCTTTACCATTTATATCTACAACTTTAACAGTAACTCTTGATGAATTATCTTTAATTTGGATTGAATACAAACCATTAGAAGGATTAGGAGAGACAACCACTGCGTTAGTATTTTCAAAATTAATGGTTGAAAGAGATGGAGCAGTAAATGCACCTGAGAAAATTCCTCTACCATAAGTTGCTGCATAAACTACATTATCATTTCTTAAATCTAAATCCGTCACTTTTACGTTACTCATTCCATTGTACGATTGAACCCAAATTGGAGAAGCGGTATTAAAAGTATTAGTGTACCAAACCCCTAGTTCAGTTCCAATAATAACTTCATCAACATTTAATGGATTTCTCAAAACCGCTTTTACAGGAATATCAGGGAAATTACCTTCTTTATTTTGCCAAGTTACACCACCATCGGCTGTGTACCAAATACTAACTACATTGTAATTATGCATGGTTACAAAAATTTCATTTTGAGAATTTCCGTATTCTACATCAGAAACACTGCCAACAAAGCCGGATCCAGCAATATTTGACCATACTATTGCAGCGCCAGCAGTAGTTGTACCATTATCTGCATTTTCAACCTTTATTAGCCTTCCATTTCTAGTGCCAATTAGCAATGTAGAAGTAGATGTTGTAGATGTATAAGGACAAACTGTTAATGCAGTTGCTGCACTATTCATAATTGGATTTGATAGTAGTGCTTTTTGGATTGCACCCGATTTAACGTTTTTATATCTTCTAATTCTATAATTTGGATTTGTAAAATATTCTGAATACAAAATATCTTTACTAGAATCTAAGGTCATCGGATTAATAAATGACCCATTTCCAGGCACAGCAGATTCAGTATTGATACTTCTTGCAACACCAGTAACATAATTAAATAACCTTATCGTGTTATTATAAACATAATTAGTAATTCTATATTGATCAACACCGTCTTGGTCAAACATTGAATAAGCACCATCACCACCTTGCACCTCAACTGAAGCATTTTGCCCTGGTGAAGCATTTAAAAACATTTGTGATCCATTGTCTTGAGCACCCGCAACAAAATTATCTCCAGGCATACCATTAGTGGTTGGAGCAACTCCTAAACTATAAAATTGTGTAACATTAAATCCATTATTCCTAGCGGAAATTGTGTTTCCTCCATCATTACTGAAATAAACACCACCATCGTTTCCGAAAACCATTTTGTTTGGAGCACCTGGAGCAAAAGAAGCTACATGTTGGTCGGCGTGGACTTCTTGAAGAACATTTCCTGTCCAATCTGATTTTCTTACCCATGATGTTCCTCCATTTGTAGAATCAAAAATGTTAATTCCACCAACAAATAACTTTTGATCATTAGATGGATCAACCTCGATTACTAGATCATACCCTGCTTGACCACGTGTAAAATCATTTGCAGGAATACCACTATCTGGATCATCTGGTAATGCCAAGACAGTAGGAGCGGTTGCAAAACCATCTGTTGTACTTATTATAGAAACTGTTTCTGTAGCAGGTGTTGGGATGCTTACTTCTGCTAAAGCATATACTTTATCAGGAACTGTTGAAGATACTGCTATTTGAGTTCTGTCTGCATTGGCTATTTGATGTTTTAAAACAAAAGTATTCCCGTCAGTTGAAGAAAAAATCTTTCCACCACCGTCTTCCCAAACCGTACTGTTTATTGTTGATAGCCATATCTTATTATCAGCTCCAAATTCAATATCATTTGGACAATGTTTTTTGCCATTTGAGGTTAGTGGAAGTGAAACTTCAGACCAAGTTGTACCATTATCTAAAGACTTGTACAAACCATAAGTCGTACCGCCAAGATATGTTGTTGAACCTGATGCGCTATAGAAACTATCTCCAGCAGCAACATATATCTCAGATGTTCCAGCATTATTTCTAATTTTTATTGCGTTTACATGTTGAACTCCAGGTAACATATAACCTGTGAAGTTTCCGTTTGATGGATTTAAAGAAACGTTTACTGTTCCAGATAATAAGGCATTCTGTAACATGTTGCCATCGACTTGTGTAATCATTACAGAAGGAATCGTAATAGTTGTATCTGTTCCACCCATTGAAAAAGGCGCGTCAGTATTATTATTCATAATTATTACGGCAATAGCACCTGCTAATTGTGCATTTTTAACTTTAACTGTAAAATTACATGTTCCTCTTCTGACAAGTGCAATTTTACCAGCCATTGCGCCTGAATTAACAAAAGCACTACATCCTTCTGTTGGAAAAGTTGTTCCATCATCTGCTAATATGATTTCTCCTGTAACTGGAGAACTTATTGCGGGTGCCGAATCAAAAGCTACACTAGATTCAACCATTATAAAACTTCCTGCAATAGTTGAAGGTGAATTCACTGTAAGATTTGAAGCATTGTCAAAATATATTGGAGCCGAAATTCCACCAAAAATATTTGACCATGTTGCTCCTCCGTCAGTTGATTTCCATACTCCATCGCCATTAACATCGCCACCTACGTATGATTCGCCTGTACCTACATAAAAAACATTTGAATTATTCGGGTCAACAGTAATACATGATACTGCTAAATTTTCAGGAATACCTACTCTTGCCCAAACTGAATTTGGATTAGAAATATTGGTGTTTTTCCATAAACCGCCACTTACGCCACCAGCAAAAACAGTTTCATTGGTTGCGTCATTTGGATCAAACATAACTGCTCTTGTTCTTCCACCTACGTTTGTTGGTCCTCTTTCTATCCAGTTATTGTCAACTCCATCACCAGGTGTTCTACCTGCTAATTCTTCTCTGTCTTTTAGAAGTTTTTTTCTAAGCTCTTTAAGGTTTTGAGTATCAGGTTTTCCAGTTTCAGGATTCATGGTTAGTTCCCACTCAGTTTCAAAGTATTTATTGGGTGGAATTCCCATAGCTCTTCTTTCCTTTTTTGACAACTCTAAAGTTTTCTTAAAAGGACTTTTCTCAAGGTTTTCTTCGTGACACTTTCTTAGCTCAAGTGTTTTTGCATCAGGTTTTTGAGCAATAAATTTTGTTGTTTTACCTTTTTTTGGTAAGTTTTTGGTTGATTTATTTTGAGCATAAGTCGAGATAAATAACAAAAACGAACAGATAAGTAATAATTTGGTTTTCATGTTATTGGTTGGTTTTATTTGTGTAAAAATAAGTATTTTAAAATAATAAGTAATAAAAATTAAAAAATGTTACAAAAAAAGCCGATAACTTTCGCTATCGGCTTTGATTTATAATATTGAAAAATTAGTTTTTAATTAATTTCTCCGTATAATTAAGATTATTAGCATTCACTTTCAAGATATAAATACCAGATTGGAATGCGCTTAAATCGATTGTTGCTTCATTGTTGAAATCAGCATCTGTTTGACTCAATACTATTCTTCCATTGATATCAACTACTTGCATAGTTACTTTACCTGAGAATTTATTAATTCTTACATTAAAGACACCATTTGAAGGATTTGGAGAAACATTAATCATTCCCTCATTATTGAAATAATCAACCGCTAATGTACAATTTGGTCCTGGAGGGAAAGCTGTAAAATCTTCAACTTGGTCACCAGAATCATTTGCGCTTCCAGAAGTTGCGTTTAAACCTAAACCTCTTCTTCTGAATACCTCTGCAATCATACAATAGTCTTGTCCTCCTGTAGTAGCTTGATCGGCCGCAAAAAGATTATCTCTTCCACTTACCATTGAAGCAGTATTACATGCTTGCAATTTTAATGCATCAAGTGCTAATTTCATTACTTTATTATTACCTCCTGTACCAGTGTAAATGTTTGGATCATAACCATATTTATTAATGTATGCCCATGTTAAATCCCACATTACTGTTGCCCAAGTTTCACCAACTACATATCTGTAACTAGTATTTGCAGGATCTGCAGGTATAGGTTCATTTGAACTATTAAGCGTTCTTGGGTTAATATTCATATCAGTAGTGTAAGGGAACTCTCTTAATCCTGGCCCAACATTATTTTCCTCATTTATTACATAAGTTCCAATATATACATTGTCTGTTGCAGTTGCTCCGGTTTTTAGTTGCATCATCATGCTAAACCAATCTGACCATCCTTCTCCCATTTGCTCATAATTAGTCATACACGATGAATTAGTTGGTCCGCCAATTAATTTATTAGAAATACCGTGTCCATATTCATGACTAATAACTCCATTATCAAAACTTCCGTCAGCATATAAATATAAATCTGCTGGAACTTCTAATTTAACATTAACGGTACCGGCTTCAACAGCAGCCTGTAATACATCGCCAATTTCTTTTGTTACAAAAACTGCTGGTATATTGATACCTAAAATTCCGGTTGAACTCATCGAAAGTCTCTGAGGATTATTAGGAATACTGTCCATCATAATAACCGCTAATGCTCCTGCATCTTGAGCTCTTTTTACCTTGTTGCTAAAAAAGCAACCGCCTCTTCTTACAAGAACAATTTTTTGATCTAAATCAAATGCATTTGTTACTTCTTGACAAGCACTATGCCCACTAAAAGTTGGATCCAATTGTGCATTATTAAACAAAGCTAAATCTGCTGTAATACCATTAGGTGCAATTGGAACAGGAATTCTATCTGTCCCTTCAAAAACATTTGTTGTAGCTGCTCTTGGTCCAGCAATTGCCGCAGGTGAATTTACTTGAATAAAATTAGTTGGTGGTGCGCCAGTTGTCCACATAAACATCTGCATTCTAGGTCTTCCACCATCATTAGGAGTTGCAAAATTAGCATTATCTAATGTTGGTGTTGTTTGACTCCATCCGTCTTGTCCGTCAGCAAAAACCGCATCACCTGTTGCAGAGGTTGTTCCGCCTCTTCCAAGATTGTTTTGTTGAAAATTACCGGCTACCTCGGTAAAACCATATTGGTACCAAACATCATGCATGATATTATTCATGTAAAATAAGTTGGTAAGTGCAGCATTGGTATAAGCCGTTGGTTGTAATGTTTGCCCAACTCCATTAACAAATGGGAAATTAAAATTTAAAGACGCTCCGCCCTCTGCTCTTAATCCTGTCCCATTGTTACCATCTGCATCTTCTTGAGCTAAAACGTTGTTACCTCTACTATAAGTAAATTTTAAAGAAGCTGTAGTACCTCCTATAGTGTTAGCATCATGCCATCCGTTTGGCGAAGCTAATGCATTTCCTTCTGTAGTAATCAATTCAAAAGGACTGTGATTAGGACTTATAAAATTATAAGGAATCGCTCTATATGTTCCAGCTGGCGCTGCTGCCAAAGAAGAGTTAGAAGCTTTAAATGCTTTATTTACAAAACTGAAGTTTTTTTCTGTTTTGTGAGTGTCATGATTGTGGTATCTGTGGTTTCCGCCAAATGCACATGAAATTACTAAATCTTTTTTCTCAAGTATTGAACCATTTAAAGCATCGATTCTTAAATCCCAAAGATTTTTTCCATCTGGTGTATAGAACTGATAGTACCAAGCCAATTTTAAACTATTGTTTGGCATGATTTGGTAAACCAATTTAGCTGTTACCAAGTCTTCATTAAGACCATCGGAAAGCATGAATGATTTACTGTTCTTTGTTTCTGCAATTGTAAATGTTGGTGTTTGAGTAATTCCTAATTTAGCATAAACTGCTGAAATACCTTGTAAAACAGTCAACGTAGGAGTTGTAGTATTAACTCTTGCCGCTACATTATTTTGGAAATTATTGACAACATTAATTACTTGGTTGTTTTTTATCCAAGCAACAGATTGTGCATTAAAAACAGGTATTTCTTGATGTCTTTGTGTAAAGTGAATACTTGTAATACCTGTTCCAGCACCTGGAACTTCGCTCTCGATTTGCCAATCTGAAGCGTCTTGTTTTGTAATTCCATATCGTGCTACATTGGCATCTAGATAGGACTGAATTTTTTGTTGTGTAGTTTGCGAAACAGCAACTAAACTGAATAAAAACGCAGTTAATAGTGTAATTTTTTTCATCTTATATAATTTTTTTGGAAAACAAACTTAATTTAATTTTATTAGATTTCAAAAAAAACCATTAAATATTAACAGTTACAGCTATTAAGCAGTAACTATTTGATTATATAAAACGGCTTTTCCATCTGTAAGCATGGAGATAAAGTGGCAAATATGCAGTAATCTTTCGTAAAGAGTTTCTTTTTCTAAATGGTATTTTTCGGGTAGAATTTTTAACAATAGTTTATCATAATTAGTTGCTTTTCCTTCATAATTGTTATTGTATGCAGTTATGAATTTATCTAATAAATTATTGATTATCTGATAGCCCGAAAGCTCTTTTTCTATCACTTCTCGACTTTGGTAAATGTTTTTTACGCTTAACTTTATAATATCGTCAATTTGAGCTTTGTATTTGCTTTTGTCGGTTAAAGCATAAAGAAATTCGCCTTTGAGAATAGCTTCTTCGTTTTCTACAAACACTCTTACAGCATCGTTTATCAAATTTCCTATGGCAAGAGCTCGCAAATAACTTATTCTATCTTCTTTGGTTGTAAGTGTTTGATATTTAGTTGTATCAATTGTATCTTTTACCAATTTTATTAAATATTCCAAAGCATAATCTTCGGAAACTAATCCAAGGTTTATTCCGTCTTCAAAATCGATTATGGTGTAGCAAATATCATCGGCTGCTTCTACCAAATAAGCTAACGGATGACGTTCAAAACCAATATCATTTCCTGATTTATTTGGAATCAAACCTAATTCATCTGCCACTTCTTTGAAAAAATCTTTGTCGGTTTGAAAGAAACCATATTTTTTATCAGAAATATTAGAAGTTGGTTTCTTTGGTAAACTTTCTTTTGGATATTTCATAAATGCGCCCAAAACGGCATAAGTCAATCGAATGCTACCTTCAATTCCTGGTCGAGAACTTGTTAGAACTGAAAATCCGTTGGCGTTTCCTTCAAAATCTATTAAATCTTGCCACTGTTTATCGGTTAATTGGTCTTTGTATTTTTGTCCTTTTCCGATAGAAAAATATTCGCCAATTGCTTTTTCGCCTGAATGACCAAATGGTGGATTACCGATATCGTGAGCTAACGAAGCTGCTGCTACAATGGCACCAAAATCATTAGCTTGATAACCATGAATTTCTTTAAGATGTGGATATTTTTCAATGATTTTTTTGCCAACTAATCTTCCTATTGAACGTCCAACAACTGAAACTTCTAAACTATGTGTCAATCTTGTATGAACAAAATCGGTTTTTGACATTGGAATTACTTGCGTTTTATCTTGCAGACTTCTAAAAGCTGCCGAAAAGATAATTCGGTCATAATCAACCTCAAAGCCTAATCGTGTGTCGTCTTGTTCTATTCGCAAGCGTTTGCCTTTGTCGCCTTGACGTTTTAGTGATAAAAGTTGTTCCCAGCTCATCATGATTTTTGATTGAAGATTAACGATTTTTGATTTATGAAATATTAAAAAATTATTCTTTTTTTTATACAAATGCTATTTTCAACGCCTATATATTGTTCGAAGTTTTCTGTGACTTCATAACCTACTTTTTTATACAAATGAATGGCATCTTTTTGCATAAAGCCTGTTTCAAGAATAGAAACTGAATCTTTTTCTTCTTTTACCCAATTTTCTAGTTTGTTTAAAATTGTTTTGGCGTGACCTTTTCCATGATATTCTGGCATAGTAAACATTCTTTTGATTTACTTTTTATCATTTGCCAAAAAGAAATTTCTAGATTTCTTTGGATACTGATTGTAACTTCTATCGCTAGGATTAGCAATTACGGTTTTGATATTTATTTTATCGCCTAACTTAAAACTTGCTTCTGTGTATTGATAATCTAACAAATATTCTCCGCAAAAATAATTTCCATCTTTGTCTTTTTCTATAATTCCTGTGTAAACTCCTTTTTCTGTTGCCATTGTTTTTTTTTTGATTTTCAAAGATAATTAAAAAATAAAACAGCTATCATTTAGACAGCTGTTTATATTTAAAATCTAAAAATTTACTACTAAGACCCACACATTTCACAATCATCTGGACCAGCATTTCTTGCTCTTTCTACCATTGCTGCAAAATCTTCTGCTGTCATTTCGCCTGTTTCATTTGGAGCGGCAACTTCTAGTGCAACTGCTTCTTTTTCGGCTAGTGGTTCTGCTTTTTTATCATTGTTTAATGTAAACTTGATAGCATCAACCGCTGCTTTTGTTCTTAGGTAATACATACCTGTTTTTAAGCCGCTTTTCCATGCGTAAAAGTGCATTGAAGTCAATTTTGCATAATTAGCATCTTGCATAAACAAGTTCAACGATTGCGATTGATCAATAAAGTAACCTCTATGACGCGACATATCGATAATATCTTTCATCGACATTTCCCAAACGGTTTTGTACAATTCTTTCAAGTCTTGCGGAATATCTAAATCTTGAACAGAACCGTTGTTTCTCATTAATTCTTGTTTCAATGTTTCATTCCATAATCCTCTTTCTACTAAATCGTTTAGTAAATGTTTGTTTACCACGATAAATTCGCCAGAAAGCACACGACGCGTATAAATATTAGAAGTATAGGGTTCAAAAGCTTCGTTGTTTCCAAGAATTTGTGATGTTGAAGCGGTTGGCATTGGCGCCATTAAAAGTGAGTTTCTTACACCGTTTTCCATTACTTCATTTCTCAAACTTGTCCAATCCCATCTTCCTGATAAATCAGCATCTTTTAATCCCCAAAGATTGTATTGGAATTCACCTTGCGAAATTGGCGACCCTTCAAAAGATGAATAGGGTCCTTCTTCTTTAGCCATTTCCATAGAAGCGGTTACAGCTGCAAAGTAAATAGTTTCAAAAATATCTTGGTTCATTTGCTTAGCTTCATCACTGGTAAAAGGCAAACGTAGCATAATAAAAGCATCTGCCAAGCCTTGAACACCTAGTCCAACTGGACGATGGCGCATATTTGAGTTTTCGGCTTCTTTTACTGGATAGTAATTGCGGTCGATTACTTTATTTAAATTTCTAGTTACACGTTTTGTTACATTATATAACAATTCGTGGTTGAATTTTCCATTTTCAACAAACATTGGTAACGAAATTGAAGCTAAGTTACAAACTGCAATCTCATCTTCAGAAGTGTACTCCATAATTTCGGTACACAAGTTTGATGAACGAATTGTTCCAAGGTTTTTTTGATTCGATTTTCTGTTTGCAGCATCTTTGTACAACATATATGGGGTTCCAGTTTCGATTTGCGATTCTAGAATTTTTTCCCAAAGTTCACGAGCTTTGACTGTTTTTCTTCCTTTTCCTGCTGTTTCATACGACGTATATAATGCTTCAAATTCATCGCCATAAACATCACATAATTTTGGACATTCGTTTGGACACATTAACGTCCAATTAGCATTTTCTTCTACACGTTTCATGAACAAGTCAGATGTCCACATAGCAAAGAATAAATCTCTTGCACGCATTTCTTCTTTTCCTGTATTTTTTTTCAAATCTAGAAATTCAAAAATATCAGCGTGCCAAGTTTCTAAGTAAATTGCAAAACTTCCTTTTCTTTTTCCACCACCCTGGTCAACATAACGTGCCGTATCGTTGAAAACTCTCAACATTGGAACAATTCCGTTAGAAGTTCCGTTTGTGCCGCGAATATAGGATCCAGTTGCACGAACATTGTGAATAGATAATCCGATTCCACCAGCTGACTGCGAAATTTTAGCTGTTTGTTTCAATGTGTCATAAATTCCGTCAATACTGTCGTCTTTCATGGTTAGTAAGAAACATGATGACATTTGTGGCTTTGGAGTTCCAGCGTTGAACAATGTTGGTGTTGCGTGCGTAAAGAACTTTTTCGACATTAAGTCGTAAGTTTCAATAACCGATTTCAAATCGTTTAGGTGAATTCCAACCGAAACACGCATCAACATGTGTTGTGGTCTTTCTACGATTTTTCCGTTAATTTTTAATAAATAAGATCGTTCTAATGTTTTGAAACCGAAATAATCGTAATTGAAATCGCGGTTATATATAATATGTGAGTCTAAAAATTCAGCATTATCTTGAATTACTTTATGAACTTCTTCAGAAAGCAATGGTGCTTCTTGGTTGGTTCTTGGATTTACGTAATGAAACATATCGTTCATTGTTTCCGAGAAAGATTTTTTGGTATTTTTATGTAGATTAGAAATAGCAATTCGAGCTGCTAATTGAGCATAATCTGGGTGCGAAATGGTCATAGAAGCAGCGGTTTCTGCCGCAAGATTATCTAATTCTGATGTTGTTACACCATCGTATAACCCTTCAATAACACGCATGGCAACTTTTACTGCATCAACTAAATCGTTCAAACCATAGCATAGTTTTTTAATTCTATCTGTGATTTTGTCGAACATTACTGGCTCTTTGTGGCCGTCTCTTTTTACTACGTACATAATTTTTATTTTTGTGAAATAGAAATCCCTTCGCTATTTCGGGTTATTTGTAAAATAATTTTAATTTCTCGCAAAGTCATAGAGAAGCAAAGCGATGAAAATTGTTAAAATGCGTATTATCGATGCAAACAACAGCAAAACCTTAAAATTTACCATATAAACTTTGCGCCTTTGTGTCTTTACGAGAACAACTAAAAATCTGCGTCGAAACTAATTTTGCTTGCTTCAGAATCAGTGTTCATTACACCTGCTTTTTGGTATTCGGCAACGCGTTTTTCAAAGAAATTAGTTTTTCCTTGAAGCGAAATCATATCCATAAAATCAAAAGGATTTGACGAATTGTAAACTCTGTCGCAACCTAATTCAACAAGCAATCTATCCGTAACAAACTCTAAATATTGTGTCATCAAAGTTGCATTCATACCTATCAAACTTACTGGAAGCGATTCGGTAATGAATTTTCTTTCGATGTCTAATGCGTTTGTCAAAATTTCTGTAATTCTAGCTTTTGGCACTTTATTTACAATATGATGGGTATGCAAATGCACAGCAAAGTCGCAATGCATTCCTTCGTCACGCGAAATTAGTTCGTTAGAAAAAGTCAAGCCTGGCATTAAACCACGTTTTTTTAACCAATAAATTGAACAAAAAGAGCCTGAAAAGAAGATTCCTTCAACAGCCGCAAACGCAATTAATCTTTCGGCAAAACTTGGAGATTCAATCCATTTCAAAGCCCAATCAGCTTTGTCTTTTATAGCAGGAAATGTTTCTATCGCGTGAAAAAGCTCGTGTTTTTCTGCTTCATCTTTTACATAAGTATCAATTAATAATGAATAGGTTTCGCTATGGATGTTCTCCATCATAATTTGAAAACCATAAAAGAATTTTGCTTCTGGATATTGGACTTCGCTTACAAAGTTTTCGGCAAGGTTTTCATTAACAATTCCGTCGGATGCAGCAAAAAATGCTAAAATGTGTTTGATGAAATATTTTTCATCAGCGCTCAACTTGTTGTTCCAATCATTTAGATCGGTGTGTAAGTCAATTTCTTCGGCAGTCCAAATGCAAGCTTCTTGTTTTTTGTACCATTCCCAAATATCTTGGTGTTTAATTGGGAAAATTACGAATCGATCTTTGTTTTCTTGTAAAATAGGTTCAATTGCGGCCATAACTTCTAGAAAATTTTTAACAATTTATTTTGTTTTTCTGATTACAAAGATTGCAATTAGTTGCGTGAAATGAAAGCCAAACTTATTCACAATCGCAACTAGTTTTTAACAAAGTGGAATGATAAAAGTACAAAAATGATTGTTTTTAATTAACTGTAAATCAATTACTTAAAATAAAAGAAATGTTCTGAACCCCTTGAAACAAAGGGCGTTTGGAGTAATGAACAATTATGTTTTTTTGTAGAATTCTGGAAATTATTTTTTTAATTCTGCTGCCACTTTTTCAAGTTCAGAATACCAATCTTCACCAAATTTTCGAATGAGTGCTTCTTTGACAAAAATGTAAATTGGAACTTGTAATTCTTTACCCAAAGTACAAGCATCATCACAAATATCCCAACGATCATAATTGACAGCGGCAAATTCAGTAAAATCTTTTACACGAATTGGATATAAATGGCAAGAAACAGGTTTTTTCCAAGAAACTTCTCCTTGATTATAGGCTTGTTCAATTCCACAAAGTGCTGTTTTTCCATCAAAGATTACGTAAGCGCAGTCTTTTTCATTAATTAAAGTTGTTTCGAGAGTTCCATCAGTTCCTATTACAGAAGTGCCTAATTTTTCGATAGCTTCAATTCCTTCTTTGCGAAGAAAAGGCCTTACTTTTGGATAAATTTCGGCAAGAATTTTGGTTTCCTCTTCGCTCAAAGGTGCTCCAGCATCGCCATCGACACAGCAAGCGCCTTTGCAGGCCGAAAGGTTACATACAAAATCTTTTTCGAGAATATCTTCTGAAACGATGGTTTTTCCTAGTTGAAACATATTGCAAAGATACGTTAAAGTTTTTGGGCGAAAAAATTCAGTTTAGCAAATATTAACTCCATTTTAGGTTAAAAAGAATAGCTTTTAAGTACTTTTGCATCAGATAAAAACCATTTTATATGTATTTAGATTTTAGAGAAATTGTCACCGTAACTATGGTTTTATTTGCGGTAATTGATATTGTTGGAACAATTCCAATTATTGTAGATATGCGAAATAAGGTCGGGCATATTGAATCGGAAAAAGCATCAATTGTGGCTGGCGTTATTATGATTGTTTTCCTATTTATAGGAGAAGAATTCTTGAAACTTATAGGCATTGATGTGCATTCATTTGCAGTTGCAGGTTCGTTTGTGCTGTTTTTTCTAGCACTTGAAATGATTCTTGGGATTCGTATTTATAAAGATGAAGCGATGACATCAGCATCAATAGTTCCACTAGCATTTCCATTGATAGCAGGTGCTGGAACGATGACCACATTGCTTTCTCTGCGTTCTCAATTTTATTCAATAAACATTATAATAGCCATAATTTTGAACATTTTATTGGTTTATGCGGTTTTAAAATCTTCTTCTAAAATTGAAAAAATACTTGGTAAAACAGGTTTAGGCGTTATCCGAAAAACATTTGGTGTTGTTTTATTAGCCATTGCTGTTAAATTATTTGCTGCAAATGTTAAGGGTTTATTTGCCTAACAATTTTTTTAGTATTTTTGTATCCAATTATATTTCAAAATAATGAAAATCTTTACCTACGTATTACTTTTTCTTGCTATTGCACTAATTATTTTTAACGTCACAATGTTAGATTTTAATAATCTATTAGAAGGAGACAGTTTTGTTGCGCTTATAGGAATTGTTGCTTCTTTTTGTGCTGTTTTAATCTTGTTGATTTTTAAAATGTCAAAATCAATTGAAGAAAAATTCAAAAATCAATAGTTTATGTTTGATGTTTTGATAATTGGTGGCGGTGTAGCAGGAGTTTCTAGTGCGCTTATATTGGGTTCGGCTAAAAACAAAGTTTTCGCATCTGACAAAAAAATCGGCATTATTGCACATCAAAAAAATTCATCATTGCAAGAAGCGCTGTTCAATAACGCATATGGAATTTCGGCCGGAAAATTAGGTTCGGAATTATTAGAAGAATCATTACAACAACTTTCTACTTTATATCCTCATATTACTCAAATAGAAGAAGAAAAAGTGATGAAAATTATTGGTTCATATCCTAATTTTGAAGTCGTTACTAACAAATCCTCCTATTTAACCCAAAACATTGTTGTTGCCATTGGAAGTTCAAATACATTTGCTATTGACGGTTTAATGGATTATGTTTCTATGCATCCGAAAGCACTAGTTGAAAAAAAACGTATTTATTTAAAAAACAATGACCATAAAGTAGCAGAAGGAATTTTTGTTGCAGGAACACTTGCTGGTCATAGAAGTCAACTAGCTATTGCGGCAGGAAGTGGCGCAGCTGTTGCAACCGATATTCTTACTTTATGGAATACTGGTATTGACGTTCAAAGTCATGATAGTATAAAAAAATAAAGCTACCTTAATATAGATAGCTTTACTTTCATTTATGTTTGTTTGTTTTATACAACACCTTGTCCTAACATAGCATCAGCAACTTTTACGAAGCCTGCAATATTAGCACCTTTTACGTAATCAACATATCCATTTGCATCTGAACCATATTTTACACAAGAAGCGTGAATATTTAACATGATGTTTTTAAGTCTTTCGTCAACTTCTTCAGTTGTCCAGCTTAAACGTAATGAGTTTTGAGACATTTCTAAACCCGAAGTGGCAACACCACCAGCATTAGAAGCTTTTCCTGGAGCAAATAAGATTTTTGCATTTTGGAAAACAGTAACAGCCTCTGGAGTTGAAGGCATATTCGCACCTTCAGCAACACATATACATCCGTTAGTTACTAACGTCTTTGCTTCCTCTTCGTTTAACTCGTTTTGGGTTGCGCATGGTAAAGCAACATCACATTTAATTTCCCAAGGACGCTTTCCTGCAATAAATTTAGCGTTTGGATATTTGTTTAAATAATCACTAATTCTACCATAGTTTACATTTTTGATTTCCATAATATAAGCTAATTTCTCTGCATCAATACCGGCTTCATCGTGAATGTATCCGGCAGAGTCAGACATAGTAACAACCTTTCCTCCTAATTGAGTTGCTTTTTGAGCGGCATACTGCGCCACATTTCCAGAACCAGAAATTACAACTGTTTTTCCTGTAAAGCTATCGCCTTTGGTAGCCAACATACTTTGAGCAAAATATACATCTCCATATCCAGTAGCTTCAGGACGAATTAATGAACCTCCAAAGGAAATTCCTTTACCAGTTAAAACACCTGTAAATTCGTTTCTCAATCTTTTATATTGACCAAACATATAACCAACTTCTCTTCCGCCTACACCAATATCTCCGGCAGGAACGTCAGTATCAGCCCCAATATGTTTAGATAATTCGGTCATAAATGATTGACAGAATTTCATGATTTCGTTATCAGATTTACCTTTTGGATCAAAATCAGCTCCACCCTTTCCTCCACCCATTGGTAAAGTTGTTAAACTGTTTTTGAAAGTTTGTTCAAAAGCTAAAAATTTTAAAATGCTTAAATTTACAGATGGATGAAAACGAATTCCTCCTTTGTATGGTCCGATTGCTGAATTCATCTGAATTCTATATCCACGGTTTACTTGGGTATTACCAGCATCGTCAAGCCAAACAACTCTGAATATTATAACACGTTCTGGTTCAACCATTCTTTCCAAAAGCATTTTGCCTTGGTATTTTTTATTTTGTTCGATAAAAGGAATTACAGTTTCTGCAACTTCTTTAACTGCCTGCATAAACTCAGGTTCGTTTTGGTTTCTTTTTGAAACTAATTCAATAAAAGTGTTAATACTTTGTGACATTTTTGATTGTTTATTAACGTTTAAGAAAACGTTTTCGTTTGCGATGCAAATATATAATTTTATAGAATAATAGGCGTTATTTTTTATTCATAAAACAATTTAAAATGATGTTTAAATATAATTATTAAGATATTTTTATTATTTTTCCAACTTTATTTAAAAAACATAAAGAGAATTAATCCGCTTTTTATACATTTGCGGCTAAATAAAACTTCTTAGAAGAATATAATATGAGAAAAAAGTTTGTTTTTTTATGTCTAATATTCAGCATATTTTCTGTAAATGCGCAATATGGCCCATATTACCATGAGGTAGGAATTACAACTGGACCTGTATTTTTTCATTCAGATTATGGTGAACGAGGTGATTTTAAAAATTTTGTACAGAATAATGGTATTTCTATAGGCGCGCATTATTATTTTACTCCAAATGTTGATTATAAATCTTTTCAGGAAAATTTAAAAGTAAGAATAGATGTTGGTTATACAAAAGTGGATTTACAACACTTTGGTAAATATGTAGAAAATGGAAAAAATTCTTTGTTTGCGAAACAGCTTAGAGCAATGAGTGCAAAAGTAAATGAGATAAGTATTGGGGGTCATATAGAATATTTCCCGTTCAAAACTGATGACTATATAAGAGGTATTGGTTTTACTCCATATGTGTCTTTGGGAGGTCAAGCAAATTTTTATAGTGTAGTTTCTTCGAGTTCTTTAGGCGAATCTAATATTCCTCCTACAACACCTGTAAAATATCTTGATGCGGTTAGAACTGAAGATAAAATAGTTGCATCAATATCTGGTGGTATAGGTACACGATTCAAATTATCAGAATATCATTCATTAATGGTAGAATTCAATTCGAAATTTTATTTTTCTGATTTTGTAGATGGTTTAAATCCAAATAGAAAAGTATATACAGAAAACAAAGCTAATGATTGGGCAACTAGTTTAAACTTTGGTTATATATTCTATTTTTATTAATAGTTTAAAAAATTATAAAAAACTCGATTCTATTGGAATCGAGTTTTTTTTTATCTAAAAGCTTGCTCCAAATCAGCAAGTAAATCGTCAATGTCTTCTACACCCACGCTTAATCGAACTAAATCGTCAGTAATCCCAACTTCTTTTCTTTTTTCTTCGGGAATAGAAGCATGCGTCATTAAAGCTGGGTGATTGGCCAAAGATTCAACCCCACCAAGAGATTCGGCTAAAGTGAATACTTTTAGTTTTTCTAAAAATGAAACAGCATCTTCTTTTTTTTCTGATTTGAAAGTAAACGAAACCATTCCTCCAAAAGATTTCATTTGCTTTTGAGCAATTTCATGAAAGGGATGATTTGGTAATCCTGGATAAAATACCTTGTCAACTTCTGGATGATTACTTAAAAATTCGGCCACTTTCATTCCGTTTTCACAATGTCTTTGAACCCTTAAATGTAGCGTTTTTATTCCTCTTAAAATCAAATAACTATCCATTGGTCCAAGTGTTCCTCCTGTTGCAAATTGTTTAAAATGCAATTCATCACCTAATACTTTATCCTTAATAATTAAAGCACCAGCAATAACATCAGAATGTCCGCCAAGATATTTTGTAGCCGAGTGCATTACAATATCTGCGCCTAAATCTAATGGTTTTTGTAAATATGGTGTAGCAAAAGTATTGTCGACTGCAAAAAGTAAATTGTGTTTTTTAGTGATTTTAGCAATTTCTGCAATATCCGCTAACTTCATTAATGGATTTGTTGGTGTTTCAACCCAAACTAATTTGGTGTTTTCATTGATTAATGATTGAAATTTTCCAAAATCATTCATATCGACAAAATGAAATTTTATACCGCTATCTTTATATAAACGTGTAAATAATCTGTAGGTTCCACCATACAAATCGTCCATTGCTATAATTTCGTCACCAGCTTTGAACATTCTTAGTAAACAATCGGTTGCTGCTAAACCAGATGCAAATGCTAAACCTCGAGCGCCATTTTCTATCGAAGCCAAAGCGTCTTCTAGTGCTTGACGAGTAGGATTGGCAGCACGACTATATTCATAGTCTCCAACAGGTTGTCCTGGACTTGTTTGTGCATAAGTAGATGTTTGAAAAACTGGGGTCATTACAGCTCCAGTAACCTTTTCATGATGTTGACCACCATGTATTACTTTAGTATTGAATTTCATTAGTTATTTTTTTACAAAGATAAGAAGTTAGAAGAATACTTTAGTTATTTTAACGATTTTAGAATTCCGCTCAACAAAACATTAAAATCAAATTCAGGATCTTCTTTTAAACCCATTCTTACAATAACTAAGTCATTACTTGGAAAAATAGCTACCATTTGTCCTTGAAAACCACTTGCGTAGAACATATCTTTAGGAACATTTGGGAATCTTCCACCTGTGTTTAACCAAAATTGTGCGCCGTAATTTCCGTTTGATGTGTTGGTTGGTGTTGACACGTATTTTGTCCAACTTTCATCAAATATTTGTTCGCCGTTCCAATTGCCTTTGTGTAAATACAATAAGCCAAATTTTGCCCAATCGCGAGTTGTTGCCCAACCATAAGATGAACCTACAAAATTTCCAGCCATGTCGGTTTCTACAATAGCCGAATTCATTCCAATTTTGTCTAATAAATTGGTGTACCAAAAGTCTAAATACTCTTGATGAGTTTTAAATTGTTTTCGTAAAATACCGCTTAATAAATTAGTTGTACCCGATGAGTAATTCCAAGTATTGTTTGGTTTGCCAACTAATGGTTTGTTGATTTGTAATTTAGTCATATCTTCTTCAATAAACAACATTTTGGTAGCATCACAAATTTTAGAATAATTCTCTTCCCATTCCAACCCAGAGTTCATTTGAAGCAAATCGTTTGTGGTGATTTTTGAACGTTCGTCGTTTTTCCATTCATCAATTGGAGCTGGTTGTGTGATATCTATTTTATCTTGTTTTTGTAAAATCCCAAATAAAGTTCCTGTGATACTTTTGGTCATTGACCAGCCTAAAATTTTAGAGTTTTTGTTGAAACCATCAGCATATTTTTCGGCAATAATTTTATCTTTATAAATAACAATAACAGAACGAGTTCGTTTCTTTTTTTCACCATTTTTATCAAAAGCATTTTCAATTGCAACATTTAATTTTTTATAATCAATGTTAGAAAAAACAGTGTCTTTTTGTTCTAAATTTCCATAAGGAAAAGGCAAATTATTATTTAATTTACTTCTTTTGGGAACATTGTACGGTTTTGAAACATCAAAATCATCATTTATTAAAGTCGCGCCCAAACCTTCTCTGTAAATTGCTTTACGTTCTTTAAACCCATAAACGTTTGTGGTTACAGAATGTTCGTCATCATTAATTTGGTTAGTTACCCAGTCTATTTTATCAATGTCATTATCACCTTGTTGTATCGTTTCAACCGATCGATTATCTATAAAATGTCCCGACGCAACACTTTTAGCTGAAAAACCTGAAAGCAAATCGAGTTGTGGATAAATTTCAATTCGAATATAAACCAAAACCAATACTAGTAAAACCGCGAAGATTTTTAGAAATTTTTTCATTTAAAATAAATTTTGATGCAATTTAATAAATTTGAAGCATATAAAGTGTTTAAGAACATATAAGAATTGATTTAATCAATTATGGAATTAATTTACTTTATTCAAATATGAATTTTGAATCATTATTATATATATTTAAAGGCATAAGAAAATATGAATACTTAAATGACCTTATGTGACTTATATGGTAAACACAAACATTCAATAATTATTAACATCTGTTTGGTAGAAATCAATTTCAATTTTACTACTTTTGTATTTAGAAAAATTCTAAATAAAGAATGTTAGATATACAAAAGATACGAGCCGATTTTCCGATTCTTTCACAAAAAGTGAATGGAAAACCGCTAGTTTATTTCGATAACGGAGCCACTTCGCAAAAACCTAAAGTAGTGATTGATGCGATTACCAACTATTATGAAGAAATAAATGCCAATATTCATCGTGGTGTCCATACTTTAAGTCAATTAGCAACAGATGCTTATGAAGTTTCTAGAGGCAAAATTCAGAATCATATCAATGCTAAATTTTTGCATGAAGTGATTTTTACTTCTGGCACTACTCATTCTATAAATGCAATTGCGAATGGATTTGCTTCGCTTTTGAAAGCGGGCGATGAAGTTTTGGTTTCTGCTTTAGAACACCACAGTAATATTGTGCCTTGGCAAATGTTGTGTGAAAGAACCGGAGCGACTTTAAAAGTAATTCCGATGAATGAAAGTGGCGAGTTAATAATGTCAGATTTTGATATATTGCTTTCTGAAAAAACAAAAATTGTTACGGTTAATCATATTTCCAATGCGTTGGGAACGATTAATCCTATTGAATATATGATTAAAAAAGCGCATCAAGTTGGAGCTGCAATTTTAATTGATGGAGCGCAGGCAACACCCCATTTAAAACCCGATGTTCAAGCTTTAGATTGCGATTTTTATGTGTTTTCTGGGCATAAAATTTGTGGCCCAACAGGAGTTGGTATTTTGTACGGAAAAGAGGAGTGGCTTCAAAAATTGCCTCCATATCAAGGTGGTGGAGAAATGATTGCAACTGTTTCGTTTGAAAAAACTACTTATGCCGATTTGCCTCATAAATTTGAAGCTGGAACACCCAATATTGAGGGCGGAATTGTTCTTGGAACTGCCATCGATTATTTGAATGAAATTGGTTTTGAAAATATTGCAACATACGAACACGAATTATTGGTTTATGCAACCAAAAAATTATTAGAAATTGAAGGTTTGAGAATCTTCGGTACAAGTACAAACAAAACTTCTGTTATTTCGTTTACAATTGAAGGAATTCATCCTTATGACATTGGCACGATAATCGATAAATTAGGTATAGCGGTTCGAACCGGACATCATTGTGCACAACCTATTATGGATTTTTATAAAATTCCAGGAACAATTAGAGCTAGTTTTGCTTTTTATAACACCAAAGAAGAAATTGATATATTTGTCGAAGCGGTTAAAAAAGCGCAAATGATGTTGTCATAAAATACTAGACATGAAAGTAATTACAATGATTTTACTAACTGTTTTCTTGGGGAATGGTTGCTCACAAAAAACAAAAAATGACCTGGCAAATGCATCAATTGAATACATTGCCAACACACGCGGATTTTACCAAAAAATCACTATTCAAAATCAAGAAGTATGCATTTCAAGAAGTAGAAGTGAACAAGGAAAAGGAGAAACAACTAAAATTCCTGATGCTGACTGGAAAGAATTAGTAACTGCTTTTGAAACGATTCAATTAGATAGCTTATCAACTTATAAAGACCCTACTCAAAAAAGATTTTATGATGGTGCTGCAATAGCAAGTCTTAAAGTAAATTATAAAGAAAAAGAATATCAATCGCTAAGTTTTGACCACGGAAATCCCCCTGTTAAAATTGAAAAATTGGTTATCAAAATAGTTTCATTTGGAAAAGATAATAATGAAGATTAAAGAAATACAAGACGAAATAGTTGACGAGTTTTCATTGTTTGAAGATTGGATGCAACGGTACGAATACATTATTGATTTAGGAAAAGCATTGCCCTTAATTGATGAACAATATAAAACCGATGACAATATAATAAAAGGTTGTCAGTCAAAAGTTTGGGTTCATGCAGAACAAAATGATGACAAAATTATTTTTACTGCTGATAGTGATGCTATTTTGACAAAAGGAATAATTGCTATTCTAATTCGAGCTTTTTCTAATCAAAAAGCAATAGATATTTTAGAAGCTAAAACAGATTTTATAGACGAGATTGGCTTGAAAGAACATTTATCGCCAACACGCGCTAACGGATTGGTTTCGATGGTAAAAAAAATAAAAATGTATGCTTTAGCATATAATTCAAAAGGGTAATTATTTAAAAAAGACGAGATTGCCTCGTAATGACGTTATGGAAGAATTTAAAGACGATATCAATTTAGGAGAAAGTGTTGTAAAAGTTTTAAAAGGTATTTATGACCCTGAAATTCCTGTTGATATATATGAACTTGGTTTAATTTATGATGTAATGATTAATGAAGACAATGAAGTAAAAGTATTAATGACTTTGACTTCTCCAAATTGTCCTGTTGCAGAAACATTACCTCGTGAAGTGGAAGAAAAAGTCAAAAAAATTGAAGTAGTTAAATCTTGTGAAGTAGAAATTACTTTTGATCCACCATGGAGTAAAGATTTAATGAGTGAAGAAGCCAAATTAGAGCTTGGAATGCTTTAGAAATAGTTTTCAGTTTTCAGTCGCAGTAATCAGTATCACTGCCACTGAAAACTGCGACTGAAAACTAATAAAATGGATGAAATTGTAAATAAAGTTGCCAATTCGGTACTCGAAGTTTTCGATTTGGAAGAGTATTATTCGAAAGGAGCTCGAACACAAATTGATATTTCGCAATGGCTTTATGAAGGGATTGTTTTAAAAGAAAAAGACTTTCGTGAAGCATTAAAAAATCATGATTGGTCACAATATGAAAATCATTTTGTTGCCATTCATTGTTCAACAGATGCCATAATTCCTGCTTGGGCAAGTATTCTAGTTACTGTTCATGCAGCGACTTTTGCCAAAAAAGTTGTTTCCGGTAATTTACAAGCACTTGAATCTTACTTATACCAAGAAATACTTCAAAAAATAGATTATTCTATTTACCAAGACAAACCCGTCATCATTAAAGGATGTTCTAAAAAACCCGTTCCAGAAAGTGCTTATATTATGGCTGTTCAACACATTCAACCTTTTGCTAGAAGCATAATGTATGGCGAAGCATGTTCGGCTGTTCCTTTGTATAAAAGAGTTAAATAGGCTAAATGCTTATGTGTCAGATATTTGTGTTTTAGATAAAATTTTTTAATGTCAAATGGATTACTACCTTTGCACTCGAAAAATTTTAAAAAAATTCATAATGAAAAAAATTTTACTAACGATAGCTTTGGCTCTGGCTTTTAATGTTGCTTTTGCTCAAGTAGCAGAAAAAGAAAATCTAAAAAAGAATGAAGAAGTTGCTGCAAGAAAAACCTCTGATTTACCTGATGGCTGGAAAAAAGGAGGAACTTTCTCTTTTCTTGCAAATCAAGCAACATTTAACAATTGGTTAGCAGGAGGTCAAAGTAATATTTCAGGAAATATTGGAGTTAATTATGATTTTAATTACAAGAAAAACAGTTGGAGTTGGGATAATAAAGTAATTGCTGGTTATGGTTTAACCAAAATTAATGATGCAGATGTTCAAAAGACGGATGACCGTATAGAATTAAATTCGCTTTTAGGTAAAAAAGCTTTTGGATACTGGTACTACTCCGCTTTTTTTAATGGAAGAACCCAAATGGATTCTGGATTTGACAAAAATTCTGGAATTAAAACTTCACATTTCTTATCACCAACTTTTCTTCAATTAGGGCCAGGTATGATGTGGAAAAAAAGTGATAATTTAAAATTCAATTTTGCGCCTGCTACGTCAAAATTAATATACGTTAACAAACAATTTACAGTAGCTAGTAGCTCTTTTGGTGTTGATCAAGGAAGAACCAATAGATTTGAATTTGGTGCTGCCATAAATGGATACTATAAATTTAATTTAATGGAAAATGTTTCTGTTGAAAACATTTTAAATCTTTACACAAACTATTTAGAAGACCCACAAAATGTTGATTTAGATTATCAATTAAATGTAGCAATGAAAATCAATAAATATCTATCAACAAATTTTGCACTCCAAACTTTGTTTGATGATAATTCTGTAGCAAAGGGACAGAATTATGCAAAAATACAAACACGTCAAATAATTGGAATTGGTGTAAATTACGGTTTCTAAATTTTAGAATCAAATAAATTTAAAAAGACTTTTAGAAATTATCTAAAAGTCTTTTTTGTTTTACTCTTCTTTTTCAATAGCATCTTTATAATCCGGATACAAAAATTTGTTGTAAGGAAAACGAGTAATGTGAATTTGCCTTACTGCTTCGTATACAATTTCTCTGAACTCTTCAAAATTCTCTTTTTTGGTTGCCGAAATAAACAATGCATTTTTACTGCCAACATTATGCATCCAAGTCGATTTCCATTCGTCTAAAGTATAATGCTTAGTGGTTTTTTCGGTAATTAAATCATCTTCATCAATGGTCAAATGTTTGTAGGCATCGATTTTATTGAAAACCATTATTGTTGGTTTATTATTACTTTTTATGTCCATCAAAATCTGATTTACTGACGCAATATGATCTTCAAAATCGGGATGCGAAATATCAACTACATGAAGTAACAAATCAGCTTCTCTAACTTCATCCAAAGTGCTTTTGAATGATTCTACTAATTGGGTTGGTAATTTTCTAATAAATCCAACGGTATCTGAAAGTAAAAAAGGTAAGTTTTTTATAACCACTTTTCTAACAGTTGTGTCTAAAGTTGCGAATAGTTTATTTTCAACAAAAACATCGCTTTTTCCAACAGCATTCATTAAGGTTGATTTTCCAACATTTGTATAACCAACTAGAGCCACACGAACCATAGCACCACGATTGCTTCGTTGTATAGACATTTGCTTGTCGATGGTTTTAATTTTTTCCTTTAGCAAAGCAATTCTATCACGAACAATACGACGGTCGGTCTCAATTTCTGTTTCACCTGGACCACGAAGTCCAATCCCACCTTTTTGACGCTCAAGGTGTGTCCACATTCCTGAAAGTCTTGGTAATAAATATTGACACTGAGCTAGCTCAACCTGCGTTCTTGCGTAAGAAGTTTCAGCTCTTTGTGCAAAAATGTCTAGGATAAGATTTGTTCTATCTAAAACCTTACAATCAAGAAGTTTGGAAATATTTTTTTGTTGAGAAGGCGATAACTCATCATCAAAAATAACGGTTGAAATTGCATTCTCTTTTACATAATAATGAATTTCATCCATTTTTCCAGTTCCCAAAAATGTTTTAGGATTTGGACGTTCCAGTTTTTGCCAAAAACGCTTTATAACTTCGCCGCCAGCAGTGAAAGTTAAAAACTCTAATTCGTCTAAATATTCAACCAATTTTTCTTCACTTTGATTTTGAGTAACGATTCCAACGATTACTGTTTTTTCAAAATTTGTCTTTTCTTTTTCTAACATAATACAATTTGAACGACAAAAATAGACATTATTAACATAATTTTGTTAAAAAAATTAACCGTTCAATGCTATAAAATGGTATTTTATCGTATAAATATAATTTTGTGATACAACTTTGGGATATTTTTTTATATTTGGGACTCAAAAAATCAAAACAAACAACAATAAACCAATTTTAAATTTTCATACTTATGAAAAAAATTATTTACTCACTTTTATTTTTATTCACCCTTACATCTGGTTTTTCCCAATTAACAGAAGACTTTGAAGGAACCACAGTTCCAACAGCAGGAGTATGGTCACTAACCTCTGGTGACTGGCTCACTTTTGATAATCTAGTCGGACCAATTGCTAACTGGGTGCCATCAACACCTGCGCTTGCAAATGGCGGAGTTGGTAGAGCTGCAGATGTCTTAAGAGGATTCAACGGTACAGGATTGACTTCTGAAGACTGGCTTGTGATGCCAAGAAAACTTATCCGTCCAAATGAACAACTTCGTTTCTTTACTCGTCAAGGGTTAAACGGAGACTCTGGGACAAAATATCAAATTAGGGTTTCAACTAATATTGATCCATATAACCTTGCTGCTTATACTGTGTTTAGAGAATATACTGAAACGGAATTACAAAACATCAGTACATCTCTACCAAATTTATTTAGTGATTATGATGAAGCAGTTATTAACATGACTCAAACGGGTCAACAACTTTATATTGCTTTTGTAAAAGTTCATACACAAGCTGGAGCGAGTTTGAGTGGTGATAGATGGCTTATTGACGATGTACAATTAGCCTTAAGATGTTTAGAACCAACAACACTTGGTGCTGAGCAAATAACGTGTAATTCTGCTAAGATAAAGTGGTTAAATCCTGCAAATGCTAGTTCATTTAATATTGAATGGGGATTATTTCCTTTTGATCAAGGAACCAGTCCAAATCCCATAGTGGTTTCAACTTCGGGTTTACCAAATACTCCTGCTAACTTACTTACTGGTCTTAATTCTGGCACACAATATGCTTACTATGTACAAGCGGTTTGTGGACCTGGAAGAACAAGTGAATGGGTCGGCCCTTACTTTTTTGAAACTTTAGAAGCAGGAGCTTTATGCAACTGTGCAATTCCTATAAACTCAGTACCCTACTCAGATCAGAGTAATACCAACGTTTATGGAGATAATATTACAAATTTATCTCCCGGAACCAGCAATTGTGGGACAACTGGAAACTATTTGGCTGGACAAGATGTTGTTTACGTCTTTACACCAGATTTTACAGGAAACGTTAGTATAACTATGAATCCTTTCGGTGTAATCAATACAGGAATATTTGTTTACAACGAATGTACTAATGTTGGTACGAACTGTTTAGCAGGTGTTGCCAATACTAATGGTAATATTAGAAACATTCCTTTATTTTCAGTTACTGCTGGCGAAGACTATTATATAGTTATTTCTTCTAATGCAGCAACGTTTAATTTTGAATATTTATTGACAATTCAAGCAGTTACTTGCCCGCCTCCAGTTAATGGCACCGCAATACCTTCTATGAATAGTGCGGTTTTAAACTGGGCAAATCCAGCTGGACAAACCTATACTACTTGGGAACATTATGTACAATTAACTACTGAAGGTCTTGGAGATATATCTGGTCCAGGTACATCTGTTACTGGCGCTCCTACGTCAAACATAACGACTTTACAAAACACAACACCTTTATCACCTGGCACAAATTACCAATACTGGGTAAGAGCCAATTGTGGCAATGGTACTTTTAGTGCTTGGGCTGGACCCTTCTTGTTTACAACTACTCAGTGTATGCCAATAGATCAGTGCAATTATAGTTTTGCGCTTACTGATAGTGGCGGTGATGGTTGGGAAGGAGCTAGAATGATAGTCCGTCAGGGGGGGATTGTTGTGGCAACACTAGGCGCAACAATAACTGGAGGTACAGCGAATGTTACTGTACCTTTGTGTGATGATTTACCATTTGAATTATTCTGGTCTATATGTGGAACATCTCCAGCTGAAGTTGGTGTAAGTGTGAGAAATTCATTTAATCAAACATTATTCACTTTAGCAAATAATAATGCACCATCATGTGGAACAATAGTTTATCAAGGTGTAGTAGAATGTGATTTTCCTGAATGTCAAATACTTACTGGATTAAGTATTGTAACACCTACAGCAAGTAATATTACACCTACTACGGCTAATGTGAGATGGACAACGCCAACTTGGGCTCCAGTAGGTTCTACGTACGACATATATGTTGTGCCTGCACCGTTTACAGCGCCTTTAAACGATACACCAATTGTAGGTAATCCTCCAAATAGTTATTATTTTCCTAACGTAACCACAAATCCTTTTTTAGTTACAGGATTACAACAAGACACACAATATAGATTTTTTGTTAGGATTAATTGTCCTGCAAATGGCCCAAGTGATTGGTCTGCTCCTTCAACAACATTTACAACCTTGCCTTTATGTGCTAAAGTGACAAATTTACTTGTAGGAACTCAAACGCTTAATACAACAACTCCTTTGGCTACTTTTGATACACAATTATATTGGACTACACCAGCTACTCCGCCAACTAATGGTTGGTACGTAACAGCAGTTGCAGGACCTGCAACCACACCTGTGCCTCCTTTTTCTACAGCTTTTGGTTCTCCATGGAGGCAAGTAACTCAGCCTGTTGTTTCAGCCGCTCTACCTTATCTTTACACTGGTTTAGATCCTGATACTCAATATAACTATTATGTTGTTAGTGATTGTACTACTAATAACAGTGATTATAGTAATCCTGCTGGTCCTAAAGCGTTTACAACTCCAGTAACTTGTCCTGTACCAACTAATGTATCTGTAGTTACTCCAGTTACTACTTCTACAACTATTAGAATGTTTTGGAATAGTCCAGCTCCAGCAAATGGTTGGAGAGTAATTGTAAAACCTAATTCTTACGTAGGTACTCCTCCAGATAATGATACTGGATGGTTTACTACCGGATTAACAACCGCTCCTACTGCTGCTGCTTTTTATGAGTACGGATTACTTCCTGGTCAAGCGCTACAACCAAACTCAGCCTATAAATATTGGGTTCAAGCTATTTGTACTGGTAACTTAGGCGATAGTAATACTGCTGGTCCAAGAACATTTACAACTATAAAAACTTGCTTTGCTCCAACTAGCTTAACTGCTACTGCTATAACAGCAAGAAACGCAAGATTAACATGGGTTAGAGGTTCACAAAATGGTATTCAATCTACAGAAAATTCGTGGTATGTAATTGCTGTTCCAGCTTCTGCTCCAGTTCCTGTTTATCCAATTAACCCAACAGTTCTGGGAAGTACAGGTTGGATAAATGTTACCACTTTGCCAACTACAGCTACACCTTATACTTTCCCTGGTGGGCAATTTGGAACAGGTTATCCTGACGGACCGCTTCTTCCAGACACCGATTACAGGTATTATGTTGTTGCAGATTGCGGAGAGAATAATTTCATTAATATCACGGTTTCTAATCCAGTTGTTACAGAAGGGCAAACTGCTACTTTTACTGTAAATTTAAGCAGTCCTAGTGCTGTAAATACTGTTATTAACTTTACAACTAATCCAGTATCTGCAATAACTGCCGATTATACACCAACAACTATACAAGTTACAATTCCAGCTGGTCAACTATCAACTACAGTATCTGTACCAACTTTAAATGATGTAACTGTGGAAACCCCAGAAACATTTGTTTTAGATGGTGTTGTAACTTCAGGAAACACTATAAGTTCTGCTCCACAAGGTATAGCAACTATCTATGATGCTCTTGATGTAGATGGAGACCCTTTTGTTTATGTTTCTAATGTAACTGTTCAAGAAGGACAAACAGCCACATTTACAGTAGGTCTAACTGCTGCTAGTACAGAGCCTACAGTAATTAATTTAACATTGACTAATGGAACTGCTAATGCAGCTGATTACACTGCTCCTCTAGTTCTTCCTATTGCAGTACTAATTCCTGCTGGACAACTTACCACTACAGTACAAATTCCAATAGTATATGATGCATTAGTAGAAGCAAACGAAACATTCTCTTTAGTTGCTGCTGTTCAATCAACAAACACATCAAACACAGCTGCTACAGGAATTTGTACTATACTTGACGGAATTCAAGGGCCTGCAAGACCTTTCAAAACGCTTCCATCTTGTATTAAGCCAGCAACTACTACAGTTGTTACGAATTCAGAAACTCCTTATACTGTAAATATTTGGTGGACAAATGGTGCTGGTTCAACTGCTACAACTTGGCAAATTCTCTATGTTCCAACAGGTACGGTATTAACAGGTACAGAAGTTCCTCAAGAAACTTACACAGGACCAATACCGACTGCTGCGGCAGCAAACCAATACGTAGTAGGTCAAGCTCCTAATGCTCCATTAACACCAGATACCACTTATGATATATATGTTAGAGGTGATTGTGGTACTTATGATGGTGTAAGTTTGTGGACAGGTCCTAAAACATTTACAACGGACCCTACTTGTTTCCCACCAACTGCCTTAGCTTGGGTTAATGACAATGCTAACCCAGCGACATTGACATGGGCTGTTAATCCGCAACAACCTTCTAATACAAACTGGGAAATAAGCATATTACCTTATACAGGAAATGTTAATAATCCTTTATCGGGAACCTTAACACCTGTTACTGGTTTAAGTTATACAACTCCAACAGGAGCTGGTGCTCTAGCCCCAGGATTTTATGAGTTTTATGTTCGAGCAGTATGTGGTGAAAGTGATTTGAGCCAATGGAGTGGCCCTGTTATTTTCTCAATCTTTGCAGAACCTGTCATTTGTGCTGCGGTTAACTTAAATCTTGAAACGGGTATAGATGAAGTTAACGTATGTGTTGAAGACACGTGCACAGAATTAACTGCAAACTTCAATGACTTAGGAGATACAACAAATTATAATGTGCTTCCTATTGAGTTTACAACACCATTCCCAATTACTGATGGTATAAATTTAAATATAACAACCGATGACCTTTGGTCACCAACCGTTCAATTACCATTCAACTTTTGTTTCTTTGGCGATAATTCTCAACAAGTTTGGGTGGGATCTAATGGCCTGTTAACTTTTACGCAACCTACAGGAACATTTTGTCCTTTTAACTTAAACGAATTATTAATTCCAAATACTGGTTTTCCAGTTAAAAATGCAATTTATGGTGTTTTTCAAGATATTGACCCTTCAATTACAACTCCTGTACCGCATCATATCAGATACGGGACAGTTGGAACAGCACCATGTAGAGCATTTGTAGTTAATTTTTATAATATTGCTCAATGGAATGATCCTGCACCGATATCGGTTGCAGATTTACAAACAAGTCAAATTGTAATATATGAAACATCAAATATTATAGAAGTATATGTAAGTAGAAGAGTTCCAAACCTGAACAATACAGGATGGCCAGAAGGTGTAATTGGCATTCAAAATAGTGCAGGAACCCAAGCGTTTACTCCTCCAGGAAAAAATACTGGAACTTGGACATCTATAAACGAAGCTTTCCGATTTACACCAGCTGGAGCTTCAATAGTAGAGTTTGAATGGCAAGATGAGAATGGAGTTACAATAAGCAACAGTACCACTTTTGAAGTATGTCCAGCTGAAACTAAGGTTTATACAGCAAGTGCAACTTATACAAATTGTGGAGTTAGTCCAGTAACAGTGACTCAAGAGGTAACTGTTAATGTTAATCAAGTAGAGGTAACAGATATTGCTGATGTTACGGTATGTGGTGAATTTACATTACAACCATTAGCAACTGGTAAATATTTCTCTGAAGCAAATGGTGCTGGGACAGAATTACTTGCTGGTTCTGCTATAACAGAAACTAAAACAGTTTATATTTTTGCTGAAAGTGGTACAACTCCTAACTGTACAGATCAGGAAGACTTTTTGGTAACAATTAATCCACTACCATTAGTTCCAGTAGCTGCAAATGATAAAGATGAATGTTTTACATCACAAACTTTAACAGCTGAGGCAACTTCTGCTCCAGGAACAACGATAGTTTGGTACACAGATCAAACAGGTTCAACAGTTGCTACAGATATTACACTAAGTACAATTGATTCTGTAACATTTTGGGCAGAAGCCGTTGATAATGTTACAGGTTGTAAAAGTGCAACTAGAGATTCTATTACATTAACTTT
>NZ_JBILJG010000017.1:0-59176 GCF_044377315.1 Flavobacterium sp.
AGGCCGTTGTTGCTCCTGAATAAACACCTCCATTAGTAACATTAGTCCAAGAAGTTCCATTGTTGATGCTTTCTTGCCATTGAAATTGTCTAGTTCCTGAACCTCCTGTGGCAACAACACTAAATGTCGCATTACCTCCAACACTTGTTAACTGATTAGCTGGTTGTGTCGTTATAGAAGAAGCACTACCTGCCGTCATAGCATTGGACGTTAATCCTGTATAAGAAGCTGCCGTAACAGTTCCATTGGGATTAACTGAAGGAGTACCTGTTCCAAACATACCTCCGTCTGTTCCACTGGCGGTAGTAGTATTATAATATTCATTAGCATCAGAACAACCGTCATTATCTGAATCTGTTTCTAAACTATCTGGTATTCCATCACCATCAGAGTCTGCGCAACCTTGTGTTATAGTAATCTGAATATCGTCCAAAAAATTACCTGAACCTAGAGATCCACCAGCAGCTGAAACTGACTCGAAAGCAATAATCAATTGTGATTGTCCCGCTGGAATAGTATATGTACCTGAATAAGTCACCCAAGCAGTATTACTAGTAGACATCGTCTGTACCGAAGTTGCTGTTGCTAAGCTCGGACCCATTTTAACTCTCGCAACATCTATGCCACCTCTTCCTCTGTGTTTTACAGACCAAGCAACAGAACCCGAGGAACCATTTAGGCAAAATGTTTGGTATAAGGTAGAAACTTGATTGGCATTTAACTCAATAAATTGATTTCCGCTAGCAGCTGGCACTCCGAAAAAGCCTGTGCGCCAATACTCAATTAAACCATCAGTTGCTGTTGTTTGCCATCCTCCAGAAGAATTTTGATTCAGAAGAATATATGTAGAAACATTATGAGGTGGTTGTGTAATGTTTGGCAGTTCAAAACTACCATTTACAAATTGATCTGAGCAAGTAATACTACACTCTGTAGTATCTAAAATACCATCATTGTCATCGTCTAAATCACAAGCATCATAAATACCATCAGAGTCTGTATCCGTTGTTAATAAACCAACTAGGACCACTGTTGTTACTGCAGGTGTTAAACAAGAAGTATCTGCTGTATTTCTTACTCTCAAAGTGTAAGTTCCTGGGGGTAGTAATTCAAAGGTAGGTCCTGCTTGGTAAGTCGTTCCATTATTGACACTATATTCTACGCCTACTTGTGTTGCAAATACTATTGTTCCTGTTAGTACTGCACATGTTGGTTGTGTCGTGCTTGCAACTATAGGTGTAGTAACAACGCATAAATTAGCTGAAGTCGAAACGACATTTGCACAAATAAAATCTGATGGTGCAATAATGACTCTATAATCATAGCCAACCATTGCAAGTGTAGCGCCTGTAATGGTTAAAGAGTCCGTAGTTGCTCCAGAATAAACACCTCCATTGGCAACGTTAGTCCAAGAAGTTCCATTATTGATGCTTTCTTGCCATTGAAATTGTCTAGTTCCTGAACCACCTGTGGCTACAACACTAAATGTTGCAGTACCTCCAACACTTGCTATCTGACTAGCTGGTTGTGTCGTTATAGTAGAAGCACTACCTACTGTTGCTAGTATAGCGTTTGCATAATTTCCTGTGTAAGAAGCTGCTGTAACTGTTCCGTTTGCATTTACTACTGGCGTTCCTGTTCCAAACATCCCTCCGTCTGATCCACTGGCGGTTGCTGCATTATAATATTCGTTGGCATCTGTACAACTATCATTGTCTGAGTCTAAATCTAAAGAATTTGGTAAACCATCTCCGTCTGTATCTATAACATCACAACCATTATTTGAAGTTGGAAACAATACTATGTCATCAAAAAGAGGATCGTTACCAGCAGTTGATGTTGCGTTTCCATATAATCTTAATCTAATATTAGTATTTGCTCCAGTTGTAAACGTTCCAGAATAAGCAACAAAATTGCTTGGATTTGATGTATTAAAAGGATTCAAATAAGTTCTTGTATAAATAATATTAGAACCGTCAAAAACTTCTGGTTGAATAATTCCATTATAGTTCAATGCCATTTTATAAGAAAACGTATAAGTTGTATTAGGTTGTAAAACAACGTTTTGCTGATAAAAATAATCATACGTACTTCTCATATCAACTTGATAAGCTCTTACATTATTAACAGTACAAACATTTACTGTTGGTGAAGTAGCATGCGTAGTAAATCCAACAAGTCCATTATACGTTGGACTAAAAGTAAATCCAGTAAAATTATTATCAAAATAAGAATTTATTAATAAATTATTAGATGTTCCACAAGCATCAGCGTTACATTGTAATTCAATAGTATCCAAAACACCGTCATTATCATCATCAACATCACAAATATCAGCAATACCATCTCCATCAGTATCAAGAGTTGAAAAAGCAGTAATAACGACTGTGGAATCTGCTTGTGCTGAACAAGTAGTATCGGTTAAACTTCTAACTCTTAATGTATAAGTGCCCTCAGCTAATCCTTCAAAAGTTGGACTTAGTTGATAGGATACACCATTATTGACACTATATTCAACACCTGCTTGTGTTGTAAACACAATAGTTCCTGTTGGTACGGCACACGTTTGTTGTATCACACTTGTAATTCTAGGTGTAGTAACAATACATAAATTAGCAGAAGACGAAACGGTTTCTACACAAATAAAATTTGATTGTGTAATAATGACTCTATAATCATAGCCAATCATTGCAAGTGTAGCTCCTGTAATGTTTAAAATGGCCGTAGTTGCTCCTGAATAAACACCTCCATTAGTAACATTAGTCCAAGAAGTTCCATTATTGATGCTTACTTGCCATTGAAATTGTCTAGTTCCTGAACCTCCTGTTGACACAACACTAAATGCTGCATTACCTCCAACACTTGTTAACTGATTAGCTGGTTGTGTAGTTATAGTTGCAGCACTACCTACTGTTGCTAGTATAGCGTTTGCATAATTTCCTGCGTAAGAAGCTGCTGTAACTGTTCCATTTGCATTTACTACTGGCGCTCCTGTTCCAAACATCCCTCCGTCTGATCCACTGGCGGTTGCCGAATTATAATTTTCATTGGCATCTGTACAACTATCATTGTCTGAGTCTAATTCTAAAGAATTGGGTATTCCATCATCATCAGAATCAGTACATAATATAGAAATATTGTCTAATCTTAAATCGGGAATATTCAGCTGGCATCCAGAACAGTTAGTGATAGAAAATTGTAATGTTGATGTAATAGGAATACTTCCTTTAGGTATCAATAATGTTACCGTTGTTGCGGTATTGTTAGGTAAAGTAGTTAGTGCTGGTGACAATATAGCCCCACTATCCGCAGTAATTGTACTCGCCGAATTTATAGTTGTAGGAATAGAAACCGTAGCATAAACAGTATTATTTAATCTAACACGCAACTGTAAAACGCCTATTGCATTATTAATTGGTGTTATATCAAATTTTAAAGTAATGTTTCCATTTGTACCCAATAACCCACTTACACTTTGTGATAAAAGACCATCAGGGCTCAATAAATCGTCTGAATTATATGTATAATGAGCATTATCAATAAAACTTGAAAAATTAGTTACTGTCCAATCTGAAGAACCATTACTAAAATCTCCGTTTTTGACAATAGCTGGTGAATTGCAACCTTCATTAATATCTAGAATACCATCGTTGTCATCGTCTAAATCGCAAACATCGAAAACACCATCAGAATCTGAATCTGTTGTTGATAAACCAACTAATTCGACTGTAGAGGCCGCTTGTGCTGAACATGTAGTATCGGTTAAACTTCTAACTCTTAATGTATAAGTACCAGAGGCTAATCCGGTAAAAGTTGGATTTTCTTGGTAAGTTGAACCATTATTAATACTATATTCAACGCCTGTTTGTGTTGTAAATACTATTGTTCCTGATTGAACGGCACACGTTGGCTGAACTACACTTGAAGTAGTTGGTGTAGAAGGATTGGCAGAAGTAGTGAAATTAGAGTTCTGGACTGTAGAAAAAACAGTGCTTACTCCATTAAAATACTTAGTCACACCATAAACCTTATAAGCTGTATTACTTAAAAGTGAGTTTAGGCTAAAGTTATGATTAACATTGGCAGCTGTAACAGCGTTTCCGCTTAAAATTACAGTAGCACCAGGATAGCTCACTCCAGCCTCTATTTGATCAGCCGTAGGTGCTGTATCTGCATTAGGAATCACAACATAACTTGTAGTCCCTTCTATTGTAGAAGAATAAGTATAAATTGCTGAATTACAAGTAACCGTATTTATAGAGCCTGTTATAATAGCTATCTCTTCAATTGTCTCGCTAATTACTTGATTAGCACCATTACCTTTAATTCCCCATCTTACATCAAGTGGATAGGTGCTATATGTTAACTTAGTCCATAAAGCCAAAGTGCTTTTATTGTAAAATGACTGTTGGATATTTCCAGAAGGATTAATTGAATTTTCAGCTCCATCAACTATCTTTCTACTATCATTATCAAATACAATAGAACGAGCGTTTAATTGCAATGTAAAAAAGAAAAAAAGAAAAATCGTTTTTAAGACAAAACTTATTGTAGAATTTTTAAGTAACATATTCACTATTTTTAAAAGGTATATTTAGCAATCTTCCAAGAAGAAGAAGAAGTGTTTTTTTTTCAAAATCTATAGTTAACGGGATAATTTTTTTCTCTTTTGGTCGTATGTAAATGGTAGTAACTAACAAATGTATTCTTCCCATCTATAGACATTGAGTAAAAAAATTAAGGTCTTGCAGTATTTACTTGATTATTTTAAATAAATAAAATTTTCATTTAATCTGCAAGTATCCCTGTTTAATCACTAGAATCAAAACCAGTATTAAGAATTAAATAATCATTATTTAAGGTTGATTGAACTTCTTTCGGTAAATTTTTATTCAAAATATCAAATGAAAACCATTGAATGATAAGTTGATTTCTATCATTTAATGATTGGCCATTCAAAAAGTTGAGCGAACTACTCATAACTAAAATTAGCAGAAAATAGATGTTTTTCATTAGTTAGTTTTTTCTTGTATTTCAAATTCGATGCATCAATTACAAAATAATTTTATATAAGCATTGAACTTTTATTTATTTATTTATTAATCTATATTGTTATATTTTGTATATCCTAAATTCAAGGAATTCAAAAACTATAAATCAATTGAATACTCTACATTGAAAATAGTTTCTAAAATATTTTATTCAAGTTTAAATACTACATTATTATTAATAAAAACAGTATTCACTATGTTTTTAATAATCTAAGCGACTTATTAACAATTAACATCTATTCATTAATTTTTATTTCAGTTACTTTTCAATTAAACAAACTTCATTATTTTCAACACATTATAAACTATAAAAACCTTAGAACCTGCAAAATTAAACAAACATTTAACAAATAAGATTTTAAATAAAAGTTCTTATTAACAATTTAATTGGCAAATTTGTTGATAACTTAGATTAAAATGTTGATAACTAGAATATTTTTTATAATTGAGAAATCAATGCCGTGACAAAAATTGTAAGTCGCTATTTAAAAATATTTTTATTTGTTAAATTTTAAAAACCCGAAAAGCCTTACTAAATTATTAATTTACAATTAATTAGCATTTATAACTAGAAGCATTATTACTATATAAAAAACTTTAACCCCAAAAAAATAATAAACTTAACTCATCTAAAAAAAATAAACTGCCTTACAAAGTTTTAAAAAAGAAAACTAATTATATAAATCCAATGATATATCTTTGTCTTTTAAGTATTACAAAAATGAATAACGCCATATCAGGATTTTCTAAATTATCCAAAGAAGATAAAATTAATTGGATAGCCAATCAATATTTTGCCAATCCGTCAGAAGCTGAAGAAACCATTAAACAATATTGGAATAACAATACCCAACTGCAACAACTTCACGATGAGTTTATAGAAAACACTATCACCAATTTTTATTTACCAATGGGAATCGCTCCCAACTTTCTTATCAATGGTAACTATTATTCAGTTCCAATGGTAATTGAAGAAAGTTCGGTAGTAGCCGCAGCAGCAAAATCTGCAAAATACTGGTCAACTCGTGGTGGCTTTAAAGCAAAAGTTATCAATTCTGAAAAAATAGGACAAGTTCACTTTATATATATAGGTGAAACCGCCAAACTTGAAAGCTTTTTTAACAAAACCAAAGCAACCTTTTTATCGGCTACCGAAAGCATTACTAAAAATATGCAAAAACGTGGAGGCGGAATTCTAGATATCGAATTAAGAAACAAAACTAACGAACTAGAAAATTATTTTCAACTTCACGCAACTTTTGAAACCAAAGATTCAATGGGTGCCAATTTCATCAATTCGTGTTTAGAACAATTTGCCAAAACCTTAAAAGAAGAAGCCCAAAATTATCCTGACTTTTCCGAAGAAGAAAAAAATATTCGGGTTGTAATGAGTATTCTTTCTAATTATGTTCCTAACTGCATTGTACGTGCAGAAGTTTCATGTAAAATCGAAGAACTTGCCGAAAATAAAATCGAAACTCCTCAAGAGTTTGCAGAAAAATTTGTTCAAGCGGTTAACATTGCCGAAATCGAACCTTTCAGAGCCGTTACTCACAACAAAGGTATTATGAACGGTGTTGATGCAGTTGTTCTTGCTACCGGAAACGATTTTCGTGCCGTTGAAGCTGGAGTTCACGCTTACGCCTCACGAAATGGAAAGTATTCAAGTTTATCGCATGCCAAAATAGAAAACGGCATCTTTACTTTTTGGATGGAAATTCCATTAGCATTAGGAACCGTTGGCGGCTTAACGTCGTTGCATCCGTTAGTGAAAATGGCATTGCAAATTCTAAAAAACCCTTCGGCTCACGAATTAATGCAAATTGTGGCGGTTACTGGTTTAGCCCAAAACTTTGCCGCTTTACGTTCGCTTACAACTACAGGAATTCAGGAAGGCCACATGAAAATGCATCTAAATAATATACTAAACCAATTTCAAGCCACCAAAGACGAACGAGTTGCAATCGCCAAACATTTTGAAAAAAACACGGTTTCGCACGCATCAGTAGTCGAGTTGATTGAAAATTTAAGAAAATAAAAGTTGGAGCGAATGGTTCGGGCATTTCGATAATCCTTTCTTGTCCGCCGAAGGAGGATTCCCGCTTTCCGTTCCAATCTGTCATCTCGTAAAAACGAGACAACAGGATTTCCACTGCAATCGGGGCTATTGAGCTAACCATAGCACAAAATCACGTTTATGAAGAAAGAATTTTATAGCAACGGAAAATTATTAATAACAGGAGAATACGTAGTTCTTGATGGTGCAAAAGCATTAGCCTTACCCACCAAGTTCGGACAAAATTTGATCATTGAACCGTCAGACAATAACGAAATATATTGGAAAAGCCACGATTATGATAAAAGCATCTGGTTTGAAAGCACTATTCCGTTTTCGGCTATTATTCAAAAGAAAAAATACAACGCAGAACAATCGGTAAAAAATACTTTAATAGAAATTTTACACCAAGCCTATCTACTAAATTCCAATTTTATTTCTCAATCAAAAGGTTACATAATCACAACCGAATTGACATTTCCAAAATTTTGGGGATTAGGCACTTCTTCTACTCTAATCAACAATATTGCCCAATGGTTAGAAATTGACGCCTACGAATTATTGAAAAAAAGTTTTGGTGGAAGCGGTTACGACTTGGCTTGCGCTCAAAATAATTCGGCTATTCTTTACCAACTACAAAACGAAAAACCAGTTATTGAAAAAATTAGTTTTGAACCAACTTTTTCAGACAAAATTTATTTTATTTATCTAAACAAAAAACAAAGTAGCAAATCTGCCATTGCTTCTTATCTCGATAAGCAAGGTGATATTAGCAAAACAATAAAAACAATCGATTCAATAACAAAAAAAGTTTTGCAAGCAACCGAACCAAAAGAATTTGCGATAGCATTGCAACAACACGAAATAGAAATGAGCAATGTTTTAGAATTACAAACCGTTCAAGAAGCTTTATTTGACGATTTTCATGGTGTAATTAAAAGTCTTGGTGCTTGGGGCGGCGATTTTGTTTTAGCCATTTCAAAAGAGAACCCAACCGATTATTTCAAAGAAAAAGGGTATAAAGTGGTCATTCCGTATCAAGAAATGATTTTATAAAATCAAAAAAAATCCCTAACATATGCTAGGGATTTAATATATTTTTTAACTTCTAATAGTTAAAGTCAGCTCTGTTATCTTCAATTTCAGCATCCGACTTAAGCGCTTGAATAACTCTTCCAGCATTTCCAGCAGCTTGTTGTGCCACTTTCTTAGTATAATCAGCGTATGATTTTAAAACGGGGGCTTTAGTAACCGCTTTTGTTTGGATTACATAAACTCCTGTATTTCCTTCAATTGGTGCCGAAACTTTGTTAGCCGAAGTACCAAATGCTGTACCAACCACTTTAGGCTCATAACCAGCATTAGGAATTGATGGGTTTTGTAAAACTAAATCTACTGCATTTTGAACTGTTACAGCATTTTTAGAAGCAATAGTAGCTAAAGAACTTCCAGCCATTTTAGCTTTTATTTTTTCAGCTTTCTTTTTGTTTCTTATAGTATTTTCTACCATAGGTCTTGCATCTTCAGCCGACATTAAGCCTTCTTCTGAAGCTTTCTTAACTTTAGCAATTACGTTACCAACGTTAGCAATTTCGAATCTTTTTACATCACCAATTTTAGTTTCTTTTTCAAATGCCCAACGAACAATTTGTCTTTGGTTTTGCATTGGTCCAAAGTTTTCGTCCATTGTTTTAACTTTTACAGATGGATTGATTGTCAATTTTTCAGCTTTAGCAACAGCCGCAAAATCTTTTTCGTTAGCATCCATTTCAAACTTAACCGCTTGTGTATAAATTTTATCAGCAGTAGCTTCAGAAGGTTCAATTTTTTGAGAAATTGTAGCCAAACGAACACCGTCTTGTTTATCGGTAACATTAATAATATGGAAACCAAAATCTGTTTCAACCAAACCAATTTTTCCAACAGAATTATTGAAAACAAAATCGTTGAAAGGCTTCACCATTTGACCTGGAGAAAAGTAACCCAAATCACCACCTTGCTGAGCAGATGAATCATCAGAATTAGTCAAAGCTAACATCAAGAAACTAGAAGGATTAGCTTGAACTTGTGCTAACAAAATTTCTGCTTTAGCTTTAGCTTGCTCTTTAGTTCTTTTTTCTTTTTTGTTTGGCACTTGTGTTCCTTCATAACTAATTAAAATATGGCTTGCTTTAGCAGAAGTTCCAGATTTTCTTCCCATTGCTTTAGTGATGCAATAATCTTTACCATTCATATACGGTCCAAAAACTTGTCCAATAGAAAGAGTATATAATTGTTCAGCATATTGAGCTGGTAAATCTTTTTTAGCTACAAAAGTAGAATCATAAGGTTTTTCAGAATTAGCATTTACAAATTCAACCGTGTTTGATGCTTGAGCAAATCCAACAATTGTATCGTTTGCACCAGTTTCTTTATTGTAAACAACACCACCAACAAGCAATTTATTGATTTCGTTTTTAACTTCTGCTTCGTCTTCTGGAGATGCTTTATCTTCTATAAGAACATAGTCTAATTCGCGACCAGCTTCACCTTTGTATTTTTTCTCATTCTTTTTAATAAATTCTAAAATTTCTGCATCAGTAACTTTTACAGTTTCATCTTTTATTGAGGTATAAGGTACGGCAACAAAATCAAAAGCAACTTTATCAGATTCCATTTTGTATCTCAATTTACCTTCAGCTTCGGTTGTAAACATGCCCGCTTTAAGTAAAGTATTGTAGATTTGGTATTTTGCATTAAGTGTTGCAGATTTTTCTTGATCTTTCAACATGGCAGCTTGCTCAGGATTTGATTTGAAAAATTCTTTGAATTTAGCAATATCAAATTTTCCATCTTTACCTTGAAAAGTTGGATTTCCACCAATATTTTGGTCGTTTTTAAAAATTTCCAAAATGTGTTTTTCACCAACTCTCAAACCTAATTTTTCAAATTCTTCAGAAAGTAATGCAACAGAAATTTCTTGATCCCAAACTCTATTTGCTGCTTGAGTCGAAGTCATTCCTTGACCACTTTTTTCAAGATTACTAACTTTTAAACGAAAATCTTCGAAAGTAATATCTTTTCCGTTAACGCTTCCAACATCATTTGAACTTGTAGAAAAACTATTATTTTGAACGATGTCGCCAATGATAAATGCTAATAAACTCAAACCAATAACTACTATTAGTAAAAGTGAACGTTGTCTAATTTTTTGTAAAACTGCCATTGTATTATTGTTAATTTTTTTATTTCAGTTTGCGAAAATACAATTATCTATTTAATAATTATAGTACTAAAGCTGAAATTTGTATGAAAAATGTTTTTTTATTGATTTTTGTTACGATCTTCAAACTTTTTTGCAAATTTTCTTCTGAAGAAAAACATGAAAATTGCTAATCCAGCTATTAGTAAACTTAGTGCATAACTTTCGTTTGTAGTATACTTCATTATTCCATCATAAATGAAATAAATTCCAAAAAGTAAGTAAGCGTATTGAGTGTATTTTAGGTAATTCATAATATATTATTTATCTTCTGTTTGTATTTCTCCTTTTATTCTTTGCGAGTTTACAATTTTAAAATCTTTACTAAAATCGATTCCTTCGCCAAAAGAATTTCCGTTTGGGTCCGAAAGTTTATAAACTCTTTGTGTATGAAACCATTCATTTTTTTGATCAAAATACAATTGTTCTGTTTCGAGTATTTGACCTGTTTCGTTATAAATTTTAACTTTTCCTTGCAAATCAATAACATCTGTTCCTTTGAATGAAATTGCATATTTTGCTTTCACAAAAGTCTTCTTGCCATTTTCATCATACATTGTTACATCGATGCCTTTTGGGAATTCTATAAATGGAAATTCAACATTCCCATAATCTAACATTTTTGGACTGATCAAAATTGATTTTATTCTGCCAGAATCCGTGTATTTCAGATTAAAATCGTCTGCTTCTCCTGATGGATGAAACTCAGAAAGGTTGATTTTTTGAACGTCTTTAATACTGTTTCCTTCACAGGAAATTAGCAACATAAAAAGCATTGCAGTTGAAAAAAATATTTTGAAATTATTTTTCATTAACCAAGATTAATCATACTTTCTTTTTACAAACCATAAATCATTAACGGATAAACTTATCATAACATTAAAAAAGTTTTCTTGAACAAGATTAGCTTTAGCAGTGCCACGCTTGCCAAGTTCAGCACCAATATTAAGGTTTGAAAATGTTCCACCAAGAGGAAATCCGAATCCTAATGAAAATGCTTGCTCCTTGATAGACTCATTACTTATAACTAAACCCGTATTTTCATATCTAAAACCACCTCGATAGGTTACTTTATTAAAATAATTTGTAAACGAATTATAGTTTGGCAAAAAATAACCACCAAGGCTATACTTCATGCTGTTTTCAAAAGTTCCTAGTGTATAGGTAGGAAATAAATTTGAAGACTTACTACTTTCAACCGAGGTTATTTCTGCACCAATAAGCCATTTACGCGCTTGACCAATACCTAACCCAAAAGAAATTTTGCTAGGTAATTTTATATCTCTTTCCGAAATTCTTTCATCTTCAGTTTGAAAACTTGCACCCGACGATGATATTGAGGATGTTGTTACACTATTACTAACCCTCAAATTAGATTCAGGAGAATAAACAAAACTTGAATAAACATCAAGTTTGGCAGTAATCTTTTTTTGATACATTGCTCCTAAGTTAAGGTTTAATCCATTTAACTCAGAATTATTTAACTGTAGAATACCTAACTCAACATTGGGCAACAAGTAACTTTCAGATTCTATTGTTCCAAAATTAAAATTAAAATCGGCTCCTACGCTTAAATCTTTGGTAACTTTATAACCTAAAGCAACATACACTTTGTTTAATCCACCTGACGCAACATTTGTTTTTACTTGTTGTATTCCTAAATTGTTTGTACTAGTATTACTAACTTTATAACCAACCGAAGAATATGGAATTAACCCAAAACTTGCGCCAAATTTCTTTCCTATTGGTACTGCAACTGCAAGATAATCAAGCGTAGTTCTTTGTGCTTTTTCTTTATCATTATAGGTAACGAAATCATACGTTTTAAAAGTTCCTGCAACTGTAAAAGTTGTCAATTTTAATCCCGCAAAAGAAGCTGGATTTTGCAAATTGATATGAATACTATCGGACAACATAGAGATTCCTCCCATCAATCTGTTTTCAACGGTTCCTTTAAATCTTACATCTCCGATTCCGTAAAAAGAATAAGGTGAAGCTGTTCCTTCTTGTGCTATTGAGGCTACAGTAAAAAGTAAACTAATACTCAGTATAAATTTTTTAATCATTTTTGATTTTGTATTGATAAATTGTATTCAAACTTTCGAGTAAAAAGTTTGAGTTGGCAAATATGGTATTTTTTAATCGTTTAGCCAAAAAATCTGCATCTCCACCCGTTAAAATTATTATAAAGTTTTCGTATTTAATTGAATATTGATTGATAAAACCATTTATTTCATTGGTTAATCCTTCTATCACGCCTGAATGAATGGATTCAGAAGTAGAATTTCCTATGAATGATTCCGGTTCTTTTTTGGTAAGCAAAGGTAATTTTACAGTATAATTATGTAAAGCCTCATACCTTAAACGTATACCTGGAGAAATTGCTCCTCCAAAATAATTGTCATTAGAATCAATAAAATCATAGGTCACACATGTTCCTGCGTCAATAATAAGTCTGTTTTGGTTTGGATACAGAATTGTTGCCCCCGAAGCAAGAACAATTCTATCAATTCCTAAAGTATGTGGTGTTTCATATAAATTTACAAATGGAAACTTATCTTTGTGAGTGATAAAATGAGTTTTTATTCGATTTTTAAACACTAAAAAAGCTTCTTTTTCTATATTTCCAACAGACGCCACAATCAAATTAGAAACATTTTTATACTTATTTAAAATTATTTTAATTTCTTTTAGAAAATCTTCTTTTAAAAAAAAATGACTACTAATAATTGTATTGTTCTCAAATACAGCATATTTAATTCTTGTATTTCCGATATCGATAGCTAACAACATTGAAGATGATTTGATTTTGCAAAGTTAGTGATTGATTTTTTTAAATAATTGTTTTGTTTAAATAAAAAATGATTCTATATTTGCACCCGCAAACAAGTTCATCGAACTCCTACTAAAGTAAGAGCAAAGTGAGATATTAGCAAGGTACCTTAGCTCAGATGGTAGAGCAATGGACTGAAAATCCATGTGTCCCTGGTTCGATCCCTGGAGGTACCACAAAACCCGAATAGCAATATTCGGGTTTTTTGTTTTTATTAAATCATCATTATGAGAAAATTAGACAACAGCGAATTAGACCGAAAATCAATTCAAGATTTTAAAAGTTCAGATAAAACTCCACTTATTATTATTCTTGATGATATTAGAAGTTTGAATAATATTGGTTCCGTTTTTAGAACTTCCGATGCTTTTTTAATAGAAAAAATCTATTTGTGTGGCATAACTGCAACTCCTCCAAACAAAGAAATTCACAAAACTGCTCTTGGCGCAACCGAAACTGTGGCTTGGGAATATGCAGAAAATGTTCTAGAAGTAATTCAAAACTTGAAAAATGAAAAAATCAAAGTTTATGCAATAGAACAAGTAGAAAACTCGATTTTTTTACAAGATTTAACAATCGAAAAAGAAACAATATACGCTTTAGTGTTTGGAAATGAAGTATTTGGTGTTAATCAAGAGGCTATTCAACTCTGTGATGGTACTATTGAAATACCTCAACTTGGAACCAAACATTCACTAAATATTTCTGTAAGTGCTGGAATTGTAATTTGGGATTTGTTTAAAAAAATTAATTTTTAAATTTATTCTGAATTTCTTTCAAGATATAAAGGTAATCTTGTTGGTTTTTTACAAAATCTTTATCGGAAATATCAATTACTAGAACATTCAAATCTTTCTGCGTTTTGATATAATCTAAATAACCAAAATTGATTTTTTCTAAATAATCGGCTTCTATGTCTTGCTCGTAACTTCTGCCACGAACTTTGATATTCTCGAGCAATCTTTCAGTGTTTTGATACAAATAAATATACAAATCTGGCTTGGGCATTTCTTTGTAAATTATCTCAAAAAGCTTTCTGTACAAACGATATTCATCTTCGGTAAGCGTTACTTTGGCAAAAAGCAATGATTTGAAAATATGATAATCGGCTACGATAAAATCTTTAAACAAATCAAATTGTGCCAAATCATCGGAAATTTGTTGGTATCTATCAGCCAAAAATGACATTTCTAGCGGAAAAGCATATCGGTTTTGATCTTCATAAAACTTTGGTAAAAATGGATTATCAGCAAATCGTTCTAAAACTGTTTTAGCGTTAAAATCTTCTGCAATTTTGTTGACCAAAGTCGTTTTCCCAGCACCAATATTTCCTTCAATAATTATGTAATTATACTTTTCTAAATGAATCGATTCCAATGGAGATTTCATTTTTTGAACCAAAACACAATTTATTTTGCCTTCAAAATTTGAAATAAGTTCTGCAATATGTTTTTTATTGATAGGATGAATCCAATTAGAATCTAAATCGCGAATGGGTACTAAAACAAATAGCCTTTCTTGCAAAAAAGGATGCGGCACAACTAAGTTTTCAGTTTCAATTACCGATTCGTTGAAAGAAATTATATCAATATCGATAATTCGTTGTTGATAACCTTGCTTTTCGGAACGAACTCGACCTAGTTTTTTTTCAATTTCTAAAATTTGATGTAAAATTTCATCTGCATTTGAATAACTATGAATCAAAATCGCACAATTATAAAAAGGCTCACTTTCAAATCCCCAAGAAGGCGATTCATATAAATTTGAAATTTTTACAACTGTACCGACTTCATTATGAATGCTTTCAATTGCCGATTCGATATTTTTCAATCGGTCGCCTTGATTACTTCCTAAGCCTAAAATGATTTGATTTTGCTCGTTCATACGTAAAGACAAATTAAGTAAAACAATTTCAGAATTGAAGTATATTTGCGCCAAATGTTACTAAATTTATTTGACTAATTTTGTAACAAATTACAAAATTAGTAAACTAACAAGTAAAAAAAATATAAAATGAGATTTTTAGGAAATGTATTAACAACGGTAATTGGAATTTTTGTTTTCATCATGTTACTGTTTTTCGGAATTATACTAATTTCTGCCCTTGCAGGGAATAGTTCTGAAGTTGTAGAAGTAAAAGAAAATTCGGTTATCGAACTTGATTTGTCAGAAGTAACCAATGATTACTCGGGAAAATTCACTTTTGAAAAAATGCCTTTTTTGAATGATACCGATTCACACGACGGTTTAACAGATGTTATTTACGCCATTGAAAACGCAAAAACAGATGAAAACATCAAAGGAATTTCGATTCTTAACAACACTTCAATGCTCGGAATGGCTCAAAGTAAAGCCTTGCGTGATGCATTAGAAGATTTTAAAAAATCAGGAAAATTTGTGTATGCTTACGCAAATGCTTTTACCCAAAAAGAATATTATTTGAACTCTGTTGCTAATACTGTTTATCTGAATCCAGTTGGTGATATGGATTTTAAAGGGCTTTCATCTGAAGTTATGTTTTTTAAAGATTTTCAAGATAAATCGGGTATAAAAATGGAAGTAATTCGTCACGGAAAATACAAAAGTGCCGTTGAACCTTTCCTTGAAAATAAAATGAGCGATGCTAATAGGGAACAAATCACCTCGTTACTAAATTCGGTTTGGAGTTCAGTTGTAAAAGATATTTCTACAAGCAGAAAAATTCCTGTTGAAAAACTAAATGCTATCGCCGATGGACTTTTAGCAAGAACTCCTGAAATGGCAAAAACTGAAAAATTAGTTGATAAAGTAGCATACGAAGATATTTATCATGACGACATTAGAAAAATGCTAAAAGTTGAAAAAGACGAAGACTACAACTCCATAAAAATTTTAGATTATGCTCAAAATGTAGCAACTACTGTTACCAAACCATCTTCTGAAAATAGCATTGCGGTAATTTATGCACAAGGCGAAATTATGGATGGTGAAGGCGATGTAGATGTTATCGGAGAAGGCTCAATGCGTCGTTCACTTATTGAAGCTAGAAAAGATAAAAGTATAAAAGCAATTGTACTTCGAGTAGATTCTCCAGGTGGAAATGCATTAACTTCTGATTTAATTTGGAGAGAAATTGAATTGACCAAAAAAGTAAAACCTGTTATAGTTTCTATGGGGAATTATGCAGCATCTGGCGGTTATTATATTGCTTGTAACGCCAATAAAATTTTTGCCGAAGAAAATACAATTACAGGTTCGATAGGTGTTTTTGGAATTTTGCCTAACTTTAATGTGGCGGCTACAAAATTTGGTTTGCATTCTGAATTAGTAAAAACACATTCAAACGCTAGTGATTATAGTCCGTTTGTTCCAATGGATGAAAATTTTAAAAACTTCGCGCAACAATCCGTAGAAAACATCTATACCACTTTTGTTTCACGTGTTGCTGTTGGTAGAAAAATGACAACCGCACAAGTTGATTCTATTGCACAAGGAAGAGTTTGGTCGGGAAGCGAAGCAAAAAAAATCGGTTTGGTTGACGAAATTGGCGGAATGGACGCAGCACTAAAATACGCAGCTTCATTGGCAAAAGTTAAAGAATACAGAACCATCAACTATCCTGAATACAAAAAAGATCCAAGAGATTTACTTAGCGGATTAGGCTTTCCGTTTGCCCAAACCAAAGAAGCTTTAATCAAAGAAGAAATTGGGGCTGAAAACTACAAAGTAATGCAAGAAATCAAACGTTTTTCGTTGCGAAAAGGCGTTCAAGCTTCTATGCTTTATGAAATCGAGATAAAGTAAATTTTAAAAATCCGTTTGATAACTCAAACGGATTTTTTATCTTTGAATATAAAACAGTTTGAAATGCCTAACGTAATTGAAAATTTTAAAGATTTAGATTTGTCCAAAAGCTATACTTTTGCAGATTATCTTACGTGGAAATTTCAGGAAAGATTAGAACTAATCAAAGGTAAAATTTTCCAAATGAGTCCTGCTCCAAATCGATATCATCAAAGAATTTCAGGAAATTTATATGGTGCGTTATGGACAACTTTTAAAAGTAATTCTTGTGGTTTGTATTCTGCTCCTTTTGATGTGAGATTGGTAAATTTCAAAAAAAGCACCGATGACAATCAAGTTTTTTCTGTAGTTCAACCCGACATTTGTGTTATTTGTGATAAAGAAAAATTAGACGATAAAGGTTGTATTGGTTCGCCAGATTTAGTTATTGAAATTCTTTCGCCAGGAAATACAGATAAAGAAATGGGAATTAAGTTTGATTTGTACGAGGAAAATGAAATCAAAGAATATTGGATAATTGAACCTACTGACAAAGTAATTTTTATTTACACTTTACAAAACGGAAAATACATCGGATTGAAACCTCAAACGCATCTCGACAAAATAAAAAGTCCACTTTTCCCCTATTTTGACTTTAATATTAGTCAAATATTTTTAGACAACTAAATAAAAATCCGTTTTGTAATTCAAGCGGTTTTTTTGTGAAAACATTACAATTCAACTTATTGCAAAAAATGTAACTTTGCGTTGTTAATAAGGCAAGGTTTTTGCTTGTAATAATTAAGTTTAAAAAGAAATCGTATGTTAAAGAAAATCTTATTATCGTTAGGTGTATTATTAGTTTTATTAATTGGTTCATTAGTTGCAATTCCGTACTTTTTTCAAGATGAAATAAAAGCAAAAATTGCAGCAACCATCAATGAAAATTTAGATGCAAAAGTTTCGTTTGCCGATGCCGATTTGAGTTTGTTCAAAAGTTTTCCGCAAGCTAACGTGGCTATTGAAAAATTAGTTATCATTAACAAAGCACCATTTGAAGGTGATACGTTGGTTTCATTTGGGGAATTAAATTTGAAAATGTCGATTAAAGAATTATTCAAAGGCAAAGACGAACCTTTAAACATTGAAGCTTTGTCAACCAAAAACTCAGTTGTAAATATCATTTTCAACAAAGATGGAATTGGTAATTTTGAAATTGCATTAAAAGATAGAAAAGACGAAAAAGATGCAGGAAAAAGTGATCCGTTAAACTTGAAAATTAGTCAATATGAGGTTGAAAATATGCGTTTCACATTTAAAGATGATGCGTCAAAAATCAAAATGGTTCTTGACAGCATTAATCATACTGGAACTGGAGATTTTGCAGCAGAAAAACTTGATTTAGACACACAAACTACTGCAAAAGTTTCACTTGATATGGACAAAGTAAACTACATGAGAAATGTAGCTTTATCGCTCGATGCTGTTTTAGGAATTGACTTAGCGCAAAGCAAATATACTTTCAAAGAAAATAAAGCAAAAATTAACGAATTACCGTTAGAATTTGACGGTTTTATCCAAATGGTCGAAGCCGGTCAAGTGTATGATTTGAAATTTAAAACGCCAACTTCTTCATTTAAAAACTTCTTAGGGTTGATTCCTGCGGCTTATGCTAGCAGTTTGGATAATGTAAAAACTACGGGGAATTTTACCGTTTCTGGTTTTGCCAAAGGAACTTTGACTGATACAACAGTTCCGAAATTCAACATCGCGATTGCTTCTAACAATGCTTCATTTCAATATCCTGATTTACCAAAATCGGTTCAGAATATTATAATTGACACCAAAATTATTAACGAAACTGGTTTAATGAATGACACTTACGTGAATTTGGACAAACTTTCATTTTCAATCGATCAAGATGTTTTCAATGCAAAAGCTAGCATCAAAAATGTAGCTACAAATGCTTTGGTTGACGCTGTTTTGAATGGAACTATCAATCTTGGAAACTTCACAAAAGCGTATCCTATAAAATTAGACACACCACTTTCGGGAATATTAAAAGCAGATGTTACAACCAAATTCGATATAAAATCGGTTGAAACTAGTCAGTATCAAAACATTAATAATGCTGGAACTATGCAACTTTCTGGCTTTAAATATTCTTTAGAAAAAGGAAAAAATTTGACAATCAACAATGCTATTGTTCAATTCAATCCGAGTAGAGTTAATTTGCAAGAATTTAAAGCTAAGACTGGAAAAAGCGATATCAACTTGACAGGTGTTTTAGAAAATTTCTACGGATTTATGTTCAGAAATCAGAATTTGCTAGGAAATTTCAATATGGTTTCTAATCAGATTTCGATTACCGATTTTATGACCACTACCGAACCAACTAAAACTGAAACCAAAGCGGCTTCTGAACCAGTAAAAATTCCAGCGTTTTTAGATTGTTCGTTGACTGCAAAAGCGAACACCGTTTTGTATGACAATTTAATTTTGAAAAATGTAGCTGGAAAACTGATTATAAAAGACCAAGCCGTAACATTACAAAATGTAAATTCTGATGTTTTTGGTGGAAAAATTGGCATGAACGGAACGGTTTCGACCAAACAAAAAACGCCAACTTTCAACATGAAATTGAACTTGAACAAAGTAGATATTCCATCAACCTTTACGCAACTTGAAATGTTGAAAAAAATTGCCCCAATTGCTGGTGTTATTAATGGGAAATTGAACTCAACCATTAGTCTTTCAGGAAATTTAGATGCTAAAAAAATGACACCCGATTTGAAAACGCTTTCTGGTGATTTATTAGGTCAATTATTAGATGGTTCGGTAAATTCAAGCAATTCAAAACTACTTTCTACCTTAGATTCTAACTTGAACTTTGTTGATTTGAGCAAATTGAATTTGAAAGATTTAAAAGCAGCGTTGACTTTTAAAGATAGTAAAGTAAATATCAAACCTTTTGACATAAAATACCAAGATATAAAAGTTAACGTTGGCGGAAGTCACGGTTTTGATCAAAACATGAAATACGATTTAAAATTTGATGTGCCAGCTAAATATTTAGGAAACGAAGTAAATGCATTAATAGCAAAATTAACGCCTGCCGATGCAAAAAAACTAGATAATATTCCAGTAAATGCTATTTTGAACGGAACTTTCTCAAACCCAAAAGTTACGACTGATGTTAAAGCCGCAACGACAACATTTGTAACCAATTTGGCAAAACAACAAAAAGACAAATTGGTAAAAGAAGGTACGACAAAATTGGGTTCGTTAATAGATAAAAACATCAAAAAACCAGGCGATACTAGCAAAACGGTTATTCCAACAACCAAACAAGAAGTTAAGGAAAAAGTAAAAGAAGAAGCTACTAAAAAAGCTGGTGACTTATTGAATGGGTTGTTTAATAAGAAGAAGTAGGTTTAAGAAAACTGTTTAAAATAAGTAATGGTTCGAAATGAACCTATTTAAAAAAACATTATTTTTGTTAATGAAAACAAATATTAAATAATGAATTATCCCAGATATGATTACTCGGCAGGAAATGAATTAAACATTTTTGAGTTTGAAAGTATTGGAAACAAAGGGAAAATAAAAAAAATAGTTCAATATACAGAAATGTCTATAAAAGGTTATTTCAACTTAGGTTTTGGAGATTTAGACCTCAAAACTAGAGAAATAAACGATGAAATTATAACAAATAATGGAGACGGACAAAAAGTTTTAGCAACCGTAGTTTCAACATTGTACTCGTTTACAGGAAAAAATCCAGACGCCTATGTTTATGCAACTGGAAGTAGCGAATCTAGAACGAGATTATACAGAATGGGAATTACAAATAATCTTGAAGAATTGAAAAAAGATTTTTTTGTTTTTGGATTAAGAAATGACAATGTATTTGAAAGTTTTATAGTTGGGGAAGATTATTTAGGTTTTTTAGTAACTAGAAAAAAGTAGAATTATGAAAGTAGATGAATTAAACAAAGCGAAAATTCCAGTTGTTAAAATCAACAAGAATTTAGAAGAATTTAATGGCAAGGTGTTATTTCCGAAAAAACTTGCACTTGCAAATAAAATGTTGTCAAAAGTTGAACTACCAACTTTAGATACATTAAAATAACATCGCAGTCAGCGTGAACTTTTAGTTCTAGTCAACAACAAAATATTTTGGATACAAGCCAGAAGCTTACACTAGATGGCGATACCAGCAAAACAGTTATTCCAACAACCAAACAAGAAGTAAAGGAAAAAGTAAAAGAAGAAGCCGCCAAAAAAGCTGGTGACTTATTGAATGGGTTGTTTAATAAGAAGAAGTAGGTTCACCGCTAGTGCGAACTTCTAGCTTGTGACAAAACAAAATTTGTATATGAGATAGAAGCTCGCACCAGCACTGAGGAATTTCTTATAGATACTTATCTTTCTACACAAGACACTTATAAAGAATGGGTTAAGTGTTTTTATGGGATTTTGAGAAACTATTCTATTTCTTGTCATTCTGGGGAACGAAGAATCTCATAAATATCTCCAACAAATAAGCCATCAATACTTTTATTTATAATTTAAAACATAAATTTTTAATAAAACAAATTTACATATCAAAAAAAGATATACTTTTGTGATATAAAATAGAGTATATGAAGACAGTATCTTTAAAAATAGATGATTCCATATTTGGTGAAACTGAAAAAATTCTTTCTAGAATTAGTGTTTCAAGAAATAGATATATAAATGAAGCTATTGAAAATTATAACAAAATTCAAAAAAGAATAATTTTAGAGAAAAAACTTTTAGCCGAATCTGAATTGGTTAAAAACGAATCTATTTCAGTAGTAAACGAATTTGAAAAGATTGATTATGCAGATTAGTCAATATGAAATTTGGATAGCCGATTTGAATCCACAAACAGGAACTGAGCCAGGTAAAACAAGACCTGTTTTAGTTGTTCAAACTAATTTATTAAATAAAATTCCGCATCCTTCAACCATAATTTGTCCAATAACAACTAATGTTAAAAAGAATTCTGAAATATTACGAGTTCATCTAAAAAAAGGAATCGCCAATGTAATTGAAAATTGCGACATTATGATAGACCAAATCAGGGCAATTGATAATAAAAGGTTGGTGAAAAAAGTTGGTCTATTGCCAGAAAATTTAATAGAAAAAGTCAAAGAGAATATTTCAATTGTAATTGATTTAGATTGATTATGAGATAGTTAAATAATTTTAAATAATTTCAGAATAAAAACTCTATAACGAAATCTTCACCACATAACCTTCAAACGTTCGGATATTAAAAACCGTTCCGTCTTCAAAAATCAGGTATTGTCCTTTTATTCCTTTTAGTTTTCCTGTAAAGTTGGGTGATTTGTCTAAACTCAAACTTGTCACTTTTTTGGGATATTCTAAAACGGGAAAATGCAAATCGTATAAATCATCTTTTTCTTGATGAAAATATTCTTGAACTTCTTTGGGAATTAAATAATTCAAACTGGCACGTTCTTTAATCAAATCGGCTACTGGAACTTCATTTTTTAGCATTTTTTGCCAATTGGTTTTGTCGGCATACAAATTTTTCAGTGCAACTTCGGTAATTCCAGCCAAATAACGATTAGGAACTTCCACAATCGGAATAGCTTGCACAGCACCTTGATCAATCCATCGAGTTGGTACTTGGGTTTTACGCGTTACTCCTACTTTTATTTCGCTAGACAATGCCAAATACACAATATGAGGTTGCAATTGTACTTTGCGCTCGTACTCTAAATCTCTATCTTCTATGTCTAAATGCGCTGTTGAAAGTTCGGGTTTCATAATCCAATCTCCAGCAGAAGCCGATGACATAAAACAATCGTAACAAAATCCTTGACGAAAGATTTTTTTCTTTTTACCACAATTTAAACATTGGTAACCAACAAAATTTATTTCTAACGATTTATCCAACAATTGATTCAAATTGAGAAAGCTATTTTCAAAAACCAAATAGTATTGAATTGGATTAGCATATTCTGTTTGCATTTTGGTAAGCACGCCTTCGTAAGTCATTTAATTTAAAGTTTCAGGTTTCAAGTTCAAGAAAATTTGTTATTTTTGGTAAAGTTACTAATTTCGTATTTCAAACCTCGTAAATCGTACATTTTTATGCCTTTTCCAATAATAAATTCTATTGCTTCTTGGTTCTTAAAACAGCGCATTCATCAGATTGAGTTGTTTTTAAAATACCCTCATGAAGTTCAAGATGAATTACTTACAAACCTAATTCGCGATTGCGAAGAAACCGTTATAGGAAAAAAATACGATTTTGAATCGATAAAAAATTACAAAACATTTACCGAAAGAGTTCCAGTTTCTACTTATGAAGAATTGGAACCGATGATTGAACTTACACGAAAAGGCGCTCAAAATGTTTTTTGGAATACCCCTATAAAATGGTTTGCCAAATCAAGTGGCACTACCAATGCCAAAAGCAAATTTATTCCGGTAAGCAGCGAAGCGCTCGAAGATTGTCATTACAAAGGCAGCAAGGATTTACTATGCATGTATCTAAACAATAATGAAGAATCTGAAATGTTTATGGGGAAAAGTCTTCGATTAGGTGGCAGTTCTCAAATATATGAAAACAACAATACCTCTTTTGGAGATTTATCCGCTATTTTGATAGAAAACATGCCGCTTTGGGCAGAATTTAGCAGCACGCCAAGCAGCAAAATTTCGTTAATGAGCGAATGGGAAACCAAACTAACCGCCATTATCAACGAAACTAAAACCGAAAATGTAACCAGTTTTGCAGGTGTTCCGTCATGGATGTTGGTTTTACTAAATCGAATTTTGACCGAAACCAAAAATACTTCACTATTAGAACTTTGGCCCAATTTGGAAGTTTATTTTCACGGCGGCGTAAATTTTGAACCGTATCGCGAACAATATCAAAAGATTTTGCCTAGCAATGATTTCAAATACTATGAAATTTACAATGCTTCTGAAGGCTTTTTTGCGATTCAAGATTTGAATTATTCCAACGATTTATTGTTGATGTTGGATTATGGTATTTTCTACGAATTTATTCCAATGGATACTTTTGGAACTTCTAATCAAAAAGTTATTCCGCTAAGCGAAGTAGAATTGTTCAAAAATTACGCAATTGTAATAACAACCAATTCAGGTTTATGGCGCTATATGATTGGTGACACTGTTCGTTTTACATCACTAAGTCCATACAGAATAAGAGTTTCAGGAAGAACAAAACACCATATTAATGTTTTTGGGGAAGAATTGATGGTAGAAAATACCGATATGGCAATTGCTAAAACTAGTTCGATTTTAAACTGCGAAGTCATTGATTATACCGTTGCTCCTATTTTTATGAAAGGAAAAGAAAAAGGCGCACACGAATGGATGGTTGAGTTTAAAAAACAACCAAAAGATATTGTTCAATTTCAAAAAGTCTTAGATGAAACATTGCAAACATTAAACTCTGATTACGAAGCCAAACGATACAACAATATGACTTTAAATGAGTTATCTATAAATGTAGCACGTGAAAACTTGTTTTATGATTGGTTAAAAGAAAATGATAAATTAGGCGGACAACATAAAATTCCGAGATTATCTAACCAAAGGGATTATTTGGAGCAATTGAAATTAATGAATGTGGTGTCAAATTCCAAAAAGTAAAATCCAAATTTCAATTATATAAAAAACTACTTCTTATACTTTCAACCATTTCTTTTTTAGTTTCTTGCACAAATTAAACATAATTGGGATTTGGTTTTAAATTTAGGTTCTCAATTAATTTGAAACCTTTGGCAACACTTTTTGGAGATTAAACAATGTTTTATAACCTTTATATGTAAACACAATTGCTTACTACTAGTTAGTATAAAAACATAAAGGAGCGCAAAAAAAGATGGGTACTACAAAATAAAAACAAGCGCATTTTAGATAAATTCAAAAAAAATAGACGGCTTTCAACTTACATTTACCTTGTTGACTTTTAGTTTAATTTCATTAGATTTGCGCTGTTTTGAGTATGTTTTCATTTGGATGATAGTGCAACTCAAAATGTACAACCATCAATTTTATTTACACAGACTTAAATGTTCCGATGAAAAAAATATACTTAATCTTAACACTACTCTTATTTAGTGTTTGTTGTTTTTCACAAAGTCGATATGTTTCACAAACAACAAAAAAGATTGTTTACACAAGAGATGGTGGTATATGCCAATGTTGTGGTAGTTCTTACAGCTTAGAATATGACCATATCATTCCATTTTCTTGTGGCGGTGATAGTAATCCCTCAAATATTCAGTTGCTTTGTCGAAAATGCAACCGTAGCAAATCAAACAGTTGTTATTGTAAAGTACATGATAAAAAAGTAGGTACAAATTGCTGTGATGGAAAAGCATTCAAGAAGTCAGCAACTACATCAACCCAATGTGGAGGTACAACAAAAAAAGGTACAAGATGTAAAAAAACGACAAAAAATTCCAATGGAAGATGTCATTTACACTAATAATTAATAAATTCAAATTAAACAATCGGATATGAGTATATTATTTGCAATAGACACGAAAACAGAGGAAATAATCGTTTCAAACTCTCCAAAAGGAAGTAATGAAATAATTTTTATAGAACGAATTAGACGTCAAGACAATGAATTTTTGTTTAACGCTGTTATTACTTTAACAAGTATTACAAAGTCACCCAATTTTGATATGGCAATTTTTAAAGCAATGGATAAAGTTTGCCAGATAATGTATGATAAACATAAAGCAATTTTATAGCCCTCATGATAAAGATTAAAGGGGCTGCCAAACCGAAATGTTCGATTACTACGAAAATTCTGAAAACTAAAAATAAACTAAGTCAATCCGTTCAAGATTGGCTTTTTTATATTTGTTTACAATTTTGTTCATACAACATTATGGGGGAAATACGGGGGAAATCTTAAATAAAAAATCCTTTAACTCTTGATTTACAAGCATTAAAGGATTTTAAAAGTGCGGATAATAGGACTCGAACCTACACGCCTTGCGGCACCAGATCCTAAGTCTGGCATGTCTACCAATTTCACCATATCCGCGAATTGTGGGTGCAAATATACATAATACTTTGTAATTTCCAATTATCAAATAACAAATTCCAAAAAAAAATAAAACTTCTTTAAAAAATTGGAATTTGGAATTTAAATATTGGAATTTGTATTCGTATATTTGACATTATCATTTAACAAACTACAATGGACAACATAAAACAATACGTTCAGCAAAACAAAGAACGTTTTATTACAGAATTAATTGAATTATTAAAAATTCCTTCAGTAAGTGCCGATAGTGCTTATTCCCAAGATGTAATTGATACTGCAAATGCCGTAAAAGCTAGTTTAGAAAAAGCGGGTTGTAAACACGTAGAAATTTGCGAAACACCTGGTTATCCAATTGTTTTTGGCGAACATATTATCGACAAAAATTTGCCAACGGTTTTGGTTTACGGACATTATGATGTGCAACCGCCAGACCCGATGGAATTGTGGACTTCCCCTCCATTTGAACCTGTAATCAAAACTACCGAAATTCATCCTGAAGGCGCTATTTTTGCTCGTGGTTCATGCGATGATAAAGGTCAAATGTATATGCACGTTAAAGCTTTTGAATATATGATTGCCAATAACAATTTGCCTTGTAATGTAAAATTTATGATTGAAGGCGAAGAAGAAGTGGGTTCAAAAAGTTTGAGCTGGTTTGTAACTCAAAACCAAGAAAAATTGGCTAACGATGTGATTTTGATTTCTGACACTGGAATGATTTCTAACCAACAACCTTCAATCACAACAGGTTTACGAGGTTTAAGTTATGTAGAAGTAGAAGTTACAGGTCCAAACAGAGATTTACATTCTGGTCTTTATGGTGGTGCCGTTGCTAATCCAATCAATGTTTTGGCAAAAATGATTGCGTCGCTTCATGACGAGAATAATCATATTACAATTCCAGGGTTTTATGACAATGTAGAAGAGTTATCACTTGAGGAAAGAGCTGAAATGGCAAAAGCTCCATTTAATATAGACAACTATAAAAAGGCTTTAAACCTCAACGATATTTATGGCGAAAAAGGATATGTAACGAATGAAAGAAACTCGATTCGCCCAACATTAGACGTAAACGGAATTTGGGGTGGTTATACTGGCGAAGGTGCAAAAACAGTAATTGCAAGTCAAGCATTTGCTAAAATATCGATGCGTTTGGTTCCAAATCAAGATTGGGAAGAAATTACAGAATTATTCACCAAACACTTTGAAAGCATTGCTCCTTCTGGCGTTACGGTAAAAGTAAAACCTCATCATGGTGGTCAAGGTTATGTAACACCAATTGACAGCATCGGTTATCAAGCGGCTAACAAAGCCTACACCGAAACATTTGGAGTTCCTGCAATTCCAGTTCGTTCTGGCGGAAGTATCCCTATTGTAGCCTTGTTTGAAAAAGAACTAAAATCAAAAACAATCTTAATGGGATTTGGTTTAGATAGTGATGCTATTCACTCGCCAAATGAACATTTTGGGATTTTTAATTACTTAAAAGGTATTGAAACCATTCCTTTGTTTTATAAGTATTTTGTGGAAATGAGTAAATAGATTTTAACCACGAAGACACGAAGAAAACAAAAAGTCCACAAGGAAATATAATCCGCTTACTCTTAATTGATTGAGCGGATTTTTTATTTGGGCGTTACCTTGTTGCACAACACTATTTTAAATAGAGAATATTGCCAGCAACAAGGTCGAGCTTTCCGTTACAATCTTTTTCTTTTTAAAGAAAAAAGAAAAAGGATTTTCTCTTCAATCTCTAACGCGAAAAATCACTAGTTTAGTAACAGCTAACTTTTTCAAAATGAAATCTATACTTTTTAGAATCATTTTGCTACTGTTTTTATTTACTATCAATAGTTGCAAAGTCAATCAAACCAGAGACAAAGTCAAAGTTGGTCGTTGGATTTACAGCGATACAGTAAATAATATTTCATACAAAACCACAGGAAGATACAAAAATGGAATTGAAAAAAAACGTTGATTCTATTATACAAATAACAAAATCACAAAAAAGAAAACTACCATTCGTTTACTTTGTTGGCATCCATTTTAAGGAATATAAAAAGTAAGATTGTAAAGCCCCAAAGACCAGAACCGCCATAAGAAAAGAATGGTAATGGCACGCCAATAGTTGGAAAAATTCCAAGAACCATTGCTATATTCACAAAGAAATGAACGAATAAAATAGAGGCGACGCTATAACCATATATTCTACTAAACTTGGTTTTCTGTCTTTCAGAAAGGTAAATTATCCTAAAAAACAATGCTAAATAAAGTCCGATTACAAGCAACGACCCAAAAAACCCCCATTCTTCACCAACTGTTGTAAATATATAATCGGTATGTTGTTCTGGAACAAAACCACCTTTTGTTTGCGTTCCTTCGAGATAACCTTTGCCAAATAATCCGCCAGAACCAATTGCGATTTTTGATTGATTTACGTTATACCCAACACCTTTATCATCTACCTTTTTACCTAAAAGAATATTAAAACGATCTCGATGGTGTTGCTTTAAAACATTGTCAAAAACATAACTTGTAGAATAACTAAAAGTTGTAACCATTGCTAAAGTTACAATACTTATGACCAAATTTCTATCGGCTATTCGGCTACGATAATAGATAAATACCAAAATTAGAAATGTTAGTATTACAATATAAATTGAGTTCATTACCAAACTCAAAACGAAGATTATTATAGTAAAAAGTCCTATCCATAAATAACTTGATGGTAAACCTTCTCTATGTAATACAAAAATTAAAATTGTATATATCAAAGCGCTACCTGGATCATGTGGCACAATAAATAAAATTGGTAGAAATATTAACCCTAAAGCAATAATCTGATGATTTAAGTTTTTCAAATTAACTTGTACATCACTCAAATATTTAGCTAGAGCCAAACTTGTCGCTGCCTTAGCAAATTCTGATGGCTGTAATCCGAATGAACCGAATGAATACCAGTTGGTTTGACCTTTCACCTCTTTTCCGAAAACAAAAAGACCCGCAATTGCCAAAACACCAATTATATATATTACAAAAGAAAATTTCTCGTAAAACTTACTATCTATAGATAATACAATTATGATTAGTGGAATTGTTAAGGCAATGATTAATAACTGTTTTCCGTATTCTTGTGATAAATCAAAAATGGAAGTTTCTACTTCTGGTAATGAAGAAGAATATATATTAAGCCAACCCAAAATGACCATAACGATGTAGATGCTTACAATCATCCAATCAATATTGCTACTTACACTTTGGTTCTTCATTGTTTAAAAAAATAAATTAATTTGTTGTTGTTTTTACAGTATCAATGCTTTGTTTTATAGTTTTTTCAATTTTTTCTTCTTTGGCTTTTTCAACTTCTAAAATTTTTATTTCTTTTAAAAGTGTAGAATCGTTTGGTTTTTTTACAAATCGATTATATTCCGCCATTAAAGTTCTTTCTAAAGTTCTTGTTTCTAAATCTTTACGCGTTATTTTTCCTTTTAGATATTTTTCAATCATCAAACTTGCTATTGGTCCAGCAATAGTTGCGCCATATCCTCCATTTTCTACAAAAACGGCTAAAGCAATTTTAGGGTTATCTTTAGGAGCAAAAGCCACAAAAATAGAATGATCTTTAAGTTTTACCCTTTTCCCATAAACTCTTGTGTAATTTTCGGCAGTTCCTGTTTTACCACAAATATCAATGCCTTCGACCTTAAGATGGTATGCAGTTCCTTTATTATACACATCGAACAATCCTTGTATTACAGGTTTGTAATGCCTTCTATCAATTGTTGTTTGATGTTTTGTCGTAAACTTTTTATCAATCTTTCTACCTTTAATTTTTTTAACGATATGAGGTGTATAATAATAACCTTGATTGGCAACCGCAGCCATCATGTTAGCCAATTGGATAGGCGTTGTCAATACTTCACCTTGACCAATAGAATTTGAAACTATAGCTGTTGCTGTCCAACCACCGTTAGGATACATTTTTTTATAAGTTTTAGAAGTAGGTGCTTTTCCTTTTCTGCCAGTTGGTAAGTCATATCCCATAAAATTCCCTAAACCAAAACTTTTAACATGTTTAGCCCAAATATCAACAGAAGCTCCAGGATCTTTATATTTACTAATTGTTTTAAGGTAAACATTCCCAAAATAGGCATTACAAGAACGATACAATCCGTTATTAAGTTGGTGAGGTCCAGAACCACCATGACATTTCATAAAGCGTCCTCTACCATAACTAAATCCATGAAAACAAAAAAATGTTGTTTGTTCGTCTATAACTTTTTCTTGAAGACCAACTAAACCTGTAATAATTTTAAAAGGTGAGCCTGGCGGATATTCAGCTAATAATCCTCTGTCATAAAGTGGTTTTGATAAAGAATCATTGTACAAATTTGTATAATTTCTTGATCGTTGTCTTCCTACTAAGATGGCAGGGTCATAAGACGGCGCTGTAACCAATGCAAGAATTTCTCCTGATTTTGGTTCTATAGCTACAATTCCACCGCGTTTATTTATCATTAACTCTTCACCATATTTTTGTAATGTAGCATCTATGGTTAAAGTTATGTCTTCTCCATTTTTAGAAATAGTATCAAATTCTCCTTGTTTATAAGCGCCAATATCTTTGTTATACTTATTTTTTTGGCGGTACTTTACACCTTTTATTCCTCTTAGAATTTCTTCATAACTTTCTTCAACACCTTGCTTCCCTATCAAATCGCCACTTTTGTAGTATTCATTGGCATCGATTATTTTTTGATTTACTTGCGCTATCGAACCAAAAATATTAGCTCCTACATGCACTTGGTAATCTCGTAAATTACGTTTAACGATTTCAAATCCAGAAAATTTTCTCATTTTTTCTTGAAGAGCGGCATACTCCATCTTGTTTAATTGGGATAAAAAAACAGATGGTAATCTAGGACTATAATTGATGGCTCTTTTTAATTGTTTATCAAATAATTCTTTTGGAATTTTTAATAATTTACAAAACTCTAAAGTATCTATTTTTTTTATTTCTCTTGGGATAACCATTATATCATAAGACGGCTGATTGGCCACAAGAAGTTTACCATTTCTATCATAAATATAACCACGTTCTGGATAATCGTAAATGATTTTGATAGCATTGTTTTCAGACTTTAAACGCAACGTATCATCAATAACTTGAAGATAAAAAAGCCTCAAAACTATAATAACAGTTGTTATTATGATAATGGTCGGAAGCACTGACTTTCTCATCGTCTATTAGGTTTCACTAAATAAATGATTAAAATACTTAACAAAATCGTAAAAACAGAACTGATAGCTGTTTTTATTAAAATCTCAAAAATATAACTTAAAGCAAAATATTCAAGTAAAAATAAAACAAAATGATGTAATAGCACAGCAATCAATATAAATGAAAAACGTTGAGGCGTTAAAACATCATTTATCTTAACTGTTTGATATTCATAACTTAAACCAAAAGAAAATTTAAAAATAGAAGGTCTAAAAAAGGCAAGAATCAAACTCGCTGCTGCATGAACACCCCCTGAATTAGAAAACATATCAACTGCTAATCCTAATAAAAAACTAGCTACCAAAAGTCCCGTTTTATTACTGTTTGCAGGATATAATAGTATAAATAAAATATACGGATACGGATTAATATAACCCAAAAAGTTAATGTTGTTGAATAGCAAAATTTGAAGTGCTATCAACAAAATGAAACGAACAATATTTATTAGTAAAGCACTATTCATCTTGTTTCTTTTCGAGGTTAAGAATCTCTTGAGTATCCCTATTTTTGATTATATAAACATGACCAAGATTTGTCATATCGTTAAACAACCTTACATTTATAGTGTAATAATTGTTTTCATTGTTTATAAAAACTTTGTCAATAGTCCCAATATTAATATTCTCAGGAAAAATAACTGAATGACCGCCTGTTACAATAGTATCGCCTTTTCTAACGGAAGCCAATCTAGGAACATCTATTAACTGAACATAACCTGCATTTTTTCCATTCCAAATGAGTGAACCAAAGTGATTGGATTTTTTTACTTTGGCATTTATTTGCGATTTGACATTCAATACACTAGCAACTGTTGCATACTTTTTGGAAGTTCTATCAATAATTCCGACAATTCCATCACTATTGATAACACCCATATCTTGTTTCACGCCATCCAATGAACCAGAGTTAATGGTAAGATAATTTTCGCGAGTATTGTATGTGTTATTGATAACTTTAGACACAATAATATTTGAACTAGGAATACCTTGAGCATCTACTACAATAGGGGTTTGAGTCGAATCAACTTTGTTGAATAATAGTATTCTAAGTCGGGCATTCTCTTCGGCTAATTTTTCGTTTTCAGTTTTTAAATTAAAATATTCATCAACAGAATTTACTTGCTCATATACACTACCCGTAACATAATTGGCTGAACTAATAACTTCACTTCGATGATAAGAATGCGATTGAATAGTAAGCGTTAATGAAATACCCAAAAGCAGCAAAAACAGCAATCGATAGCTGTTTTTAAAAATAAATATAAATATTTGCTGCATCTTTTTAAAATGTATAAAATCTCAAATTCCAAATTTCAAAAAAAAATCATTTAATGGAATTTGAGATTGGATAATTGGAATTTTATTTAATTAATATGCTTCTAAACTTAGGAATATTTTTCAACGTCATTCCTGTTCCACGAACAACAGCTCGTAATGGATCTTCTGCAATATAAACAGGTAAATCTGTTTTTTGAGAAATACGTTTATCTAATCCTCTTAGCATCGAACCACCACCTGCAAGATAGATACCTGTATTGTAAATATCAGCTGCTAATTCTGGAGGTGTTTGCGATAAAGTTTCCATAACAGCATCTTCAATACGTTGAATAGATTTGTCCAATGCTTTTGCAATTTCTCTATAAGAAACATCAACTTGTTTTGGCTTACCAGTTAACAAGTCACGTCCTTGAACCGACATTTCTTCTGGTGGAGAATCTAGCTCTTCTAAAGCTGCTCCAACTGTAATTTTTATTTTCTCGGCAGTACTTTCTCCCACAAATAAATTGTGTTGTGTGCGCATGTAGTAAATAATATCATTGGTAAAAACATCACCAGCAATTTTAACAGATTTATCACATACAATACCACCAAGTGCAATTACAGCGATTTCTGTCGTTCCACCACCAATATCCACAATCATATTTCCTTTTGGTTGCATAATATCGATACCAATACCTATTGCTGCTGCCATTGGTTCGTGAATTAAGTAAACTTCTTTTCCGTTTACACGCTCACAAGATTCTTTTACCGCACGCATTTCAACTTCGGTAATTCCAGATGGAATACAAACAACCATCCTAAGTGCTGGCGTAAACATTTTTTTCTTTAATGCTGGAATGCTCTTAATGAACATACTGATCATTTTTTCTGAAGCATCAAAGTCGGCAATTACTCCATCTTTCAATGGCCTAATTGTTTTTATATTTTCATGGGTTTTTCCTTGCATCATGTTGGCTTCTTTACCAACAGCAATTATTTTACCTGTAACTCTATCGCGAGCTACAATAGATGGACTGTCAATAACAACCTTGTCATTATGTATAATCAACGTATTTGCGGTACCAAGGTCAATTGCAATATCCTCGGTCATGAAATCAAAAAATCCCATAGTTATTTATATTTTTAAAAGTAGTTTGTTTTTAACATGCAAAGTTAAACAAATTAATGTTTAAAATGACGTGTTCCTGTAAATACCATTGCAACTTTATTTTCATTGCAATAATTTATACTTAATTCGTCTTTTATTGAGCCACCTGGCTGAATAACAGCGGTTACTCCAGCGTGTTTAGCTATCTCTACACAATCAGGAAATGGAAAAAAAGCATCGCTTGCCATTACCGCTCCATTCAAATCAAATCCAAATGTATTGGCTTTTTCTATTGCTTGTTTCAAAGCATCTACTCTTGATGTTTGTCCGGTTCCTGAGGAAATCAAGGTATTATTTTTGGCTAAAATTATTGTATTTGACTTTGTGTTTTTACAAATTTTTGAAGCAAAAAGTAAATCTTCAACTTCTTGAGAACTAGGCTCCAGCATAGTAACGGTTTTTAACCCATCTTTAGTATCGGTAACATTATTTCTATCTTGAACCAATGTTCCATTTAGGCAAGTTCTAACATTTGTTTGTGGCAAACTCACTTCTTTTTGAACCAAAATAATTCTGTTTTTCTTTTCAGACAAAATAGAGATTGCTTTTTCGTCATAGCTTGGTGCAATTACCACTTCACAAAAAAGGGCGTTAATTTCGATTGCAGTAGCTTCGTCAATTTTGCCATTAGCTATAAGAACTCCTCCAAATGCTGAAGTTGGATCACCTGCTAATGCTGTTAAATAAGCTTCTTTCATTGAGTTTCTAGTGGCTAATCCGCAGGCATTATTGTGTTTTAAAATAGCAAATGTTGGTTGGTTGGTTTTAAATTCTAAAATCAAATTTACGGCAGCATCAACATCTAACAAATTGTTATAAGACAGCTCTTTTCCGTGTAACTTGGTGAACATAGCTTCAAAATCGCCAAAGAAAAAGCCTCGTTGATGTGGGTTTTCTCCATAACGCAATACTTGACCCTTTTGTTCACTTATTTTCAAAACAGTTTCCTGATGATTTTTATTGAAATAATTGAAAATTGCCGAATCATAATGCGAAGAAACATTGAAAGCTTTGGTTGCTAATTGTCTTCGTTGTTCCAAAGTTGTAGTTCCGTTTCCTTCTGTAATTAGCTGCAAAAACATTTCATATTCATTTACAGATGGAACGATTATAGTATCTTTAAAGTTTTTGGCTGCGGCACGAATTAACGAAATTCCACCAATATCAATTTTTTCGATACTATCGCTTTCGTTTGCTCCAGAAGCAACTGTTTTTTCAAATGGATATAAATCAACAATTACAACATCTATTTGCGGAATATTGAATTCTTGCATTTGCTCAACATCAGTTGAATTATCTTGACGGTTTAAAATGCCCCCGAAAATCTTTGGGTGCAACGTTTTTACTCTACCACCAAAAATTTCTGGAAATGAAGTAATATCTTCTACTGGAACAACTGGAATTCCTAAATTTTTGATAAATTCTTCTGTTCCGCCTGTTGAATAAAGTGTTACATTTTGTTCGTGTAATTTTCGAACGATTGGTTCTAATCCGTCTTTAGAAAAAACCGAAAGTAAGGCCGATGTAATTGTTTTTGTTGTGTTCATTGTGTAGTTAAAATTTTGATGTACAAAAGTAGTTTTTTTGAAGCTACTATTCAATATCTTTTTGTAACAAAATAGTCAAAATCAATACCTATTAGGAATAAAATATTTTATTAGGTTTTTGAAGAAAATTTACAGAATTTTACAGTAACATAAATCACCCTTTATGCTTTTATATATCCGATTGTTAAAAGAAAGTTTCAGTTTTGCAATGAACGCGTTGCGAACTAACAAATTGCGCACCTTACTTTCGCTACTTGGCGTTACAATTGGAATATTTTCAATTATAGCTGTGCTTGCGGCGGTTGATTCATTGGATAGAAAAATTAAAAAAAACTTGAGTAGTTTAGATAAAAACACTATTTATCTAACAAGTCGTTCTTTCGGCCCAACCGATGTTCCAAGATGGAAACGCGAACAATTTCCTTCTGTAAATTATGAAGAATACCAAACATTGAAAAATTCTTTGCCCGATGCCGAAGAAATGGCTTTTCAGTTTTTTGTAGGTCGCGAATCGGCAAAATATGACTCAAAAACGGTTAGCGATATAGAAGTTGTTCCTGTTTCACACGAGTTTACAACCATTCAACAATTAGATTTTGCAAAAGGACGGTTTTATAACGAATCCGAATCAAATTCGGGTGCAACGGTAGCAGTTATTGGAGATGAGATTGCCAATGTTCTTTTTGAAAATACCGATCCAATTGGAAAACAAATTCGTTTGTATGGAAAACGTTTTACGGTTATTGGAATCTTGAAAAAAGAAGGTTCAAGTATGTTTGAAAGCAATGATAGTTCTATTTTTATCCCTGTCAATTTTATCCGAATTGCTTTTGGTGAAAACAATGATACTATGTTATCTGTAATTGTTATAAAACCAAAAAGCGGCATCGATATGGAGGCATTTAAAGCCGATATTTCTCAAAAATTAAGAACTTTTAGAGGTGTAAAAACCAGTGAGATTGACAATTTTTTTATCAATGTTTTTTCAGGATTTACCGATATGATTGATATGATTGTGGCCCAAATGAAAATGGGCGGCTGGATGATAGCAGGATTTTCATTATTAGTAGGCGGTTTTGGAATTGCAAATATCATGTTTGTTTCGGTAAAAGAAAGAACAAATCTCATCGGAATACAAAAATCATTGGGTGCTAAAAATCGTTTTATCCTTTTTCAATTTTTATTTGAAGCCATAATTCTCTGTATAATTGGCGGATTGATAGGATTGTTCTTTGTGTGGATAATTGCCATGATTCTGACCAAATTAATTGACTTTGAATTTGTTTTAAGCGCTGGAAACATTATTCTCGGCACAAGTCTAGCCGCATTTATCGGATTGCTTTCTGGAATTTTACCCGCTATAACAGCTTCAAAATTAGATCCTGTGGAAGCTATTAGAAGTGGGATGTAATGATAAAATATATTCGTTTTAAATTTTCTTCACTTCAGCATCACAATTAATATGGTAATTTATTTTTAGGCAATCAGATTATTATAGTTCTAATACATTTAGACAAGTCTTACCATTTGTACAAAAACAGACTACTTTGTGCAAAACGAAAGAAAAACAAACACCAAATGGCTTACGGGGTTATTATAGACTTATGAATATATAAAATTGGTAAAAATAGCATTGGAGTTGATTTAGTTATGCCTTAATTTATTTTTTGAATTGGTTTTTCTACTTTAAATTTGGGACAATTTTTTCAAATTTTACTTTTTCATCACAAGTTTTTGATAATTTGAAAATAAAATAGAGAATTATCAAAGTATGTTTTTAATTTTAAAAAAATAAAGAGAATTTACTTCTCACCATCCCATTCTGCATAAAACTGAGACAGGAAAAGTTCCATGAAACGATGGCGTTCTTGTGCTATTTTTTTGCCCGTTTTAGTATTCATTTTGTCTTTTAGCAAAAGTAATTTTTCGTAAAAATGGTTGATGGTTGGAGCTTCACTATTTTTGTATTCTTCTTTCGTCATTTTGAGTTGAGGAGCAATTTCGGGATTGTAAAGTTGGCGGTTTTTAAATCCACCATAATTGAAAGTTCGGGCAATTCCTATAGCGCCAATGGCATCTAATCTGTCGGCGTCTTGTACAATTTCTAATTCTTTTGAAGTGAATTTTTTTTCAAAATTTCCGCCTTTGAAAGAAATATTTTCGATAATTGCCACAACATGATTAATGGTTTTTTGCGAAATATTTTGTTGTTCTAGAAAGGTTCTAGCGGTTTTTGGACCAATACTTTCGTCGCCATCATTAAATTTACTATCCGCAATATCGTGAAGTAAAGCTGCTAGTTTTACAACTTCCAAATCACATTCTTCCTCATTTGCGATTAGCAGAGAATTTCTATAAACACGCTCAATATGAAACCAATCGTGCCCTGCTTCAGCATTTTGAAGTTTGTTTTTTACAAAAAGAATCGTGTTGTCAATTACCGACATTATAAATTTTTTAATGGGTTATAAAAGTAAATCAAAATAGGGTATAAAAAAAACATCCCGCAAATTACGGGATGTTTAGTTGAATTAATAAAATGAATTATTTTTTCTTTTTTGCTCCACCTTTTTCTGCTTTTGCAGCTTCTTGAGCAGCTTTCATCGCAGCACGTGAAATCTTCACTTGACAAACTACTGTATTGTCTGGGTGCATTAATTTAAAATTGTTTACAGGCAATTTAGTTACATATAACTTATTACCCATTTGAAGTTCAGAAATGTTAGCTTCAACAAAATCAGGAAGATTTTTAGGCAAAGCTTTTACTTTTAATCTACGTTGATTTAAGTTTAAAACACCTCCTAAAAGTACCCCTGGAGATGTTCCAGTAATTTTAACAGGAACTTCCATGATGATTTCTTTGTCATCTTTCAATTCGAAGAAGTCAATGTGTAAAATCTTGTCAGATACAGGATGAACCTGGATATCTTGCAAAATTGCATTGAATTTTTTACCACCCAAATCTATCACAACTGTGTGTGCGTTTGGAGTGTAAACCAAGTTTTTAAATTCTTTTTCTTCTGCTGAAAAATGAACTGGTTGATTTCCTCCGTAAATAACGCAAGGAACCGCTCCAGCATTACGTACCGCTTTGGTTGCTACCTTGCCCACGCTTTCTCTTTCTGATCCTTTAATTGTAATCGATTTCATTGTAAAAATTTTATATAGTTAATTATTAAACTCTTGTTATTAAGTGATTAGTAACTAGTGATTAGTAATTTAGCTAATCTTTTAGTACAATCAATTTCTTTGTTTTTGATTTCTATTTTTGGTAAAGCTTATTGCCTTATTTTGGCTATTTACTAATTACTAAAAACTAATCACTTGTTAATTACATCAAAAACTTACCGCTTATAGAATTGTTGTGTTGTACCATGTTCATAACTTCTGCAAAAAGAGGCGCACAACTCACCACTTTTATTTTTTTAGATTCTTTCTTTAAAGGAATTGAATCGGTTACTATCAACTCGCTTAATTTAGAATTTTCAATTTTTTCATAAGCATCACCCGATAAAATGGCGTGTGTACAAATTGCTCTTACACTTAACGCTCCTTTTTCTATCATTAGATCAGCCGCTTTCGCCAATGTTCCTCCAGTGTCAATCATGTCATCTACCAGCACAACATTTCTTCCTTTTACTTCGCCTATCAACTCCATCGAACCAATAACATTAGCAGCTTTTCTTTGTTTGTAACAAATTACCACATCAGATTCTAAAAACTTAGAATACGCATAAGCTCTTTTAGAACCACCCATATCTGGCGATGCAATAGTTAAATTCTCAAGATTTAAACTTTTTACATACGGCAAAAATATGGTTGAGGCAAACAAGTGATCAACAGGTTGTTCAAAAAAACCTTGAATTTGATCTGCATGTAAGTCCATTGTCATTATTCTTGTTGCGCCTGCTGTTTCTAGCAATTTTGCAATAAGTTTTGCTCCAATTGGAACCCTTGGTTTGTCTTTTCTATCTTGTCTTGCGTAACCAAAATATGGAATTACGGGAGTTATATGTCTTGCAGATGCTCTTTTTGCAGCATCAATCATTAATAAAAGCTCCATCAAATTGTCTGCACTTGGAAAAGTGGAACAAACAATAAAAACGCGTAATCCTCTAATTGATTCCTCAAAAGAAGGTTGAAACTCACCATCACTAAATTTAGAGAACGTAACTTTACCTAGCTGAACACCATAGTTTTTGGCTATTTGTTCGGCTAAATGTACACTTTGCGAACACGCAAAAATCTTTGCTTCTGGTTCTAGATGCGACATTTTATTTTTTGTTTAATTTCGATAGTTTATAAACATAGACTTAAGAAAATCTAAATTATATAAATATCTCGAATGTAGTTAGTTAGTTGTGTGTCGTTTTACCGAGGTGCAAATTTAGAAATAAAATTCAAGTTTGAAAGGATATTTCTCAGTAATTTTTTAGAAAATGAAATATTATTTTTTACATTTGCACCGTGTTAAAGGATAAAGTGATTTTTTCATTTCTTTATCGCGTTGAAATAGCATTTGTTATTTCTAGTCTGCTAAGCCCGGATGGCGGAATTGGTAGACGCGCTGGTCTCAAACACCTGTGGGAAACCGTGCCGGTTCGACTCCGGCTCCGGGTACGAAAGCTCTTCTGAAAGGAAGGGCTTTTTTGTTTTTTTTAACAGTTGATTTTATAAATCGATTTCTGATAATAGTTCTGACATCTTAACACCCAATGCGGAACAAATTTTTGAGAAGATATTAATAGAGAAGTTTTGTTTGCCTTTAAGAATTCTTCGGATGCTTTTCTCGTCAATATCACAAGCAGATGCAAACTCCAAGTTACTAGTAAAACTGGCTTTTGCTCTACCATTGATTAACTTACCTAGCTGTATTAATTGTTCTTCTGACATGGGCCAAAATTCCATTAATACAATTGCATAACATCGGCATATATGCCGATTAAATAAAAAAAGATTATATTTGCAAAAACATTTAATGTTTTTTTTGGATACTAAATACTTAAAATTTAACAAAATGAGAAAAATAATACTTTTATTAGCGGTGGGTGTCGCTTTAACTACCCAAACACTTTTTGCTCAAGTCCCTTCTTATGTTCCTACAAATGGACTTGTTGGTTATTGGCCGTTTAGTGGCAATGCCAATGATGCTAGCGGCAATGGAAACAATGGAACTGTAAACGGAGCAACATTGACGACAGATAGATTCGGTAGTATAAATAATTCATACCAGTTTATTGAAAATACTGATATGATAAGTATTACAAATACAACTATTAATCCTCAAGATTTCACTATAAGTGGATGGTGCAAATTAAATTCTCCTTTTGTTTACACAACATTTAGTATATTGGAAATAGCAAACTTAGATTATATAACCCCAGGAGGAATAGGGCTTCACATGACACAAAACGATGGTATATTTGGCAATGGAAACTATAAAGTTTATGGATTCTCAAGTAACAATGCACAAGTGGATTCTGCCATTTTATCATACAACTTTGCTTCAAATTGGAATCATTTTGTATTAGTAAAGCATAATGGAATAATTCAACTTTTTATTAACAGTCTATTAATTGCGACTAGTCCCGCAACCCAAATAACAGATTTTACTAACTCTTGGCTTCAGATAGGAAGCAGACAAAATATAAACAACAATCCTCTAAGTTCAAGAAATATTGACGACGTAGGTGTTTGGAACCGAGCACTTACACAACAAGAAATAACCAATTTATACAATTCAGCTAATTCAAATGAATGTTTAACTCTGGTAATCAATACAGGTGCTTTAAGTACAAATCCCGTAACTTACACCAGTACTGTAAATATTTATCCCAACCCAGCTAATGACCAAATCACTATTGATTGTGGTAATCTTGCTAACGTAGTGGGTTGGAATATTAAAATCACAAACATGCTTGGTCAAGAAGTATTTAATCAACCTATGAACACGCAGCAATATGTAGTGCCATTAAATTCATGGACGGGTCAAGGTATGTATTTCGTTAAAATCAGCAATGCTCAAAACGAGGTCGTGAACATTAAAAAGATTATATTGCAATAAGTTTAGTTAAGTTATAATTGAGCCACAGGAAACTGTGGCTTTTTTGTTAGCAGTATATAAGCGTAGTGTAATCGTTTTAAATCTACTATAAAATGGTTCGACAACTTAATAGTGAAGGGTACTTTATGAAACCGTAACTTAATAGTTGCGGTTTTTTTTATAAATATCACAGGAGTCAAACAGGATCAATACTAAAACCTGTGTCCTTATACAACCTTAAAATAATTAACTAAAAATAAAACAATGTTATAAATACTGCAGTAACAATTCTAATTGGTTGGAAAATAGCAATAAAAACCTAAGCGCTCATAAAGGATTGATTTTTCATTATAAAAGAAGAATTCAATATACAAGCAATAGATTTGCAAATACAATTAAATCTTAAGGAGTAATAGAAGTATAAAGAAATCGTTGGGGGAGCAATCAAAAATCTTTTTTAAATTATTAAAATAACGAATTAATTTAGGGTTATTAACTAAAAACTATAGAGCAAATAAACTAGAAATTTTTGAATACATTGAAATCTGACACAATAAAAAAGATGTCAAAGTGCCTTAAATAAAAAACAATTCAAGGATTTAATAATCAAAAAAAAATACAAAAACGTAATTTAACTTAAATTGTAATTTTAAATACCTATACATGTTTCTGTTGAAAATTAACAAGAAGTGATCTAGTAAAATACTACATCCGTAAGTATAAGTTTTACTAAAAAAAACCACCAAAATTACTTTTGATGGCTTCTATATTTTATGATTATTAACTCTTATTTTAATAAATCTGTAACCATTGAAGGAAAAATTCCGATAAGGATATTTAATAGTATTGCTACAACTGCTACTGCGTAATATACAAATGGTACAGTTTGTTTTTCTTCATTGGCTTCTTTAGTGTACATTGCTAGAATTAATTTGAAATAATAACCAACACTTATAATTGAGTTGACTACACCCACAATGACTACGACCAAATAGCCGGCTTTTATAGTTTGGCTAAACAACATCAACTTGGCAAAAAATCCAGCAAAAATTGGTATTCCGGCCATTGATAATAATGATGCCGTTAGGATAGCCGCCATAAGAGGATTGGTTTTTCCTAAACCATTGAAATTAACAATATCTTCGTTGTCTTTGTTTTTGGTTACCAAAATAATTACAGCAAATGAAGCGATACCAGCTAAGGCATAAGCCGCTGTATAATATAACAAACTTCCTGCAGCCGATGACAAGCTTAATAATGCCATCAACATGAATCCAGCATGTGAAATACCTGAAAATGCCAACATACGTTTTACGTTATTCTGACGCAACGCCATGATATTTCCAACCGTCATAGAAAGTATTGAAACCACTATAATTACGATTTCAAATTTATATTCGACCCCGGCATTTAGTGATGTAACTAATTTGTATAAAGTTGCCATTGCAACCACTTTAGCCAATGTACTCATAGTTGCAGTAACCATTGTCGGCGAGCCTTCGTAAACGTCGGGTGCCCAAAAGTGAAATGGAACTGCAGCAATTTTGAACAACATTCCAATTACCAACATCGAAATTCCTATGAAAAACCAAGCTGGTAATCCTGCGCCTTGTGACAAATCATATATTTCGCTTACATCAAAATAACCCGTTGCACCATAAACTAAGCATATTCCGAAAAGAATTATTCCAGAAGCAAATGATCCCATTAAGAAATATTTCATTCCGGCTTCATTACTTTTTAAATCCAATCTTCTACTCGCCGCTAAAATGTATAATGCTATAGATAAAACTTCAATTCCTAAAAAGAACATGGCTAAATTTCCAAAAGAAACCATAGCGACAGCGCCTGAAAGTAAGAAGATTTTGATTGCTATAAAATCAGAAATTTTGGTTTGATGTTCTTTATAAAAATCGTGACTCAATGCTACCAAGAAAATCGTAAGAAGTATAAACAAACCCGTGAAAGCAACCGAAAAATTGTTGGTTACAATCATGTTGTTATAAAAACTAGCTGGTGTGTTAAATTGAGTGGCATTTAATCCGAAAATGGCTAGTAAACCTATAATTGTTGCAGGAACAATGATTTTTCTAGCATTGAAAATTTCAAATACTAGACATAAAACACCTAATCCTATTATTGCTATTAATGTCGTCATTTTGTAAAACTAGTTAGTTCGGTTAATCTGGTTGATGATATTTTCAATACTTGGAGTAATCAAATCTGTTATTGGTTTTGGATACAATCCAAAAAAGAATAAAACGCCGATAATGATAACTAATGTTAATCCTTCATTGAAAGTTACCTCTTTAAAAACTTTGGTATTTGTTTCTCCCAACATTACATTTTGGAACATTTTTAACATATAATAAGCTCCTAAAATGATGGTTGTTCCGCCTAAAATGGCGAACCAAATATTGGCTTGAAACAAGCTATATAAAACCGTGAATTCTCCAATAAAGTTGAAAGTTCCTGGTAAAGCAACCGATGCCAAAACCAAAATCATAAACATAGAAGTGAATTTTGGTGCTTGCGAACGAATACCGCCCATTTCAGAAATCTCTCTAGTTTCGTATCTTCTGTAAATTATTTCGGCAGCAAAGAATAGTCCAACTACAACAAATCCATGCGCTAACATTTGCAAAACCGAACCTCTCAAACCATCAAGTGATAAAGTGTAAGTTCCAGCAGCGATTAATCCAACGTGAGCTAATGAAGAATAGGCTAGTAATTTCTTTAAATCTTTTTGTCTTAAAGCTACAATAGAGCCATAAATTACACCTGCCACTCCAATGGCAATGAAAATATTTTTGTATTCAATGGCAGAAAATCTAGCTAATGAAATTTGCCAACGGATAACGCTGTACAATCCCATTTTTAGCATAATTCCAGACAATAACATAGTTCCAACAGTTGGTGCTTTTTGATATACTTTTGCCTGCCAAGTATGGAAAGGAATCAAAGGAATTTTGATTGCATAGGCTAAGAAAAATGCTAAGAAAATCCATAACTGTTCATTAGTTGTAATTTGCATATTATACAAATCATCTAGCAAGAAACTTCCAGCTCTTTGGTATAAAAAGATAAAGGCAACAAGCATAAATAAAGAACCCGCCAATGTGTAAATGAAGAATTTTACAACCGCTTTTTTACGAGAATCTTCATCGCCATTGCCCCAAAGCAATGCTATAAAATAAATTGGTATTAAAGATAATTCCCAGAAAATATAATATAACAAAGCATCTGCAGCAAGGAAAGTTCCCACCATTGCAAATCCCATAAATAATACTAACGCATAAAAACTCTTTGCATTTTTATAGACGTTTTCAAAAGAAGAATAAATAATAATTGGTAATAACGATGTTGTCAATAACACCATTATAAGTGCAAGCCCATCGGCATTTAGTGCAAAAGAAACTTTGGGTTCATTAATCCAAGCTGAAAAGAAACTTACATCTTGACCTACGTTGAACGAATTTAGAACAAAAATCGTCGCTACAAAAGAAGCTATTCCAAAAAGCAATGCTACTTTAGAAGCTAATTTATCTCCCGAAAAAAAGGTTGCTATTGCGCCAACCAAAAGTAAAAGTAATATAGTAGTTACATCCATTATGTAAAGATTATTGGGCTAAAAATAAATAAAACAATATAGCACTTACGCCAATTACAAAAGCAAAAAGGTACAAACCAATACTTCCGTTTTGAACTCGTTTTCCAGCATTTGCCAATGAAATTGTCATTTGACCAAATCCGAAAACCAAATTTGAAATTCCGCTTTCAACATATTTTCTAAAGAATGAAGAAAGCGAGTTGATAGGATTTACGATAATTACTGTGTAGAATTCATCCACATAATATTTATCATAAAGAACTTTAGAAAATCCTTTGATATTAGCATCTTCAGAAGGAATTTCACTGTTTTTAATATATTTTGCAAAAGCAACTCCAATACCTACAACCGCACCTAATAAAGCAATTCCCATTAAGGCATATTCCGTTGTTCCTAAAATGTGTTCTTCGTGAGAAGTAGCGCTGAAAAGTGGCGCCAAATAATGATTCAACCAGCTATTTGTAGGCAAACTAATTGCTCCCCCAACAAATGATAAAATGGCTAAAACAATTAATGGAAAAGTTATCAAAGAAGGACTTTCGTGTAAATGATTTTTTTGATGTTCAGTTCCTCTAAATTCATTATAAAAAGTAAGGTACATCAATCGGAACATATAAAAAGCTGTTAAGATTGAAGCGATTGAACCCACAACCCAAAGCACAATATTTCCGTGGAAAGCCGAGATTAAAATTTCATCTTTAGACCAAAATCCAGCGAAAGGAAAAATTCCAGCAATGGCTAATGAAGCTATAAGCATTGTCCAGAAAGTAATCGGCATTGCTTTTTTTAATCCGCCCATTTTTCGCATATCTTGTTCGCCATGAAGTGCGTGAATTACCGAACCAGAACCTAAGAACAAACAAGCTTTGAAGAAAGCATGAGTGATAACATGAAAAACGGCAACTTGGTAAGCACCCATTCCTAAAGCAAGAAACATCAATCCTAATTGAGAAACGGTTGAGTAAGCCAATACTTTTTTAATATCATTTTGAACCAAACCAATTGTGGCAGCAACCAAAGCTGTGGTAGCTCCAATGACAGCAATTATAGTTTGAACTTGTGGTGCTAAATCAAATAAGAAATTTAATCTTGTTACCATAAAAATACCAGCCGTAACCATTGTCGCAGCGTGTATTAAGGCAGAAACTGGCGTTGGACCAGCCATTGCGTCTGGCAACCAAGTGTATAATGGAATCTGAGCCGATTTTCCTGTAGCTCCTATAAATAAAGCGAAAGCAGCTATTGCTATCCAAACGGTATTTCCAGAATTGGTTCCACCAAGAATGGTTTCTTTTAATTCAACAAAATTTAAAGTTGAAAATAAGGCTCCAACAATGAATATTCCGATTAGCAAACCTAAATCTCCTACCCTATTCATGATAAATGCTTTTTTGGCTGCATCGTTATAATCTTGGTTTTTATGCCAAAATCCGATTAGTAAATAAGAACAAAGTCCTACGCCTTCCCAACCAATAAACATTACCAAAAGATTGCTTCCAACTACAAGTGTAATCATAAAGAAAATAAACAGATTTAAATACGCAAAAAACTTGTGCATATTCTCATCATCATGCATATAGCTTATAGAATATAGGTGAATTAGCGAGCCAATTCCCGTTACAAATAGTAACCAAAGTAATGATAGTTGATCTAATAAAAATCCGAAATCTAATTTGAAATTACTAATCTGAATCCAATCGAATAAAGAAACTTCTATAGGTTTATTTGTTTGATTTAATTGCATAAAAAACACAATTGAAATCACAAACGAAACTACAACAGACAAAGTTCCGATGACACCAGAAACTGATTTGCCAAGTGTTTTTCCGAAGAATACATTCAGTAAGAAACCAATAAAAGGTGCTAAAACTAAAATAAGAGCTAAACTTGTATCCATTGCGAACTATCCTTTTAAATTTTTTAATTTGGCAATATCAATTGAGCCTAAATTTCTATAAACAGAAACCAATATTGCTAATCCTACCGCTACTTCGGCTGCAGCAACTGCCATCGAAAAGAAAACAAAAACCTGTCCTTCGGCATCTTGGTGATAGGTTGAAAAAGCAACAAACAATAAGTTTACAGCATTCAACATAATTTCGATAGACATGAAAACTATAATGGCATTTCTTCTATACAAAACTCCAAATACACCAATACTAAATAGTATCGCCGATAGGAAAAGATAGTTTTCAATACCAATTTCATTTAAAATATTACTCATTTTTTTTTCCTGTTTTTTCTTTTTTAGACAATAAAACGGTTCCTATCATGGCTGTCAATAATAATACTGAAGCAAATTCAAACGGCACCATATATTCATTCAACAATATTTTTCCTAAGGCTTTTATTGATTGAAAATCGTTTCCGTTGCTATCATATTCATTTGCAACAATTGGGTTTGAATTTACAAAAATTGCTAATAAAACCAAACAAGTTATACTCATTACAACTACGGCACCCAATCTGGTAATTCTAGGTTTGTGTACTTCATCTTCTTTATTCAAATTCATCAACATAATGGTAAATAAGAATAAAACCATTATGGCTCCAGAATAAACAATTATATGTACTAATGCCAAAAATTGAGCATTAAAAAGTAAATAATGTCCCGCAATTGAGAAAAAGGAAATCACTAAGTATATAGCACTATGAATTGGATTTCGGCTATAAATTGTCAAAAATGCAGTTGACAATGTTATTGCCGCTAAAAAGTAAAATATTATAAGTATCGGTGACATAATTAATTAAGTTTTTTAGTATTTGCCAAAGCCATTTCTAGTGGCATCACTAATTTATCTTTTCCGAAAATAAAATCTTCTCTGTTGTATTGCGCTGGCACTAATTCTTTAGAAATAGTTAAATAAATTGCATCTTTAGGGCATGCTTCTTCACATAATCCGCAGAAAATACAACGCAACATATTAATTTCGTATATCGAAGCATATTTTTCTTCTCTATACAAATGTTCTTCACCTTTTTTGCGCTCTTCCGCTTTCATTGTGATAGCTTCTGCTGGGCAAGATAGTGCGCACAATCCGCAAGCCGTACAGTTTTCTCTTCCTTGCTCATCGCGTTTCAACATGTGTTGACCACGATAAACTGGACTAAATTCTCGCACTTGTTCGGGATAATGAATGGTTGCTTTTTTTCTAAAAAAGTGTTTTATGGTAATCCATAACCCTTTTACAATGGCAATCAGGTACATTTTTTCAAGAAAAGTCATTTCCTTGTTGGAAACCTGCTTTTTCTTACCTGATAATGAAATACTTTGTATTGATGTTGACATAATTTCTTTTCCTATTTAAAAGCTAAAATGCAAATTCCTGTTATAATAATATTGACAATTGAAAGCGGAATTAAAATTTTCCATCCTAAATTCATCAATTGATCGTATCTAAATCTTGGGATTGTCCATCTAATCCACATAAAGAAGAAGATGAAAAAACATAATTTTATAAACAATGCTCCAATTCCAATAACATTTGCAATATTTACACCCCAATTTTCTAATGCCCAACTCATTCCTGGATAGTTATAACCTCCAAAGAACAATACTGCAATTATAGTTGAAGAAATAAACATATTAGCATATTCAGCGAACAAATAAAATCCCATTTTCATAGAAGAATATTCAGTATGGTATCCACCTATTAATTCCGATTCACATTCTGCTAAATCGAATGGCGTTCTGTTAGTTTCTGCAAAAGCACAAATTAAAAAGATTAAGAATGATAATGGTTGATAGAATACATTCCAATGTATTCCGTGTTGTTGAACAGAAATTTCTTTTAAACTCAATGTTCCTGTCATCATTAACAATGCAATCATTGACAATCCCATGGCAACTTCATAAGAAACCATTTGAGAAGCAGCACGAACAGCACCCATTAATGAAAACTTATTGTTCGATGCCCAGCCTCCAATCATAATTCCATAAACACCAACAGAAACTACTCCGAAAATGTATAATAAAGAAACATCAATATCAGTTGCTTGAAGAATTACGGTTCTGCCAAAAATTTCTAATTTATCGCCCCAAGGAATAACCGCACTAGTCATAAGAGCAGTACTCATTGCAATAGCAGGTCCTACAAAAAATAAAAATCTGTTTTTAGTATTTGGTTCAAATTCTTCCTTGGCAAAAAGTTTCATACCATCGGCTAGTGGTTGCAATAATCCTCCCCAACCTGCTCTGTTTGGTCCAACTCTATCTTGAAGAAAAGCGGCTACTTTACGCTCTGCCCAAGTAGAATACATTGCCATTATCATTGTAAAAGCAAAGATTACAACAATGAAAATACTTTTTTCTATTATAAATGCACTATCCATTATTTTGTTCCTATTTTAGTACCGTCAATTTTTTCGTTGTAATCAATATCAGACATACTGATTTTTTTACGATCAATATCTCTACCTTGAAGAATTCCTTTTTCGGTTTCAATAACAACTTTATCCATTTTTCGAGTATAGTTATTTTGATTGATAACAGAATCTTTTTCGAATTTTCTTGGTCCTTCAATAACCCAATCAGACACTTCTTTTTTGTCAAAGCGACATGTATTACAGATAAAATCTTCTACTTCATGGTAAATATCTTTTCTTGCTGTAACTCTTTGTATTTCGTTTCCAAACATCCAAAGTGTTGTTTTTCCGCAACATCCAGGCGTTGTACATTCTCTGTGAGCGTTGAAAGGTTTGTTGAACCAAACTCTCGATTTGAATCGAAACGTTTTATCTGTTAAAGCACCAACTGGACAAACATCAATCATATTTCCAGAGAATTCATTATCAATAGCAGCCGAAACGCAAGTAGAAATTTGTGAATGATCACCACGATTTAAAACTCCGTGAACTCTACCATCTGTTAGTTGATCTGCAACTTCCACACAACGCTGACAAACAATACAACGGTTCATGTGAAGTTGAATGTGTGGACCAATATCTTCTGGTTCGAAAGTTCTTTTTTCCTCGATAAAACGAGTTTCCGATTTTCCGTGTTCGAATGATAAATTTTGCAAATCACATTCTCCTGCTTGATCACAAACCGGACAATCTAATGGGTGATTTATCAAAAGGAATTCGGTTACTGCTTTTCTAGCTTCTGTTACTCTTTCTGAAGATTTGCTGGCCACTTCCATTCCGTCTTGACAACCAGTAACACATGATGCTACTAATTTTGGCATTGGTCTTGGGTCAGCTTCACTACCTTTTGTAACGTCAACTAAACAACAACGGCATTTTCCACCAGTTCCTTTTAGTTTAGAATAATAACACATGGCTGGCGGAACAGATTCTCCACCAATCATACGAGCAGCTTGAAGGATTGTTGTTCCAGCTTCTACTTCTATTTCTTGACCGTCTATGGTTACTTTCATTTTCAAATTGTTTAAAAGTTTAAAAGTTTAAAAGTTTAAGTGTTTTCACTTCGTACTTCCAACTTCTAACTTCGTACTCTTAACTTAAACTTCTTGTTTTGCTACTAAATGCTTCACTTTTTCAAATGGTTCAGCAACAAAGTGATCTCTATTTTTTACTTTTTCAGGGAAACGAATGTGGTATTCAAATTCATCTCTAAAATGGCGAATTGCTGCAGCAACTGGCCATGAAGCCGCGTCACCTAATGGACAAATCGTATTTCCTTCTATTTTAGATTGAATACTCCACAATAATTCGATATCTTCTTCACGACCTTGACCGTTTTCTATTCTCCATAAAACTTTCTCTAACCAACCAGTTCCTTCACGGCATGGTGTGCATTGACCGCACGATTCATGGTGGTAGAAACGTGAAAAATTCCAAGTATTTCTAACGATACAAGCTCTGTCATCATAAACGATAAATCCGCCAGAACCTAACATAGAACCAGTTGCGAATCCACCATCTGATAAACTTTCGTAAGTCATTAATCTGTCTTCACCAGCAGCAGTTTTGTAAATTAAATTGGCTGGTAAAATTGGCACCGAACTTCCTCCAGGAACCAAAGCTTTCAATGGTCTATCGGTTTGCATTCCACCACAATACTCATCAGAATTCATGAATTCGTAAACCGAAACACCCAATTCAATTTCGAAAACACCTTGATTTTTAATATTTCCAGATGCTGAAATTAATTTGGTCCCTGTTGAACGACCAATTCCGATTCCTGCATAATCGGCACCAGAATTATTGATAATCCAAGGCACAGCAGCAATTGTTTCTACGTTATTTACTACGGTTGGATTTTGCCAAAGACCTTTTACAGCAGGAAATGGTGGTTTTAATCTTGGATTTCCACGTTTTCCTTCTAGCGATTCAATCAATGCAGTTTCTTCTCCGCAGATGTAAGCTCCGCCACCAATTTGAACAAAAAGTTCTAAATCGTAACCCGAACCTAATATATTTTTACCCAAAAATCCGGCAGCTTTTGCTTCGGCGATGGCTCTTTCTAAAATTTTGTAAACCCACATATATTCTCCACGAATGTAGATGTAGGATAGGTTTGCGCCCAAAGCATAACTTGATGTAATCATTCCTTCTATTAATAGGTGAGGAATGTACTCCATTAAATAACGGTCTTTGAAAGTTCCTGGTTCAGATTCGTCGGCATTACAAACTAAATGTCTTGGATTACCAGATTTTTTATCAATAAAACTCCATTTCATTCCAGCTGGAAATCCTGCACCACCACGACCACGAAGTCCCGAAGTTTTTACTTCTTCAACTACTTCATCAGGCGTCATTTTCTTCAAGGCTTTTTCTACCGATGCGTAACCGCCTTCACGACGATATACTTCATAAGTTTTTATTCCTGGAACATTTATTTTGTCTAATAATATTTTTCTTCCCATGATACTATTTATCGTGTAAAGTGATTTTTCCTTCTTTGCAATCAGACACTAACTGATCGATTTTTTCTTTAGTCAAATGTTCTTGGTAGAAATCACCCAATTGCATCATTGGAGCGTATCCGCAAGCACCAAGGCATTCTACACCGCGAACTTCAAATAGCATGTCTGGTGTTGGTTCGCCAATTTTTACACCCAATTTCGAACAAGTGTAATCCATTAAATCTTCTACTCCGTTTTGGCAACAAGGAGAAGTTTGACAGAATTCGAACATGAATTTTCCAATTGGACGTTGGTTGAACATCGTGTAAAAAGTTACTACTTCGTACACTTCAATATTTTGAATTTGAAGAATTTCAGCAACTTTGTTTTGCAATTCAATACTCAACCAATTGTCGTGAGCATCTTGAACTTCATGCAAAACTGGTAATAAAGCCGATTTTTGTTTGCCTTCAGGATAATGACTAATCAATTCATTGATACGATTCATCAATGATTCAGTTATGTTTATCTCTTGTGTTATATGTGTTCTTTCCATTTTTTATCTGTATATTGTATAATGTAAATTGTATAATGTTTTACATTATACTTTTACCATTATACATTTTTTTCAATATACATTATACTTTAATTATGCGTCTAATTCTCCAGCAATTACATTTAAACTTGACAATATTACGATGGCATCTGATAACATTCCGCCTTTAATCATTTCAGTGTAAGCTTGGTAATAAATAAAACAAGGTCTCCTAAAGTGTAATCTATATGGCGTTCTACTTCCATCAGTTACTAAATAAAACCCTAATTCTCCGTTTCCGCCTTCAACAGGATGATAGATTTCTGCCACAGGAACTGGAACTTCGCCCATCACAATTTTGAAGTGATAAATTAAGCTTTCCATATTATGGTAAACATCTTCTTTTGGAGGCAAATAATAATCGGGAACATCAGCGTGAATTGGTCCTTCTGGTAATTTTGCTAATGCTTGTTTGATGATACTTAAACTTTCCCAAACTTCGGCATTTCTTACACAAAATCTATCGTAAGTATCACCTGATTTTCCAACTGGTACATCAAATTCAAAATCTTCGTAAGAAGAATAAGGTTGTGCTTTTCTAACGTCGTAATCAATTCCGGCAGCACGTAAATTTGGTCCAGTTAAACCATACTGCATTGCACTTTCAGCAGTAATTGGTCCAACATTTACTGTTCTGTCGATGAAAATTCTATTTCTTTCGAATAGGTTTTCAAATTCTTTCCAAGCAACGGGAAAATCTGTTAAAAAAGTATCTAATTTTTTGAAAGCAGCTTCTGACCAATCTCTTTCGAAACCACCGATTCTACCCATATTTGTTGTAAGACGAGCACCACAAATCTCTTCGTAGATTTCGTAAACTTTTTCTCTAAATTGGAATACGTAAAGGAAACCAGTATAAGCTCCAGTATCAACTCCTAAAATTGAGTTACATATTAAGTGATCGGTTATACGGGCTAATTCCATTACGATAACTCTTAAATATTGAGCACGTTTTGGAACTTCAATTTCTAGTAATTTTTCAACGGTCATCCACCAAGCCATGTTATTAATAGGAGAAGAACAATAGTTCATTCTGTCGGTCAAAACATTTACTTGATAAAAAGGACGGTTTTCTGCAATTTTTTCAAAAGCACGGTGAATATATCCGATAGTTGGTTCTGCATCCAAAATTTTTTCACCATCCATCAACAAGATATTTTGAAAAATACCGTGTGTAGCTGGATGCGTTGGCCCAAGATTTAATATTGAAAGTTCGCTTCCATCTTCGTTGCGAGTTTGTTCAATAACTTTGGCATATCGATGCTCTGGTAATAATAATAAGTCTGACATTTTATAATGTTGAATTATTGATTTTATAAATTTTGTGCCGTTCTTCCAAAGAAACGGTCGTCTTTATCAGTTCTTCCATTGTCTTCCATTGGGAATTCCTTTCTCATTGGAAACGAAACCATTTCATCCATATTCAAAATACGTTTCAATTGTGGATGACCAATAAAGTTGATTCCGTAAAAGTCAAATGTTTCTCTTTCCATCCAATTTGAACATAAAAATAAATCGGTAATGGTATTTACTTCTAAATTTTCATCAGTTAAATAAGTTGTAACTCTAATTCTAATATTTTCTACCCAATTGTGTAAATGATACACAACAGCAAATTGATGCTCGCTATCATTATCAGGATAGTGAACACCACATAAATCGGTAAGAAAATGGAAATTTAAATCTTCATCAACTTTTAATGTTCGAATTACTTCGTGAATTGCGACTGGAGTAGCTTCGAAAGAAAAAATATCTCTACTCATTGCAAAATTCAGCACTTTATTACCAAATTTCTGATTCAATTTTTCTTGAATGTATGCCGTTTCTAAAGCCATATTATAGGTTATAAGAAGCTAATAATTCTTTATATTCAGAAGAATTTCTTCTGCGAACAGATTCATTCTTTACTAATTCTTGCAATTGCATTACTCCGTCAACAATTTGTTCTGGTCTTGGAGGGCAACCTGGCACGTAAACATCGACCGGGATTACTTTGTCTATTCCTTGTAAAACAGAATACGTATCAAAAACACCACCTGAACAAGCGCATGCACCAACCGAAATTACCCAACGAGGTTCAGCCATTTGCTCATATACCTGACGTAAAATAGGAGCCATTTTTTTAGAAATAGTTCCCATTACCATTAGCATATCTGCTTGACGAGGAGAAAAACTTACACGCTCAGAACCGAAACGCGCTAAATCGTAATGAGATGCCATTGTTGCCATAAACTCAATTCCGCAACAAGACGTTGCAAAAGGAAGTGGCCAAAGTGAATTAGCTCGTGCCAATCCAACCACATCATTTAGTTTAGTAGCGAAGAAACCTTCACCTGTTACTCCTTCTGGTGGAGCAACCATTTTTGTTTTAGAATCACTCATTTATAATTCGTAATTTATAATTATTTCATCTGTTCGCTTTCGCTCGAGTTGTAATTAATTTATTCCCATTCTAGTGCTTTCTTCTTGATAATATAGAAGAAACCAACTAAAAGTAATAGCATGAAAATAACCATTTTGATCATTCCTTCGACACCTAACTCTCTAAAATTCACAGCCCAAGGATATAAGAAAATAACCTCAACATCGAAAAGCACAAAAAGAATTGCTACAAGAAAATATTTTACAGAGAAAGGAATTCTAGCATTTCCTACAGATTCAATTCCGCACTCGAAGTTGATATCTTTATTTTTTGAATGACGTTTTGGCCCTAAAAAACTTGAGCCGATTATGGTCATTACCACAAATCCTACCGCTAATCCTGCTTGCATAAGGATTGGCAAAAAGTCATGTTGTGTTGATTGCATATACCTAAAATTTAGACTTTGTTAAAAGTGGTACAAATATACATTGCATAATTTAATTGACAAAAATCAAAGCTTAAACGTTTGTTATTTATTGCTCAAAATTGTTTATTTAAACTGATTCTAAACTATATTTTTGCAAATAAAAAAAACGCTCCGAAAAATCGAAGCGTTTAAACATTCTAGGTAACTTAAAAAATAATATATATTAGTCTTCAAGCACTACTACTTGAGCAGCAACTTTACCTTTTCTTCCTTCTTCTTCCTCATAAGAAACTTTATCGCCTTCACGAAGTTCTTCTGATTTGATACCTGATGCGTGAACAAAAATGTCTTTTCCTGTTTCGTCATCTGTAATGAATCCGTAACCTTTTGATTCATTAAAAAATTTAACTGTACCTGTACTCATTGTAATATTGTAAAAAATTTATAATGCACAAATGTAATCTTTATACCAATACAAAAAATATTTTTTTAAAAACTTTTAAAAAATTTATTGATTTTCAAGTTTTTATGCGGAATTAGTACGTTTTTTTTTTTAATTCAACTTCACTTTTATATGCAACTCTTCCAATTGCTTGTCATCAATAACAGATGGTGCATCAATCATTACGTCTCGACCCGAATTGTTTTTTGGAAAAGCAATAAAGTCACGAATGGTTTCTTGTCCGCCTAAAATGGCTACCAATCTATCTAAACCAAATGCTAAACCTCCGTGTGGTGGTGCGCCAAATTGGAAGGCATCCATTAAGAAACCAAACTGATTACGAGCTTCTTCTTCGGTAAAACCTAGATATTTGAACATTAATTGTTGTGTAGCTTTATCATGAATTCTGATAGAACCACCGCCAATTTCATTTCCGTTCAAAACCATGTCGTAGGCATTAGCGCGAACTTTTCCTGGATTGGTTGCCAATAATTCCATATCTTCAGGTTTTGGAGAAGTGAATGGATGGTGCATGGCGTGCCATCTTCCAGATTCTTCGTCTAATTCTAATAATGGGAAATCTACAACCCATAATGGAGCAAATTCGGCAGGATTTCTTAAACCTAGTTTTGTTGCCAATTCCATACGTAAAGCAGAAAGTTGACCACGTGTTTTATCGGCTGGACCAGAAAGTACAAAAATCATATCACCAGCTTTTGCGCCAGTAATTTCGGCCCATTTTGCTAAATCTTCTTGATCGTAAAATTTATCTACTGATGATTTGTAAGTTCCGTCGGTTTCACATTTTACATAAACCATTCCCGAAGCACCAACTTGTGGACGTTTCACCCAGTCAATCAAAGCATCGATTTCTTTACGAGTATATGTTGCGCAATTTGGAGCTGCAATTCCAACCACCAATTCAGCTGAGTTGAAAACTGGAAAATCTTTGTGTTGTGCTACTTCATTTAACTCACCAAATTTCATGTCGAAACGAATATCTGGCTTGTCGTTACCATAAGTTTTCATGGCATAATCGTAGGTAATTCTTGGGAATTTTTCTACTTCGATGCCTTTTATTTCTTTTAGTAAATGACGTGTTAATCCTTCAAAAACATTAAGAACATCTTCTTGTTCCACAAATGCCATTTCGCAATCTATTTGTGTAAATTCTGGTTGTCTATCGGCACGTAAATCTTCGTCGCGGAAACATTTTACAATTTGAAAATATTTATCCATACCGCCCACCATCAAAAGTTGTTTGAATGTTTGTGGCGATTGAGGCAAGGCATAAAACTGCCCTTCGTTCATTCTGCTAGGTACAACGAAATCTCTTGCGCCTTCTGGAGTAGATTTGATTAAATAGGGTGTTTCAACTTCACAAAAGTCTAAATCAGAAAGGTAATTTCTAACGGCTTGTGCTACTTTATGACGAAACAACAAACTGTTTTTTACCGGATTTCTACGAATATCTAAATAACGGTATTTCATTCTGATATCTTCACCGCCATCTGTTTCATCTTCTATTGTAAAAGGTGGCGTTAAAGCTGCGTTAAGGATTGTCATTTCTTTTACAAGAATCTCAATTTCGCCAGTTGCAATATTTTTATTTTTTGCTTCACGCTCAATTACAGTTCCTTTAACTTGCACTACAAATTCTCTTCCAAGAGTTTTAGCCAATTCAAACACCGATTTTTCTGAACGACTTTCGTCAAATAACAATTGCGTAATTCCATAACGGTCGCGTAAGTCAACCCAATTCATGAATCCTTTATCTCTTGATTTTTGAACCCAACCGGCAAGTGTAACTTCTTGATTGATATGTGAGGCGTTTAACTCGCCACAATTATGACTTCTATACATTGGAATAAAATTTTTTTATAAATAACAGTTCGACCTTCGGTCTCGGGTGCAAAAGTAAAAAACTAAAACTAATAAAATAGTGTTTGAGAGAAACTTGATGAATTCTTTTTTATGAATTTGAAATTAGAATTAATTGCTATTATATAGATAAAAAATCCGTCAAGTTTTTTAACAAGACGGATTTTGTTTTTTTGTTGCAGTAACTAAATTGAAAAATTCAGTTGCTAACTTTGTACATGAAGTAACCAACTGCGCAAAGATATGAGACATTTGCAGGACTTTTCATGAAAACTCTTTGCGAAGCTGATTAAAAAAAAGACTGTCATTTTTGATAGTCTTTTTCAATAATTTGACAGGTACTAAATAAATATTTAATTATCTTGTTAAAGTTATAACATAACTTCCAGATAAATTACCTGAAGCACCATTAGTGCTATTCCAAGTACCAGTAACTGTATTATTGAAAATAATATTAGAACCTAATGTACCATTACTGTTTTCTGTAGCAACAATGACAACCCCATTTGCGTTTTCAGTAAAAGGTGTTGGAGGAGAAGTTAAATTACTTCCATTAACAGTGTATGTTTTTCCACCAATAATTAAAGAATTACTTCCAGATTTTGAAATAGTAATAGGTCCATTCTCATTTACAGGAATTGTTCCTATACTTTGTCCATTTTGAAACAATGTTAAACTACCCGATGAAATACTGTTCCAAGCTCCTACATATTGGTCTCTTGGATCTTGAGCTACTTGTGGGACGTCATCTTTACTACAACTTTGTAATGAGAAAAAAGACACTCCTACTAACAATAATGTTAAAAATTTTAGTTTTTTCATAATAATATATTTTTAGTTTCCCTACTCATAAAGCTTTTCGGTTTCGCTAGGTTTTTTGTGTTTTATTACTTAAACCCATAAAAGTTCACAAATCTAATAAATAATCTTTAATTATTACACAAATATTTATCTATTAATTTACATATATGTGTATTTTACGTAATTTTACGTACACAGTAATGAGCATAATTTTGCATTATGCAACATAGAGGAGAAATTATCAAAGAAGCGGTGTATAAAAGTGGGTATCCTATTACGGAGTTGGCCAAACGTATGGGAAAAAGCCGAAGATGGGTATATCTATTATTTGAAAATGCAACGGTATCTATTGATATAATGTTACAAATTGGTAGAGTTATCCATTACGACTTTTCAGAGGAACTAAATACCGCAAATACAAATTTGTATGCCTCAAATGAACCACCAAAACCGTACATTTCTGACGAAGACTATTGGAAAAATAAATACCTAAATTTACTAGAAGAATATAACGAATTGTTGAAAAGAAAATAGCGTTTATTGATATGTTATTGGGATTTTGAAAAACTAATTTATTATTGTTTTTACTATCTTTTTTTGAGTAAAATATGTTATGTTTTGTCCTGAAATATCCACGTCAACGGTTTTCCTAGCCATGATGGAAGTGAAAAGCCCGCAAGGCAAAAACCGCTAATTTTGTTGCCAGAAAACAGCGACCAACGGAAGCTCGTTTTATGGTTTACAAAATTGCGGTTTTTGACGCGGACTTGTAACGAACAGCAGGATTAGCTCCTTAAAAAAAATCACCTTCCTCTACTTTTCAATTCTTTGAAAGAGTTGATTATTTTTTTCATTTTGGTAGAAAGTTTCTCCTTTTTTTCTAAAGATGTCCATACAAAAACTTGGTAGTA
>NZ_JBILJG010000051.1:0-4311 GCF_044377315.1 Flavobacterium sp.
CATGCTTAACATCAAGAGTAATGTCCGACAAAATCGGATTGTTTTCTTGGTAAATCGTTGCGTTTTTTAATGATAAAACAGTTTCTAACATAATTTGAATTATTTAATCTTGTAAAAGTAATAAGATAACGCTGGTATTCAAAATTATTTTGCTGCTTTACTAAAAAAAGCAACATCTATCTTCCATCTTCCATCGTATTGCGGCTTTCACAAGTGGTAACTTCTAGCATTTACCAAACAAAAATAACTAAAATTTTTTACAGTAGCGTACTTTCTTGACTTGCCCATGTCTTGCCATTTTTGCAAACTGCTTTTTGCAGAAGTGTTTACAACCACTTTGTTTCACTTTCAGTTGCATCTAAAATATCAATATCTAATGCTAATTTGAAATGTTCAGCTACTTTAAAAGCGTCAACTCTATTATCTGTTTTATAAAATGTTAGGTGTTTATTTCGATTGTAAAATAGATTTAAAAGTATTACTTCAGTTGTAAAAGTAGTAGTTGCGGTTACAACATTTACTGTTTGATTTTCTTTAGTCCTGAAAACCGAAATGTATTCAAATTCTGGACAAGGTTTCCACTTTCCAATAGGTATTCCAAAGATTGATTTAATATTTCTATAAGTTTTATTCTCTAAGTTTATTTGCGAACCTTCTCTCAATATTAGATTTATACCAAGTACAATGAATAGTAGTCCAAATAAAATATTGGTTGTTAGGAATATATAAAGTCCAGCAATAATAATTGCTATTCCAAATACTTTTTTCATTACTGGAATTTCTTTTAAATAGGTAATTACGCTCACAAATTTTGTTTAAGTTAATTTTTGTTTTTTTTAGCTAACATTACTTCCAACTATTTTCTAACAAATGGAGGTAACAATTTATTTGAAACATCACCAAAACCAATTCGCACCGAACTATTTTGGCAATATCCTTTCATAATTACGGTATCATTATCATTTATAAATTTACGTTCGCTACCATCTTTCATCTTAATAGGATTTTTACCGCTCCAAGTAAGTTCTAGCATCGAACCATAACTGTCTTCTGTTGGTCCAGAAATCGTTCCAGATCCCATCATATCACCACTATTCACTCTACAACCATTAGAAGTATGATGCGCCAATTGTTGACACATTGACCAATACATATATTTAAAGTTTGATTTACTTACCAAAGTTGGCTCAATATTTTCAGGTTTTATATAAACTTCTAAATTAATATCAAAAGCATGTTTTCCTTTTTGTTGCAGATAAGGAAGTGGTGTTGGCTCTTGATTTGGACCTTTAGTTCTAAATGGTTCCAAAGCATCCATTGTAACTATCCAAGGAGAAATTGCCGATGCAAAGTTTTTTGCTAAGAATGGCCCAAGTGGCACATATTCCCATTTTTGAATATCTCTCGCGCTCCAATCGTTTAGCAAAACCATTCCAAAAATATAATCTTCAGCTTCTGTTACAGGAATATTTTCTCCCATAATATTAGCATCAGTTGTAATAAAAGCAGTCTCTAGTTCAAAATCAATCGCTTGCGAAGGTCCAAAAACAGGTGTCGATTGTCCATTAGGCAAGGTTTGTCCCATTGGGCGATGCACAGGAATTCCGCTAGGAACAATTGTAGAACTTCTACCATGATAGCCCACAGGAATATGAAGCCAGTTCGGCAATAATGCATTTTCTGGATCACGAAACATTTTTCCAACATTAGTAGCATGTTCTTTACTACTGTAAAAATCGGTGTAATCCCCAATTTGAACTGGTAAAAGCATCTCTATTAGCTTCATATCAAAGATTAAAACGTCTCGATGTTCTTTGTTATCTCTAAGTTTTGGGTTACTCTCTTCAAAAAGCTCCGACAATCTATTTCTAACCAAACGCCATGTTTTTTTTCCATCAGAAATAAAATCATTTAACGTGTCTTGCATAAACATATCGTCGGTCAATTCAATTCCTTCAAAGTACCCCAATTGTTGTAATGCACCCATATCAATCGCGCAATCACCAATCCTTGTTCCTATTGTGATAACATCATCTTTGGTTATAAAAACTCCAAAAGGAATATTCTGTATAGGAAAATCACTGTTTTCTGGAATTGTTATCCACGATTTTCTGTTCGGGTCATTGGCTAGATTTGGCATATTTTTTATTGTTGATTTATTGTTGAAAAATTAGTAATCAAATATATCATTTAGAATTTATTTCACAAACATATTTCGTAATTTTGGAATGTTTTTAACTAAAATATATAATAATGCAACGCGACGAACAAATTTTTGATTTAATTCTTGATGAACAAGACAGACAAATTCACGGTATTGAGCTTATTGCTTCAGAGAACTTTGTAAGCGATCAGGTAATGGAAGCAGCAGGTTCATGCCTAACTAATAAATATGCCGAAGGTTATCCTGGTAAAAGATATTATGGAGGCTGTGAAGTAGTTGATGTTGTTGAACAGATTGCAATTGACAGAGCAAAAGCTTTATTTGGTGCTGAATATGTAAACGTACAACCCCATTCTGGTTCGCAAGCAAATACAGCAGTTTTTGCGGCATGTTTAAAACCAGGTGACAAAATTCTAGGTTTTGATTTGTCTCATGGTGGACATTTAACACACGGTTCTCCTGTAAATTTTTCTGGTAAATTATATACGCCAAGTTTTTATGGTGTTGAGCCAGATACTGGACAATTTAATTATGATAAAATTCAAGTAATTGCTACCAAAGAACAGCCAAAATTAATTATCGCTGGTGCATCTGCCTATTCACGTGATATGGATTTTAAACGTTTTAGAGAGATTGCCGACTCAGTAGGAGCATTGTTATTAGCTGATATTTCACATCCAGCAGGATTGATTGCCAAAGGCTTGATGAATGATCCAATTCCGTATTGTCATATTGTTACAACAACTACTCACAAAACCCTTCGTGGACCACGAGGTGGAATGATAATGATGGGAAAAGATTTTGAAAATCCTTGGGGTTTAAAAACACCAAAAGGCGAAATTAGAATGATGTCACATGTTTTAGACATGTCTGTTTTTCCTGGTAATCAAGGTGGGCCTTTGATGCATGTTATTGCTGCTAAAGCAGTTGCGTTCGGAGAATGTTTAAGTGATGAGTTTTTTAGGTACACTGTTCAAGTGCAGAAAAATGCAAAAGCAATGGCTGAAGCTTTCGTAAAAAGAGGTTACAATATCATTTCTGGTGGAACTGATAACCACATGATGCTAATTGATTTAAGAAACAAAAATATTTCAGGAAAAGAAGCCGAAAATGCTTTGGTCAAAGCCGAAATTACGGTAAATAAAAACATGGTGCCATTTGACGATAAATCTCCATTTGTAACATCAGGAATTAGAGTTGGAACACCAGCTATCACAACACGTGGTTTGGTTGAAGAGGATATGGAAATTATCGTTGCATTTATCGATAGAGTGCTAATGAATCATACAGACGAAGCCATAATCGAAGAAGTGGCAGATGAAATAAACGAAATGATGAGCGAAAGAGCTATGTTTGTTTTTTAAAAACAACTCTATTTTATATTTAAAATCCTAAGTTTAGAAAATGCCCCAAAAAGTTAGATACTATTTGGGGCATTTTTTATGAAATAACTAATTCGTGTTTAAAAAGCAATCCTCTAGTACCTTCAAGCGAAAAAACAGCTTTTTTCAATTTGGTTTTGGTTGGATCGATAGTATAATTGTAACTGGTTTTGAAATTAGCCTTGTTGGCAATCGCTTTTTCAAATTCGGAACGGTATAAATCACAATTGTCAAAAACAACTCCAGTTATATCAGTAGCCATAAAATCAACAGCAATCATACTACAATTGGTAAAAGAGTTGCTTCGGATTTTTAAACTGTAAAATTTGGTGAAATCTAAAATGCAATTGTAGAAATGCATTTCAAAAATGAGTTTGTCGCTCATAGCAAAATTGACTTCTCTAAAACTACAATGATTAAAATTTACAGTTCTAAACGCTACATAATTTACTTTTGTTGTATCAAAATTACAATTGTGGAAAGTACAATCTATAAAAGTTATGGCAACGAATAAGCAGTTTCTAAAATCACAATTAGTAAAAGTGCATTGCTCAAATTCTTTGAAATTGACTTCTTCTTTTTGGTAAACAATTCCTTTATAAGCAACTTCAAAAAAATAGTCTGCCATAATTTATAGATCTAATTCAAAAGTTTTGCGAAGTAATTCTAAATTAGGATTTAACTGATTCAAACGATTGAATTTGTCTTGTGCAGTGAAGGCAAATTTATTCTCAACAGATTCATTTACAATAATATCAATTACTA
>NZ_JBILJG010000018.1:0-57617 GCF_044377315.1 Flavobacterium sp.
CCGTAACAGGTTCTATATCAAAACAGTTTCCGTTTGTGCTTTTAATGTAATAAGTTCCGCTAACAGCTACAGTAGTAGGATTTGTTAAAGGAATAGTTGCAGCAATATCCGTCCAATACGACAATGTACCACTAGCAGTATTTCCAGTAATAACGGTGTTGGCTGTAATATTTACAGTTGTAGGAGTACAAACCGAAGGTGGATTTACAATCGTTACTACAGGAGTTGCATTAATAGTTACTATTACAGGTTTAACATCACTACAACTTCCATTTGTACTTTTAATAAAATAGGTACCGCTAGTAGATACAGCAGTAGAGTTTGTTAAAGGAGTCGTTGCCGCCGCATTAGTCCAATACGAAAGAGTTCCAAGATTGGTACTACCAGCAGTGATAGCCGTTGTAGTAATATCTACAGTTGCAGGAAAACATACCGCAGCAGGGTTTGTAATGACAATAGCAGGCGTATTTACAATGGTAACCGTAACAGGTTCTATATCAAAACAGTTTCCGTTTGTGCTTTTAATGTAATAAGTTCCGCTAACAGCTACAGTAGTAGGATTTGTTAAAGGAATAGTTGCAGCAGCATCCGTCCAATACGACAATGTACCACTAGCAGTATTTCCAGTAATAACGGTGTTGGCTGTAATATTTACAGTTGTAGGAGTACAAACCGATGGCGGATTTACAATTGTTACTACAGGAGTTGCATTAATAGTTACTATTACAGGTTTAACATCACTACAACTTCCATTTGTGCTTTTAATAAAATAGGTACCGCTAGTAGTCACAGCAGTAGAATTTGTTAAAGGAGTCGTTGCCGCCGCATTAGTCCAATACGAAAGAGTTCCAAGATTGGTACTACCAGCAGTGATAGCCGTTGTAGTAATATCTACAGTTGCAGGAAAACATACCGCAGCAGGGTTTGTAATGACAATAGCAGGCGTATTTACAATGGTAACCGTAACAGGTTCTATATCAAAACAGTTTCCGTTTGTGCTTTTAATGTAATAAGTTCCGCTAACGGCTACAGTAGTAGGATTTGTTAAAGGAATAGTTGCAGCAGCATCCGTCCAATAAGAGAGTGTGCCACTAGCAGTATTTCCAGTAATAACGGTGTTAGCTGTAATATTTACAGTTGTAGGGGTACAAACCGATGGCGGATTTACAATTGTTACTACAGGAGTTGCATTAATAGTTACTATTACAGGTTTAACATCACTACAACTTCCATTTGTACTTTTAATATAATAAGTACCGCTAGTAGAGATTGCATTGGGATTAGTTAAAGGAGTCGTTGCCGCCGCATTAGTCCAATACGAAAGAGTTCCAAGATTAGTGCTACCGGCAGTGATAGCCGTTGTAGTAATATCTACAGTTGCAGGAAAACATACCGCAGCAGGGTTTGTAATGACAATAGCAGGCGTATTTACAATGGTAACCGTAACAGGTTCTATATCAAAACAGTTTCCGTTTGTGCTTTTAATGTAATAAGTTCCGCTAACAGCTACAGTAGTAGGATTTGTTAAAGGAATAGTTGCAGCAATATCCGTCCAATACGACAATGTGCCACTTGCGGTATTTCCAGTAATAACGGTGTTAGCTGTAATATTTACAGTTGTAGGGGTACAAACCGATGGCGGATTTACAATTGTTACTACAGGAGTTGCATTAATAGTTACAGCAACAGGTTTAACATCACTACAACTTCCATTTGTACTTTTAATATAATAAGTACCACTAGTAGAGATTGCATTGGGATTAGTTAAAGGAGTCGTTGCCGCCGCATTAGTCCAATACGAAAGAGTTCCAAGATTGGTACTACCAGCAGTGATAGCCGTTGTAGTAATATCCACAGTAGCAGGGAAGCATACCGCAGCAGGGTTTGTAATGACAATAGCAGGCGTTGGATTAACTGTAATTGACATATCTCTAAAACAAATCACATTATTAAGAGCATCATAAGCTGTAAGAATATAAACAAGTGGAGTAGTTCCTCCAGTTGGATAAGGAACACTAGGATTATTTAACTGATTTGAAGTGTAACCTGGTCCTGTCCAACCATAGTGGTGGGCACCTGTTAGTGGAGTTCCATTTAGATTAAAACTTTGTCCTTCACAAATTGGTCCTGGATTTATAGGATTACTACAGCCAGCATCAACAATTTCTACGGTTGCAAAAGTTTCATACGGAGGGCAAACTGGAGTAGCAGCAATAAAATAGCTAACAGTATATATACCAACATTACTAGTGTTTGGTGTTACAGCACCAGTGGTAGAATTAATGGCAAGAACATTAGCCGAAGGCGGATTAGGAACGGCTGAATATACTCCTCCAGTAGTCAAATTAATTGGTGCTGGTAATTGTGGCGTGCTAGTAATATTACTTAAAGGCGATGCATACGAAAAAGTACCTGTTGGACTTGAAACACCCAAAGTAAACTTAGGAGTCTCCACACAACCACTTATTGTTGATTCTATACGTATCCATATATCTTTAGGTAAGTCTGCGGCATTTACTTGATAGTTTACTAAATCGGGATCTGATAAAAGTCCCACGTTAGAACCATTTTTTGCTTCTGCCTCACTTGAATCGTAATAACTAATGAGATAATCGTTTGCATCTGGTAATGTTGATGAAACTAAAGTAGTTTGATCTATAGAGGCAAATGTGTAGGGTCCAGCTGATGTTGTACAAAGTGTAATATCAAGAGGTTCTGTATATGGAATTGTTGCTGCATAATCAAATGTAAAAGTATCTGTTGCAAAAAGGCAATTACCAGGATTTGTAAACACTTCTAATTTGTAGGTGCCTGGTATGCCTGTTGTTAAATTTGGACCTGTTTCTAACGGAAGTAAAACATTGTTAAAATACCAAACAAACGTATTGCCTGCAGCAGGAATGCCAGAAGTAATTGTAATATCTCCTCTGCTTGGACATACTTGTAAATCACCACTAGTACTTAATTCACTATCAGTTAACTCTAATGGTGTAATACTGAATTTTTTTATAAATACTGCCGAATCCCAACCATTATCAGAAACATTAGAAACTGCTAATTTAATATGGTAGGTTTGACCACATTGAATAGCTGATTTTGCAGTTAAAACCTTGGTAAATCCATCATATTGAACATCATTAGTGTTGTTGTGCGTGTAATATTGGCAGTTTGTGCAAGGACCGTTGTTTGCAGCGCCATTATTTACATTATTCATAGTTACAGCAAAATTACCAGTAGTTGATGAAGGTAATAAAGCTATATTTTTTGCATTGTTCGTAAATGGACCAGTAATTCCTGGACCACTTATAAAAAAACCAAACACATCATTAAATGCGGAGGTTGAGTATTCGTCATATTCTTCTGAGGCAAAAACAAAATCGAAACTTACCTCTTTTCCTTGAGCTACAAAATCAAATTCTAAAATAGATCCTTTTTGTATTGGTTGTGTAGCAATCATTTGTAAATCTGGGTCAGGGGTTGGAGCAAATGCTGATTGAAGCGATGATCCTGCGGCATTATTAGGGCCATAAGCTAATGTTGATTGACCAGTAGTTAGCAAAACACCTTCTTTTATTCCAATAGCGGTTGTAATTCCGCCATTTGTCAAAAACCTTGCCGCTTGGTCTCTTGGTAACACAACGTTTGGTGCGCCATTAAATGACACATTTGAAGCCGTAATACCAGTTCCAACCAAAAATTGTTGAACTAGTTGTTCAGGTGTGTAAGTTGTTTGAATTACTAGTTGCGAATATGAAAACGAGCACGATACCAGAAAAAACAGCAGAATTAGTCTTTTAATCATAACATTAACGTTAATTAAATATTAATTGCCCAAATATAAACAATCACTTAAAATAACTTTGTTAAATTTGCAGAAAATTAAACCAAAATGATAAAAATCAATATAAAAGGCACTCAAAACCCTACAATCATTAAGTTTGAATTCCCTGATTTCATTGCTGAAAATCAAAATTTTGAATTTAAAAACATAGATGAAGCTAAAAATTCTCCTTTGGCACAGCAATTATTTTATTTGCCATTTGTAAAAACAGTTTACATCTCTGGAAATTTTATTGCCGTTGAACGTTTTAGCATTGTAGAATGGGAAGATGTACAAGATGCTGTTGCCGAACAAATTGAAGACTATGTAAATAAAGGTGGAAAAATAGTGATTGTAGATGAAAATGCTCCCAAAAAACAGCCAATTACTGTTTATGGCGAGACCACTCCAAATCCTGCAACTTTGAAATTTGTAGTTAATAAATTAATCACAAAAACGGCTGCAGAATTCAAAAACATTGATGAAACTTCACTTTCTCCGTTGGCAAAAGATTTATTCGGATTTCCGTATGTAAAAGAAATTTTTATGGACGAAAATTATATTTCGGTAACCAAATATGATTTGTATGATTGGAACGAAATAACACTAGAACTTCGTACTTTTATAAAAGGATATATTGAAAATGGCGGAACAATTCTTGATGAAAATTATGTTTTTGAAAATCCTAAAACAGATAAACAACAACTTAAAAACTTTGATTCGTTAGACACAACTTCGCAACAAATCATTAATATTCTCGAAGAATATGTAAAACCAGCTGTTCAAGCCGATGGCGGAAATATTCTTTTTGATTCTTATGATGAAACTGAAAAAAGAGTAAAAGTCGTGCTTCAAGGTGCATGCAATGGGTGTCCATCTTCTACTTTTACATTGAAAAGCGGTATTGAAAACATGCTAAAAGATATGCTTAATGATAAAGATATTGTGGTAGAAGCTATAAACGGATAATATTTTTGATAAAAAAAATTAGTATTTTAGCCCAAAATTATTGAACCTTCCTTATTATTTGGGAAGGTTTTTTTAAACAACTTTTTTCAAAAAAATATGGAACTTAAAAACGAAATCTCTGCTTTTGAAAGCTATAAAGATTCATTTATCAAAATCCTTTTAGACTATTCTCCCAAGTTAATAGCAGCAATATTATTACTTATTGTCGGAACTTGGGCCATTAGGATTATTGTCAAAGTTGCTAGAAAAATAATGTTTAAAAGACAAATCGAACCAACATTAGTTGAGTTTTTAACTGATATCATTTTTTGGGGATTACGAGTAGTGCTTTTCATTGCGGTAATTTCTAAACTTGGAGTTGAATCGTCTTCATTTGTGGCTATTTTGGGTGCTGCTGGTTTGGCAGTTGGACTTTCATTGCAAGGATCATTATCTAATTTTGCAGGCGGAATGCTTATTATTTTATTCAAACCATTCAAACTTGGAGATGTTATTGAAGCACAAGGTGTTACTGGAGAAGTTGTTGATATTCAAATATTTGTTACACAACTGGTAACGCCAAATAATCAGATTATTTTTGTTCCAAATGGTGCTTTGTCCAATGGAACAATTATAAATTATTCTAAATTGAAAACTAGAAGAACAGATTTGAATATCTCTCTAGACTACACAACAAATATTAAAAAGGTTAAAGATATTATAGAAACTATATTCGAATCTGAACCTAAAATTCTTGACGAACCCAAGCCAATAGTAATTGTTAAAGAGTTAACCGATCAAGCAATAAAAATTGGAATTAGAGCTTGGTCAAAAAATGAAGATTTTCCTTATGTTTGTAGTTATATTCTTGAGTGTGCTAAAGCGGAGTTAGACAAAGCAGAAATTGAAATTAAACCAATTGTTGTTGAAACAAATAAATTGTAAATATGAAGAATTTTAAAATAGTATTGTTTGTTTTTTTAGTAGTTCAATTGAATTTGCATGCTCAATTGCCTATAAAAGCTACTAAATATAACAGTAATTTAAAAACCAAGATAGTTGGCTCGCCTTATACTCAAAAAATGTTTTCACAAGCAAAAGTTGGTACTGTTGAGCAAAAAAACTTCATGCGATATAATGTTTTCAATGATGAGTTTGAATTTATATCGGCACAAAAAGACACTTTAATTTTAGATAAAATTGAAGATTTTGGAACAATAGTATTTCCAGAAACCAATAAAAAGTTTCAATTGGTTGCTTATACAAATTCTAAAAATAAACTTTTTTATGGCTATTTGCAAAATCTAAAAGAAAACAACGGATTTGCACTTTTCAAAAAAGAAAGTATTCAGTATGTTGAAGAAAAAATTGCCAAAACTAGTATGGAAGTCAATATGCCAGCAAAGTATATAAAAATGGATGATACTTTTTTCTTAAAAAATAAAGAAAAAGGAACTTCTGAATTTCCAGAAAATAAAAAAGGATTTGTTAAACTTTTCCCTGATAAAAAAGAAGTAATTGAAACTTTCCTAAAAGAAAATAAAATCAATTTTGATTCCGAAAGTGATTTGATGAAAATTATAGATTTTATTGCAAGTTTCTAACTATTTCTTAGAAGTTGTAATCAAAAAATCTTTTAAATAAAAAGGTTCAAAATAAGCAACATCTTCAAAATCTTTGTTCAAGAATTTTTGAATCGAAATCGCACTCATATCTTTTGCAGATGGATAAACGATTTCTTCTAAAAAAATAAAATTTGATTTTGTCAAAACTGCTTTAGCTTTTTCAGAAGAATCACCAACAAAATAAACAGTGTTTTCTATTGAAGTAAACGAATTTTCATCGATAATTTGTGCTTCAATTTCTCTTATTTTTTCTAATTTATTATTGAAAATCGCACTGTAAACTTCCATTCTTCGGGCATCAATCATTGGTATAATTAAATCGTTTTCCTTGGCGATTAACTGAGCTTGTGATGCTAAAACGGCCAATGTGTCAACTGAAATTAACGGAATATCGAGTGCAAAACATAACCCTTTTGCGGCCGAAACGCCAATGCGCAAACCAGTGTATGAACCTGGTCCTTTACTCACAGCAATAGCATGTAAATCTTTTAGCTGAATTGAGCTTTCTTTGCAAATTTCTTCAATAAAAACATGCAATTTTTCGGCATGTGAATAGCCTAATTCTGAAATTTCTTTGCAAAGAATAGTTTCTCCGTTTTTGGCAAGTGCTACCGAACAGTTTTTAGTAGCAGTTTCTATATTTAAAATGTACAAAATATGTTTTTTTTTTTAAAAGTAATTAAAAAATTAGTTTACCGTAATTTGAACACCACTCTTTTTTTCATCAGATTTTCCGCCCGAAATTACTACTTTATCGCCCGAATTTAAATCTTTGGAAACTGTTGTATAAGGTCCAATAATTACAACATCTCCTTTTTTCAATCCACTAGTAATTTCTATATTAGTATCGTCTTGAATGCCTGTTTTCACGATTCTTATTTTGGCTTTATCGCCTACTTTTACAAATACACATTCGTATTTTTTATCACTTTTTGGTTTAATTTTCTCTTCTTCAGAATCTTCCATTTCAAATTTCTTAACTGCTGTTGTGTCTGATTTTACTACAACCGAACTAATTGGAACACCAATAACTTTCTCTTTTCGTTTAGTAATAATATCAACGGTTGCGGTCATTCCTGGTCTAAATGGCGAGTAAGTATCAGGTTTGCCCTCTAGCAAATCTTGATACGATTCTTTCAAAATTCTAATTTTTACTTTGAAATTGGTTACTTGATCTGCTGTTAATGCCGAGCTTGCTGAGTTAGAAATACTGGTAACAATTCCCTTGAATTCTTTTTTTAAATAGGCGTCAACTTCAACTTTGGCTTCATCACCAACGTTAATTTTTACAATATCATTTTCATTTACATCAACTTCGACTTCCATATTGTTTAGGTTCGCAACACGCAGAATTTCAGTTCCGGTCATTTGTTGCGTTCCCAAAACTCTTTCGCCCAATTCCACATTTAGCATCGAAATGGTTCCATCTGCAGGCGCATAAATTGTTGTTCTTCCAAGATTGTCTTTGGCTTCATTTACCGTTGCAGATGCACTCTGTACATTATAATAAGCCGATTGTTTTGAAGCTTGTGCCGTTTCAAAAGTAGAAACAGCTCTATCCCATTCAGATTTTGAAATAATTCCTTTTTCAAAAAGCGTTTTGTTTCTTTCATAATTAGCTTTAGCTTCTTTAAAAGTAGCATCTGCTTGATTCAAACCTGCTTTTGTTTGTGATAATCCTGCAACAGTTCTATTATAACCAGAAGTATATAAATCGGGATTTATTTTTACCAATAAATCTCCTTTTTTTACAACTTGCCCTTCTTTTACAGGCAAAGCAATAATTTCTCCAGAAACTTCCGATGAAATTTTAACTTCAATTTCTGGTTGAATTTTTCCAGTTGCAGAAACGGTTTCAATTATAGTGATTTCATCTGCTTTTGAAACGTCAACTTCAATACCTTTATCCTTATTTCCGATAATTCCGGCTTTAGAAAGTCCTAATAAAACTGCTATTAAAACTACAGCTCCAACGATGAAATAGATTACTTTTTTTGACATCTTATTGTTTTTTTAAACTATTTTTAAAATCATAAATTCCATAAATCATACCTGAAAAACCTGCAATAAAAGGAGCTAATTCAATACTTCTAAAATATTTAATTGTAAAACCGACTAACATACCAACAAAGAAACTTTTACATGCAGCAATTAAAATTGTTTTATTTTCTAAAATGTAATTTTTCATAAATTATTTTTTTGTTATGGGTAAACCAAAATAAAATTCCACAATTTTGGTTCTGAATATATAATCATATTTGGTTCTCAAAACTTCCGATTGTGCGTTAGCATACAACAATTGTGCTTGATTGTAGTCTAAAGCATTCATCATTCCAACGGCATATCTCTCTTTGGCATAATTAAAAGCTAATTCTCTTGCTTCCATTGTAACAATTGCCGATTGCATCGTGTTGAAGGCGCCTTTTGCATCAGTTACAGCAGTATAAACCGCTCTTTCCAAATCTAATTCGGTTTGAGACAAGTTAATTTTAGAACGTTCTAATGCAACTTTGCTTCTTTCAACATTATTTTTTGTGGCAAAACCATTGAATATTGGAACTCGCAATTGAATACCAAAATTATGTCCTTTATTATCACTCAATTGATCAAAAAAGGGTAGCGGATTTCCTAAAACTGTTTTAAAATTTGGTTGTAATACTATTTGATTTGTACCGTCAACAAACCCAATTGGAGATGTTGGGTTGGCTGTATCAGGTAAAAATCCAATTATTCGATCAAAATAACCTACTCTCGAATTCAGACTATAAAATCCTTCCAAAGTTGGTTGATAAGCACCTTTTGAAATCTTTATATCTTTTTCGGCGATATCAACATTAGTTCTAGCAATTTTTAGTTCGTTTCGGTTTTCTCTTGCTTTTTGCAAAATGGCATCAGGTGTTTGCATCATCACTTCGCTTTCCAAAGCTTGATAATTTTCATCTTCTATATCAAAAGTTTGAAACTCTTTTAATTGAAGTAATTGTGCCAAACTCAATTTTGAAATCAATAACTGATTTTCTGCAACTACAATCTTTTGTTCATCGGCTGCAATGGTGGCTTTGCTATCAAACAAATCGCCTCTTGGTATTGAACCAGCCTCTACTAATGCTTCAGTTCTTGCTAGTAATTTTTGGTCGTTTGCTAATTGTATTTTTAGTACATTTAGATTTTCTTTATTGAAAAGAATTTGCAAAAAAGCATTTGCAACATTTAACGAAACATCATCTTTCATTTTAGAAAGTTGGTATTGTGCCGCAATTATTGAAAGATTGGCTCTTCGAAGACGATTTTGATTTTGTAAACCGTTATAAATGGTAACGCCAGCAGTTAATCCAGCAGAAGTAAATTGTGTAGTTTGATTTTCGAGTAAACCAGTCGTGATGTTTTGATTCAAACCAATATTCCAAGAATGAGAAGTGTTGGCATTAACCGATGGCAGAAAATTTCCAAAAGCACTACTTTTTTCAATAGCTGCAGATTTCGATTCTAAATCGGAAAGTTTGATAGAAATATTATTTTCTAGTGCATAATTTACACATTCTTCGAGCGTCCATTTTTTGTTTTGCGCATGTGAAGTCAAAACAAAAAGTAAAGCGATTATAAAACTAGTTTTTTTCATAAACTTTCTAAACTGTATTAAGCAAAGGTAACACACAAATTTTATTTTTACATGGTTTCAAATAGTAATTTTAACAAAATTTTGCTACCAATAAGACATCGTATTAACTAAAATGTTACAAATAGCACAGAATAATTTTTGATTGACTATTTTTACAGACAAAAAGGTGCACAAATGTTTGGAAAAATTTCTTTTATCTTGTCAGTTATTGCAATAACAATATTCTTTTTTGGTTGTTCTTCAACTCAAAAAATAGATGCCTTACAACCCGAACCTAACGACGCAACACCATTGTTGTATGACAATGTGCCTTCTTTTATAGATATGCCCATTTCGATAAAACTAAAAGATATAGAAAATCAAATCAATAAATTGTTAGCAGGTTTAATTTATGAAGACACCAATATTGAAGATGACGATTTAGAAATTAAAATTTGGAAACAAGCACCCATTTCAATTGTAAATGACCCTGAAACCGTTGGTAAAATTAAAACCGTTTTGCCCTTAAAAGCGGCTATTAAATACAGAATTGGCACTAATAAATTAGGTGTCGATTTATATAATGTAAAAGAGTTTAACCTTAACGGAGTAATAACATTGTTGAGTGATGTAAAATTGACCAACTGGAAACTTTCGACCAAAACCGAACTTAAATCTTTTGATTGGAATGAAAGTCCAACCGTAACGGTTTTAGGGAAAGCGGTTCCGATTACATATCTAATTAATCCTGCTATAAAATTATTTCGTTCTAAAATAGAAAAAAGCATAGACGAATCTATTGAAGAGTCAATGGATTTTAAACCACAAGTTTTAGATGCTCTTGAAAAAATTTGTACACCTTTTCAAATGAATGAAACATACAATACTTGGCTTCGAGTAGTTCCAATTGAATTGTACACAACCGATTCTAAAATTGTAAAAGAAACGATTGCTTTTGAAATGGGATTGAAATGTAATATTGAAACCTTAGTAAATCAAAAACCTGTTTCTAAGTTTGATAGAAATCATATTGTTTTGAAACCTGTTGCGAAAATGCCCGACAAAATCACTGCAAACATTGTTGCGGTTTCAACTTATAAAGATGCTTCGGCTATAATGACCAAGAATTTTGCTGGACAAGAATTTGGTTCGGGAAGCAAAAAAATTAAAGTTCAAAATGTTGTTATTTGGCATAAAGACGGCAAAATGATTATTGCACTCGATGTTTTAGGAAGCGTAAATGGAATGATTTATTTGTCTGGATTTCCAAAATATAATGAAGCTACTAAAGAAATTTATTTTGACCAATTAGAGTATGTTTTAGATACCAAAAGTAGGTTGATGCGAACTGCTAACTGGCTTGTTCAAGGTTTTGTAATAAAGAAAATTCAAGAAAGTTGTCGTTATTCTATCAAACAGAATTTGGATGAAGGCAAACAAAGCATGATGCAATATCTAAAAAATTACTCACCAATGCCAGGTGTTTTCATCAATGGAAGTATTGACGATATAAAATTTCAAAAAATCCAATTAACTAACAAAGCAATTATAGCGTTTGTCAAATTCAATGGTGATGTGAATGTTAGTGTTGATGGATTGAAGTAGCTATTAGTTGTCTTTCTTCTTATACATTCTAAAAATATAATAGCCAATAGCGCCTACTAAAACGTATGGAATAATCATTAGGTAAACAATTCCGTCGTTTACAGCTTCAGCTTTTGCTACATTTTGATCACCTTGCAAAGAAGCTCTACACATAGCGCATTGTGCAGATGAGACAATAGGGAATAGGTAGTAGGCAATAAGTATAAAAAACTTTTTACTACTTCCAACTTTCAACTTCCAATTTGCAACTTTTTTATACATAGTAAGGTGCAATCATAAAGTAAACGACTACCCCCGAAATTGCCACGTATAACCAAATTGGAAATGTGATTTTAGCTATTTTTTTATGTTTATCAAATCGTTCAGATAATGCTCTTACGTAGGTTATCAAAACCAATGGCACAACAGCAATTGATAATAAAATATGTGTTACTAGCAAGAAAAAATAAACATATCTAATCATTCCTTCTCCACCAAATTTTGTGGCTTCAGTTGTTAAGTGATACGCAATATATAATACTAAAAAAGCTAGTGATAAAGCTATTGCAGTTTTCATTAACTGTTGGTGTAATTTTCTTTTACCGTTTTTGATAGCCCAAACCCCAACTATTAATACTACAGCTGTAATCGCGTTGATAACAGCGTAAATTGGCGGTAAAAAAGGAAGTGGCTCAACATTGATTCCAAAATCTTTTAATCTAACCGTAAGCAATAATGCTACCACTATTGGAATTAAGACGGATACGATTATAATTGGTAAACTAAACTTTTTTTCTAAATTTTTATTTTCTTCCATTGTTATTCTCTTAGTAAAATTGCTATATCTTGTTGAATGGCTTTTACGCCGTTTTTGTCTAATCCGTCGTAATATAAAATTGGATTTCCGTAGGCATCATTTCGGCAACGAATGTTTCCTTTTTTGTCTATTAATGCAAACAAACCTGAATGTTCAAATCCGCCAGAAACTTTATTGTTTTCTCCAGCATACAAATTAAAACCTTTATTTGCTAATTCAAAAATATACGTTTTATCACCAGTTAGAAAATGCCAATTGGATGATTTTACACCCAAATCTTGTGCGTGTTTTTTTAAAACTTCAGCTGTATCGGTTTCGGGATTGATAGTTATAGATACAATTCCAAAGTTTGGGTTTCCAAAGAATTTATTTTGAATTTCCATCATACTTTTATTCATTTTCGGACAAATAGTTGGGCAAGTTGAAAAGAAAAACTCCAAAACATATACTTTACCTAAATATTCTTTGTTTGAAATTTTCTTATTGTCTTGATTGGTTAATTCAAATTTTGGTGCTGGACCAATTTCAATCAAGTTAGTGTTTGAAGTACCCTTGTTATCTACAGCGTCTAATCGATCTCCTTCAACAACTTGATTATTTTTAAAACGATTGATTATCTCTGGAACAACAATAATTCCAAAAATTAAAACGATAAACGAAATCCAGATATATGATTTGTTTTTTAGCATAATTTAAATTTGTCTTTTTGAGTTATTTCGTTTCAATGCTAAGCGATATTCAGCAAGAATAACTTTTACATCATCTGCCATTTCATTATATAAATCAGATGGTGAAGCTGCATCATATCCTTCTTTATAGTCGTCTTTATTGCTTCCTACAAACGTTTTAGCTTTTCTTCCTCTAAGATTTAATTTTTTGTCAATTATAAAAACTTTTTTTGCACTCAAATCGGTCTGAATAGCCTCTTTAATTTTTAGAGATAAATAATATTTTTGAATTTCACCAGGAGTAGCAAAAACAAAATGCCAATTATCAACAGTATTTAATGCTTTTAATTTTGAAACCAATTCTTCAACTTGAGTTTCTGATCCTAAAGGCATAATTGTTACAAATTGAAAATCTTTGAACGCTTTGTTTTTGTCGTAAATTTTTTGATTCAAATTAAAATAAGTTCCTTTTTGATTCAAAATAAAATTTCCGCCAAAACCCAGAATCGTTATTTTATCTTTTAGAACAACTTTTTCATCATTTAGGGATTTCCAATTGTCAAGTTCATTTACATTTTTTGTTAATACAGGCAAAGTCATGAATGAGTTTATGCCAGTTGCAAAAAACAAATAAGCCACAATAGGAAGAATAAAAAGGATAAAAAGGACTATGTTTTTTTTCATTTAAAAAAGCTTATTTAATTAAACATACAAAAATAAAAAAAGGTACGCAAACGTACCTTTAAAAACAATTAATATCTTGTTAAAAATTCCATTTAATTGTAGAATTTTTGAAAATACCATAGATGTAATCTGCTTCAGTAAGAAGTATGAACAATAAATACACTACAAGAAAAATTACTGTTCCAACAACTGACCATCTTAAACTTGAAGTTTCGCCTTCCATGTGCATGAAAGCCCAAACGATGTAATAGGCTTTTACTAAAGTAAGAATAATGAATAACCAGTTAAGTAAATTCATTCCTAAAAAATTGGTCATGAATAACGCATCTGGTTTAACAATACCAAATGCTACTTCAATAATAGTTATTAATGACAACCAGCCAAATACTTGCCAAATTCTTTTTGTATTAGAAACGTGTTCGTGAGACATAATAATAAACTTTATATGATTAAACTAAATAGAAGAATGTAAAAACGAAAACCCATACTAAATCGACAAAGTGCCAATAAAGTCCAACTTTTTCAACCATTTCGTAACTTCTTCTTTTTTCGTACGTTCCTAATAGAACATTGAAGAAAATAATAATATTAATGATAACACCCGAAAATACGTGAAAACCGTGAAACCCTGTTATAAAGAAAAAGAAATCGGCAAATAACTTGCTTCCATATTCATTTCTAGTAAGGTTTGCACCTTCAACTACATAATGAGCAGTGGCTAAACGTGCTTCAGATTCTGCTCTTGTTAATACAGTTTTGTGTTTTTTCTTAGTTAGTGTTTGTTCAATTTTTGTATCTTTTAAAGTTGCTTCATCACCATTACTAATTGTTTCAGTTCTTACTAAAAGTTCAGGATGCGCTTTGAATCCTGCTTGTACTTCGGCAACAGAATAAGTTGGCAAAGAACCTTCATTCATAAACCAAGTTGCTCTACTTCCTGTAAGTTGTGTTCTATCTTCTGGTAATGTTGCAGCAAATTCAGATAGTGCTACTCTTTTTCCTGTTTTGTCAACAAATTGAAGTAAACTTCCTCCTTTGGTTTCAATTGCTCCGTATTCGCCTTTAATAAAATTTTTCCATTCCCAAGCTTGAGAACCTACGAATATTAAGCCGCCAATAATGGTTAAAAACATGTAAATTGCTACTTTGTCTTTTTTCATTTGATGACCTGCATCAACAGCAAGTACCATTGTAACAGAAGAAAAGATAAGTATAAAAGTCATCAACGCCACATAGTACATTGGTGCTGAAACACCATGCATGAATGGGAAGTGTGTAAACACTTCATCTGCTAATGGCCAAGTTTCAATAAATTTAAATCTAGAAAAACCATAAGCTGCCAAGAATCCCGAGAAGGTTAAAGCATCTGATAAGATGAAAAACCACATCATCAATTTGCCATAACTTGCTCCCATCGGTTCGTTCCCTCCGCTCCAAGTTTTTTCGTTAGTGTTTGCAGTAGTAACTGTCGCTCCCATATAAATTATTAGTTAAAAAGTTCCCAAATTTACATTTTTTTCTATTTAAAGAAAAATAAAAACAAAAACAAATACACCCACAATAAATCAAGAAAGTGCCAATACATCGCACCAAGCTCAATACCAATGGTTTGACTCGAATTGTATTTTTGTTTAAAATGATTATAAATTATAATTAAAAGTGAAATTATGCCACCAAAAAGATGTGCCAAGTGCAATAAAGCTACAACATATAAAAAAGTTGTGGTAATGTTACTTTGACTTCCGGTGAAAAAATAGCCCATTTGAATTAGTTGATCAAATCCTTTAAATTGAAAGATAATAAAAACAACTCCCAAGCCTAAAGTAGCTAAAAGCATTTGAGTTGTTAGTTTACGATTATCATTTTTGATTGCTTTTTGAGCAAAATAAAATGTAACACTACAAGCAATAATAACAATTGTACTAATAAGGAAAGAACTTGGCATTTGAAAATCCTTCAACCAATCAGCTCTTGATTTACTTACAACAAAAGCACTTGTAAGTCCGGCAAACATCATCGTCATACTTAACATGGCAAAAAGCAACAATAATTTGTATGATTTGTCACTTCTTTGTTTGTGTTCTTGTTTGGTCATTTTAGTATTCATAAATAACTATTTAGTATCTTAAAAATTTGTCAACTATATATACTATTTGTAATAAACTTATATAGAAAACACTCACTAACATTAATGTTCTTGCTGCTTTTGGTGTTCTGTTTTGATATAGCTTAGCCGCATAAAAAAGCATCCATAATCCTAGCAAAAATACAACAAATGCTGAAATAATTGATATGTGTAATTTACCTGTGTAACCCAAAACAGGTAAAAGCGAAGCTACTAATAGCCAAAATGTATATAAAATTATTTGTGTTGCCGTAGATTTATCTTTTTTACCAGATGGTAACATAAAGAACCCAGCTTTTTCATAATCTTCATATAAAAACCATCCTATTGCCCAAAAATGAGGAAATTGCCAAAAAAACTGAATTAAAAAAAGGGTTCCGGCTTCAATACCAAATTCTCCAGTTGCGGCAACCCAACCTAACATAAATGGGATTGCACCAGGGAATGCTCCAACAAAAACCGATAATGGTGTAACGGTCTTTAAAGGTGTATAAATGCTTGTGTAAAGAAAAATTGAAATCGCACCAAACATTGCTGACTTTGGATTGATTATATATAATAGAGTTACCCCTATAATTGTTAACAAACTAGCTATTATCAATGCTTTATTAGGCGACATTCTCTTTGCTGGAATTGGACGATTTTTTGTTCTGTCCATCAGGGCGTCGAGGTCTTTTTCTATAACTTGATTGAAAGCGTTTGAAGCTCCAACCATACAATAACCACCAATAGTTAATATTGCTAAAATTGACCAACTAAATGGGTGTTCCTCATCAAATCCTAATAGATAACCAGCAATCGATGAAAACAAAACACTAATAGCAAGTCCAGCCTTAGTGATTGCTTTAAAATCGTTGAAAATATTTTTAAAAGAAAAGTTAGCGGTTTGTTCCAATTTTTACTTTGATAAATAGTGTTTTCTATTTGGTGTGCAAAAGTACAAATAAGATTATGTATTATTACGATTAGATTTGTAATTTTTTTAATTTTATGAGAAATTTTGCAAGTGTTTGACGGGTATTGTAATAGCTAAAAAAATGGCTTTCTCTTTTTTAGAGAAAGCCATTTTTAATTTAATTAAAATAAAATTTATTGTTTTATTAATTTCAACGTTTTTGAATTTAATTGTTCGTTAACTATTCTAACTAAATAAACTCCTTTATTTAAATTTGAAATATCATAAGAGTCATTTTCTAATTTATTTTCGAAGGTTTTTACTAACTGTCCTGTTAATGAAAAAATTTCAACTTTTGTTACATCACTATTTATTGTAAAATAAGAAGATGTAGGATTTGGTGCTAACGTTACTTTACTTAATGGTTCAAACTCATTATTGGATAGGTTAGGGAGTTGATTTCCATAAACTCTAAATCCTCCAGCCTCAATATTTATTGGACCAGTTGTGCTTGTTACATTTATTGGCGTATTGTCCATAAGGTTATACCATGTTCCTGTATAAGGAAAGTTTGGTGTAACATTAATTGAATTTACATTAAAATTAGTTAACACAACAACATTTTTTAGAGAAGAAATAGGAGCATTATTATCAAAAATGTAAATTTTAGGTTCCAATGTTGTGCCAGAGTTTATAGAATACTCTTTACTAAAAACAGGATTGTTAATTTTTAGTTCATTCATCTTAGCCCAATCATTATATATTTTTACTCTATTGGTATTTCCTAACCAATTGCTTGCCCATTGCGGTTGCGGTTTATTGTCTAATTTACAATCTCCCGGTGTTGCATCAGATGGACTATTTACTGAGCCATTACTACATGTAAAAATTGATAAATCCCATCCTAAAGCTCCAAAATGCCATATCATTTTTGGGCCTGGAACTAATAGAGATACAGCACCAATTGCTGACATTCTTGATAAGGCAGTATTTAAATTTCTTACGTTATGTGAAGCATTGGTATTATTCCCAAATTGAAGATTTTTGTACATTAATCTTTCTTCATCATGGCTTTCTGGATAACCAATAAGTCTTTTTCCTTGAAAACCTCTAGCAACATTCCCCATTCTTGTTATATCGTTATTTGAATTGAAACCCATTGATAACTGATTGTATTGGTCGGTCATTTTACCCCACATCATAATTCCTTTACTTGGGTTTTCGTTTATTCTATGATTAGCCCATTGTTGTTCTTCTGAGTCCATTCCTAGGTGTTCAAAAATTATTAAATGAGTAGGATCAAGGCTCCAACAATAATCTGCATATTCTTTAAGAACATCAACCCTGTCTTGTTGGTAGGCGTTAGTACACACATCGCCACTTTGACAATTTTGAGTAAATCCTTTGGTTAAATCCCATCTAAAACCATCAATTTTATATTCTTCAATCCAGTGTTTAACTGTTCTTCTTACATAGTTTTTGGTTCTTTGCTGTTGGTGATTAAAATCACTTCCAACATTGTAACTATGAGTTGGAATTACATTAAAATAAGGACTATCTGAAGAAGGTCCGCCCCAACCATCACCATCTGCATCGCTCATCCACATTCTATTCATAGGATTTCTTCCAAAAGCATGATTTAATGCAACATCAAGTATTACAGCTATTCCATTTTGATGGCATAAATCTATAAATTCTTTTAATTTTTCTGCAGGTCCATAAGCTTTGTCATTTGCTAAATGAAATGCGGTGTTATAACCCCAACTTTCATTTCCTTCAAACTCCATTACTGGCATTAAATGAATTGCATTAATTTTCAAATTTTTGAAATAATCTATTTTATTGATTAAATCTTGATAGCTTCTATTCGAATCAAAATCTCTTACTAGCACTTCATAAACAACCAATTTGTCCTTATCTGGTTTTACAAAATTTGTAGTTGCCGTACTCCAAGGATATGGGGTTTGTCCTGTTTTTAAAACCGTAACTTCTCTTTCTTGTCCAGAAGCTGTTGGAAATGCAGGTAAATTTGGATAAACTAAAGGATTAATCCACGGGTCATCAAATGAAGATAATACTAGAGTAGAGTAGGGATCAGCTGTTTTAACCAATACAGGTGAATTTGCAACAGGTGTATTATCCACAACCCAATATTGATAAGTGTAATCAACTCCTGGAGTTAAACCTGTAAGTTCAAGCCAAAATTTTGATGATGAAACATCTTTTCTCATGGCATATGAATTGTTAGGTTGCCAATTATTGAAACTTCCTGCAACATAAACGTAGTCTTTTCCTGGTGCATCTAAAACTAATACTGCTTTTGAAGTATCATTTGGGTCATAATTAATACCATCAATTTTTCCAGAAGGAATTGGTTGATTAGTAATTGTTGGTGTCACAATAACTGAAAACTTTTTGGTTTGAATGGATGTTCCTTGCGTAATTTCTAACTCATAATTTTGATTAGAATTAATGCCAGTGTGAGTAAAAGAATAACTTGAAACATCAGAAACTTCATTAATACTAATACCATTTGCTTTCAAATTATAATTAGCATTTCCATTAGTATTTGAAGCAGCAACCGTTCTACTTCCTCCAGAAGCAATAATTGTGGTACTATTTAAAGTAGGTGTATTTAGAGTTGATTGAAAAGCACCAACATTGAAAATAAAGTCACCGCAACTTGGTGCTAATTTTAATGTTTGCGTACCCGTTGCGTTTCTAAAAACCATTCCCATTTTGCTTGCGCCAGCTTGTTGAGTAGCATTTAGATTATAATAAACGCTTGGTGTTATTGTAATACTCCATGTTCCATTGCCATTGTTGGTCATTAATCCAATATTATTGTCTATTCCCCAGTTTCCAATAACTGACATTCCCCATGCATTTGAGTCAGTTCCAATACCAGAATGCATATATACTTTTGCAGGATTTGTTCCCATCCCATTACAGGTTGGACTTGCAAATGAAACAGTAATAGTTATTGGATTTGTTACATCAAAAGTTGAAGGAGAAATTGTCACTTGTTGTGAAAATCCAACTAGGGATAGTAAACAGCTTATTAGTGCTAAAACATTTTTTTTCATAATGATAAATTTAAGATAAAAAGAACTGCATAGAACAGCCTTTAATTTTTTGTTTGTTAATAGTATTAATTTACAGCCGTCATTTTGTAAGTATATTTTCTTGGATTGCTTACATTTAGTTCAATATAATATTTTTGTCTTGTGTTATCAGTTGCTGATCCCGGAACTGTAATTTCTCCAGAAGCAGCTACACTATTTTCTTCTAATTGTCCATCAACGATTTTACCTAAAATAGAAACTGCTGATGTAGCTGTTCCAGGTGCATAAGGAGGATTTGGTAATGCGGGCACTACTAATGCGCCAGTCCATAGGTTTGATTTAAATTTGAATTTATATCCTTTTCTTAAATCAACGGTCAACTTCCATATTTTATTTGGCGCATCATAATCCATAGGTACTTGATTACCAGATAAAGTTGCCCTAGTAGCTAGGCCAAAAACACCAAATGTTGTAAATTGACTTAAAGAATATGTGTTTAAGGCAAGATTTGCTTTTACAATATAATGACCTGCTGTTGTTACAACAATACTAGGCGCAGAAGCATCTGTGTTTATCGTTCCTGTAGCTCCACCATAGGCAGGTGCTCCTGTAAAGTCACCACATGCGTCTGGTTTGTAGAATTTATAGCTTCCTGGCTGTAAAAACATATAACCCTCGTAGTTAGTGTTTACACCTGCAGCAGAGGCAGCTAATTTTGGTTCTGTAGAAACATTTGTACTATTTACATCTTTTACAAACGCTAATAATGGTAATGATTTCGGATATCCAGTTACTGAATAAGTTATAGGATTTGAATATTGAACCAATGGGTTTACATCACCTAAACCTAATGTTGATTTAATTCTTATGTCAATTTTCATTTGACTACATTTGAATTTAGGTAACAGATTTATTAAATCATTAAATTCCTTAACATTAATTGTTGAGTTTAAAGAACTTGGGTTTTCTATCAAATTTGAAGTTACATATTCTATACCATCTTCTAAATTTGGGTCATTATCGTGATCAAAAATAACTAATTTATAGTTAGAGGCAGTTGTTACTCCGTTATTTGATTTATCCCATTCTAACTTTGTAAAAGTTGAAGTATTTAATGATTCTGTCAAAATTGTTGGGGTTGAAACACTAGAGTCTTTTCTAAGTTCAAAACCATTAGCCACTGCAGTTACTTTGTCATTTTCACATGAACTTATTGTAATTATAAGAAATGCAAAGAATATTGTTTTAATTATATTTTTCATATAAAATTAATTTAATCTATTAATTATAACCTGGGTTTTGAGTTAAATTTGGATTTGCTTGCAATGCACGTAAAGGAATAGGAAACAGATTATAATGGGTAGGAATTGAAACTCCGTCTTTTACATTTCCTTTCCAAGGCCATAAATAGGTTCCACCAGTAAATTTTCCAAAACGTATTAAATCAGTTCTTCTGTGTCCTTCAAAATTTAGTTCTCTTGCTCTTTCATCTAAAATAAAATCAAGAGTTAGTTGACTTATATTTATTGGAGTTGCATTCGACCTGTTTCTGATGTTATTTACGTATAGTAAAGCGTCATTTTGACTTCCGCCACCGCCTCTAACAAAACATTCAGCATACATTAGATAGGCATCAGCTAGACGAAATAATGGAAAATCTGTATTTGAAAAATCAGTTAGAATTGATGATGAGGAAAAATTCTTGTTTCTAAACTTAACACATGGGTAACCATCAATCCATTTTTTATAATCGTTCATTTCATAATTATGACCAGTTGTCCAAAATAAACTAGCTCTAATGTCTGTTGAAGAACTTAAATTTCCAAACAAACTGTACCATGCTTTTGTAGCTCTATGTCCACCCCAACCTTGTTTTGCGCCAAAATCAGCAATTGTCATTGTGTCAGAACTCAAGCTACCATTTACAAGATAAGTTGTATTTCCGAAACTTTGACTTGCCAATGGATCAGCTATAAGGGGATAAATAATTTCAGGTGAATTATTATTGTCACCAGAAAAAACATGAACAAAGTTAGGATCTAAAGAATATCCTCCTTCATTGATAACTTTGCTAATATATGTTAAGGCATCATTATACCTAGCTGAACCAGTATAAACTTGTGCATTCAAGTATAGTTTAGCTAATAACATTCTTGCTGCAGATTTATTTGCTCTACCATAACTATTTGTATTAGGTAATGCATTTTCAATTGCTAATAATTCTGCCTCAACATACCCAAACAATTCTTGTCTGTTTTTTTCTGGCAAAGGATTAGATTGCCCATAATTTACTTCTGTAGCCAAAACGCCTTTTCCAAAGCAATCTATTAAATAGTAATAGGCTAATGCTCTTAAAAAACGAACTTCGGCAACAACTTGTTCTTTGTTGTTAACATTAACATTTTCTAATACTAATAATAAATTATTACATTGTGGAATTGTATAATAAATTCTATTGTATAAATATCTAAAGAACTTATTATTTTCATCCCAAAGAGAGGTTGTTGTTAATTGGTCTAATCCGTCATCACCCCATCGATTTTTCATTCCATCTGCAGTAAAATCTTGAAGGTTTATAATACCTCTTAAAAAAGGAGATTCTCCAGCATCGTCACCACTAATATCTGAACTACCAGGGCCATCCGGGCCTGATAAAGCATATGAACCATATAGTTTTGAAAGAATTCCAGAAACAGCATTTGGGTCTTGTTGTAGTAGCTGTTCAAGAGTTAAATCAGTTATAGGTGCTGTGTTTAAATCATCAGTACATGAAAAATTTGTAAAGAACAAAACACATAATCCGAATAATTTTATTTTTTTCATTTTCATTTTTTTAAAAATCTAAATTTAATCCTAATGAGTACATCTTTGGTCTTGGATAAAAATTATTATCAATTGAACCAAAATTTTCTGGATCTTGGCCTTTATATTTTGTAAGAATAAAAGCATTATTTATTGCGCCATACAATCTTAAAGATGAAGATTTATAGAACTTATTAAATTTGTAACCAAGTATAATGTTTTCGCATCTTAAAAAAGTTGCATCATTAAGAAAATAATCTGAATAAGGTATATTTCCATTAATAGTAACAAAATTTGGGTCTGCAGTATTGTCATAAAAATTGATGACATTTGATAAGCTATTATTGTTTACAGGTTTTGCTCTGTCAATCCACCCTGATTTTATTAATGAAGCGTTATAAACTTGACCACCTAATTGACCTCTAAAGCTTGAACTTAAATCCCAATTTTTGTAATTAAAATTAAATCCAAAACCATAAGTCCAATTTGGAGCTAATGCTTTATGGTATCTATCATCATTATCAATTTGATTATCACCATTTCTGTCAACAAAAGCACCAATTATTGGCCTTCCGTCTGAACCATAAACTTGCTCAAAAAGCCATGCTGATCCCGGTTGATAACCTACAGTGTGATATGCTATACCAACTCCAGTTTGTATTGGTAAATTTCCACCTGCAGAAATTGATGTTAGAGTACTTCCAAGATCTGTAACTTCGGTGTAGTTATATGAAATGTTAGAATTAAACTCTAAATTTAAATTATCAGATTGAATTGGTTTTATATTTAAATTTAACTCAAAACCTTTACTCTCAGTTTGAGCAACATTTTGAACAAATTGATTAATTAAACCTTGTCCTGGAGGTATTGGGGTTAATGCTAATAAATCACGAGTATCTCTTTTATAAATGTCAAAAGCACCCGAAACAAAATTGTTTTTAAACAAGTCAAAATCTAATCCAATATTATAAGTTGTTGTTTTTTCCCAAGTTAAATTTGGATTATAAGCTTTTGCTGAATATAAGTTAACGCCCTCTAGATATTGACTTGTATTGCTCCCTAAAGTAAACAAAGGTGTTGAAGGATAAAAACCAAATACAGAAGTAATGTCTTGCTGACCTGTTTGTCCGTAACCTAATCTCAATTTTAAGTCATTCATGATTTTGCTATTTTTTAAGAAGCTTTCTTCTTTCAACTTCCAAGCAACTGCTGCTGCAGGAAAGTAACCCCATCTTTTGTTTGCTAAAAATAATGAAGATGCATCTGCTCTTAATGATACTGTTACTAAATATTTACCAGCAAAATCAATATTTGTTCTACCAAAAAATGATTGTAGATTCAAAACATTATAATATCTGTTGTTAGGATTATTATCATTTGGCTCAACCTCTCTTAAGCCTGAAAGATCATTATATCTATATCGTTCTCTATTTCCATCGTTTTTAAAATTTTGATAAGTATAGCCAGCTTGTACATCAAATTTATTAACAAAACCATCCAAGTTTTTAGAATACATTAAATACGAATCCCAAGTTGTGTTTGTAATAGTTTGATTTTCAAGATAATTTAAGCCAGGATTAAAAACATAATTTGTATTATAATTAGAATCATTTTGGTTCTGTCTATAGGTAGCAATAGAATTATCAGTAAAGACCTCTCTAATTTTTGCCTGTGAAGCATCCAAACCAAGATTAATTACCGCTCTAAGTTCTGGCAAAAAGTGCATTTTATAATCAAACTCAATATTTCCTAAAAATCGTAATGATCTTTCTGGACGAGCTCTTTGTTCCAATAATGCTAATGGGTTTCCTTGACCATTTATAGAAGCAAAAGGATTATTACTTACTGTTCCATATGATTGCGGTAAAATGTCTTGATAGTAATTTCCAAATCTATTTGTTGGACTGTAATCATATATTGGCTTTGTTGGATCCATAACTATAGAGCCACCCAATGCGCCACCTTCATCAACAGCATTTTTATCGGATAAAATACCTTTTGCATTAATGTCAATTTTTAAATGATCATCTAAAATAGTAGGAGTAAGTTTTAAAGAGTAACTAAATCTTTCATAATCATTAGCTTTAACAATTCCTTCACTATTGTTATAGCCAAGTGACGCTCTGAAAGGAATTTTACCATATAAGTTAGCTCTTGCGCTAAAATTATGGTCGGTTGAAAATGAGTTTCTGTATATAGCGTCTTGCCAATCTGTATTTGATAATATTCTACCTTCAATAACATCACTTGTACTTGGGTTATCTAAATCAGTTGTACTTGGATCATCAACTCCTAAAAGATTTGTGTAATCTGGGTGGTATTCTTGAATGAATCTTGTAAATTCAGTACCATCCATAACATTTATTTTTTTTCCAACTTTTCCAGATGTAAATATTGAACTATAATTATACTGTACTCCTCCTTTTGTCCCTTTTTTTGTAGTAATTATAATAACCCCGTTTGAAGCTCTAGATCCATAAATTGCTGTTGCAGAGGCATCTTTTAATATTGAAAAACTCTCAATATCGTTAGGATTGATTAGATTTAAAGGATTGCTTACACCAGCAGGATTATCATTGCTAATTGGAATATTATCAATTACTATTAAAGGATTGTTACTAGCATTAAGAGATGAACCGCCTCTAATTCTTATATTTGGAGCAGAATCTGGTGAGCCACCATTATTGGTAATTCTAACCCCAGCAGCTTTTCCAATAAGTAATTGATCAGCAGATATAATAGCTCCTTTATTAAATTCTTTGGAAGAAACAATATCCACCGACCCAGTAGCATCTTTTTTCTTAACACTACCATAACCTACCTGAACTACAACTTCTTGTAATTGGTTAGATTCTTCTTCTAGAGCTATTGTTATTTCTTTTTGAGAATTGTAAGCAATTGTTTGATTTTTGTACCCTAAATAGGATACTAAAATTTTATCTCCTACATTTATTTTTGGTAATTGAAATTTACCGTCAAAATCTGTTTGGGTTCCTGTACTTGAACCCTGAATTACTACATTAACACCAGGTAATGGTTGTTTGGTAGTTTTATCAGTCACAATCCCACTTAAACCACTCTGAGCCAGAACGCTAAACGGAAGAATTACCAACAATAGTAACAACTTTTTATAAATTGTTTTCATACTAAATTGAATTTGATTTTTGAAAAAAAACATCTAAAAAATTATTTTTAAAATTGATTTTTCTAGATATTCTTCATACATTTTGTTTAAGTTTTTAATTTGTTTTTATTTGCGTATACTTTACTTCGAACGTTAAAAATAGTTAAAAAACAGTTATAAAAAAATAACATTTAAAATAATGTAGAGCCGAAAACGTTTTCGTGTTGAAAAGTTTCTCAAATTCTAACTATTTTTGTGGTATAATTGCTATACCCAAATATTAAATCTATCTTTATTAAAAATTCATAAATTATCCTTTTTTATATGAGAAGAAAAGTTACCTTAAAACAAATTGCAAGAGAACTTGATGTTTCTATTTCAACTGTTTCAAAATCACTGAGAAATAGTTTAGAAATTAGCGAAGATACGCGTCAAAAAGTGCAAGCCTTTGCTAAATTATACAACTACAAACCTAATAATATAGCATTAAGTTTAAAGAACAGAAAATCTAAAACAATTTGCATCATTATTCCAGAAATTATCCATCATTTTTTCGCAACCGTTATTAGCGGAATTGAGCATGTGGCTAATGAAAACGGTTATAATGTAATTGTTTGTTTATCTGACGAATCATTTGATAAAGAAGTAATTAACATGGAAATGTTAGCTAATGGAAGCATCGACGGTTTTATCATGTCTTTGTCTAAAGAAACACAACAAAAGAAAGATTTTCATCATATTTCGGAAGTGATAAATCAAGGAATGCCTGTTGTAATGTTTGATCGAATAACGAACGATATTTTGTGCGATAAAGTTATTATTGATGATAGTTTGGCAGCTTACAATGCTACTCAATTTTTAATTGATAAGGGATTTAAAAAAATAGGTCTTATTTCAACTGTTGATTATGTTAGCGTTGGAAAACTTAGAACTGAAGGTTATATTAAAGCCTTAAAATCAAACGATTTAAAAGTTGACGAAAATTTAATTATAAAAATTGAAGACACCGATAACTTTGAATCTAATATTGAAAATCTTATCCAAAATAATGATTTAGACGCCATATTTGCGGTAAATGAAATTTTTGCGGTAACCGCTATTAAAGTTGCGGCAAGGCTTGGCAAAAACGTTCCAAATGACATATCGGTTATAGGTTTTACAGACGGAATTATTTCTAAATATTCATCACCATCTATTACAACTGTTAGCCAAAACGGTGTAAAAATGGGAGAGAAAGCAGCCAAAATGCTAATTGAACGCCTCGATATTGAAGAGGAAGAATATGAAGAACAATACAAAACTGAAGTTATCGAAACAGAACTTGTAGAAAGAGAATCAACTACATGAAAAATATTTTTATCAACAAGAAAACGTTTTCGTTGACCGTTTAAAGTAAATTCTAAATTCTAAATTCTAAATTCTAAATTCTTTTTCTATATTTACACCAATTATCAAGCTTATATTTTACTTCGAAAACAAAAAATAAGTTTTGATAAGCATCGCGCTTATCGTTTTATTAATCAATAAATTACGATAATGGAAAAGCGTAAGTTAAGTTTCTGGCAAATTTGGAACATGAGTTTCGGATTTCTAGGAATTCAAATGGGTTTTGCCCTACAGAATGCTAATGCTAGCAGAATTCTTCAAATTTTTGGTGCTGATGTTCATGAGTTATCATGGTTTTGGATAATTGCTCCCTTGATGGGATTAATTGTTCAGCCAATAATTGGTCATTACAGTGATAATACTTGGGGAAGATTTGGTAGAAGAAAACCCTATTTTCTTGCAGGAGCTTTACTTGCTTCAATCGGATTAATCTTAATGCCACAAGCTGAAATATTCATTGCCTTTATGCCTGCTCTTTGGGTTGGTGCCGGAATGTTAATGATTATGGATGCATCTTTTAATGTTGCCATGGAGCCATTCAGAGCCTTAGTTGGTGACAATCTTAGAGCTGATCAACATACATTAGGTTTTAGTGTACAAACAGCATTAATTGGTATTGGTGCCGTAATTGGTTCTTGGTTGCCATATGTATTAAACAATTGGTTTGGAGTTAGTAATTTAGCAACTGAAACTTCTGCAATCCCACAAAATTTAATTTATTCTTTTATTATTGGTGCATTGATTTTAGTAGGCAGTATTCTTGTTACAATTTTTACAACTAAAGAATATTCTCCAGAGGAATTAACTCAATTTAGCGATGAAAAATCGCATCAGGCTGCAATGAATGAGTCTGAAAAAGAATCTAAATTAACTGATATATTTACTGATTTTGCCAAAATGCCTGAAACAATGCGTCAATTAAGTTGGGTGCAATTTTTCTCATGGTTTGGATTGTTTGGAATGTGGGTTTTTACAACTCCTGCAATTGCACAACATATATATGGATTAAGTATCGATGATACAAAAAGTCCCGAATTCCAATCTGCTGGGGATTGGGTTGGAATCATATTTGGTGTTTACAATTTAGTTTCTGCTATTGTAGCTTTTGCATTGCCTTATATTGCAAAACAAGTAGGTAGAAGAAAAACTCACGCTCTATCACTAATTTTAGGAGGAATCGGATTAATTTCAATGTATTTCATGCCAAACAAGGAAGCGTTAATCTTATCAATGATTCTTGTAGGCTTTGCATGGGCAAGTATTTTAGCAATGCCATATGCAATTTTGGCAGGTTCTATCCAACCAAAAAAGATGGGAGTTTACATGGGAATTTTTAATTTTTTTATTGTAATTCCGCAAATAATTAACGCATTAATTGGCGGACCGCTTGTAAAATATGTTTACGGTGATCATGCTATTTATGCAATAATAATGAGCGGAATCAGTTTCATCATCGCAGCAATTTTAGTAATTAAAGTTAAAGATAACGCAGATACAAAATAAATGTCAAATAAAGCATTCATATTCGACCTAGACGGAGTAATTGTTGACACGGCAAAATACCATTTTTTGGCGTGGCAAAAGTTAGCTCAAGAACTAGGAATCGAATTCACCCCCGAACACAACGAAGAATTAAAAGGGGTTAGCCGCGTTCGTTCTCTTGATATTATTTTAGAACTAGGAGGAATTCAAGCTTCTCAAGAAGACAAAAATAAATGGCTTATTCAAAAAAACGAAGAGTATCTATCTTATTTGGTAGCTATTGATGAAAGTGAAATTTTACCTGGTGTACTTCCTGTATTACACTATTTAAAAGATAAAAAGCAGCTAATTGCATTAGGTTCTGCAAGTAAAAATGCAAGACCAATTTTAGAAAAAACAGGAATTCTAAATTTATTTGATGCCATAGTTGACGGAAATGATGTTTCCAATGCAAAACCAGATCCGGAAGTATTTCTTCAAGCAGCAAAAAAATTAGGAGCAACCAACGAAAATTCAATCGTTTTTGAAGATTCAGTAGCAGGAGTTCAAGCCGCTAATATTGCAAACATGACAAGCATCGGAATTGGAGGAGCAACAACATTACACGAAGCAAAATATATATTTAAAGATTTTACATTTATTGATGTTTCTTTTATTGAATCGTTGATAAACTAGAAAAAAGATAATAGAACATAGAGAATAGATTTTGAAAGTTTAAGAATGAACTTTTAAACTTTTAAACCTCTAACCTTTTAAACTTAAAATAAAAATGAACCAAGATTATATACAACCAAACAATTGGTCCATCATAGAAGAAGGATTTGATGCCGAAATGGTAAAATCATCTGAAAGTTTATTCAGCATCGGCAACGGTGCTATGGGACAACGTGCCAATTTTGAAGAACACTATTCGGGTGAAACTTTTCAAGGAAGTTACATTGCAGGAATTTATTATCCTGATAAAACAAAAGTGGGTTGGTGGAAAAATGGATACCCAGAATATTTTGCAAAAGTATTAAACGCTCCAAATTGGATTGGAATTGACATAGAAATCAATGGCGAAAATTTAGATTTAGCCAAATGTCAATCGGTTGCTAATTTCAAGCGTGAATTGAATATGAAAGAAGGTATTTACTATCGTTCTTTTCAAGCTACTTTGCAAAATGGTTTGAATATTTCGGTAAAAATTACTCGTTTTCTTTCATTAGATTTAGACGAATTAGGGGTTATCAATTACGAAATAACGCCAATAAATGGTGATGCTAAAGTTGTTTTCAAACCATATATTGACGCTGGAGTCCAAAACGAAGATGCTAACTGGGAAGAAAAATTCTGGGAGCCATTAAACGTTCAATATTCAAATAATGAAGCTTTTGTAACTGCTAGAACTTTCAAAACGCATTTTACAGCAACTACTTTTATGCAAAATGCTATTTTGATAAATGGAGAAAACGTAAATGCTTTTCCAATAAATAGTGAAAAAAACAACGAAAAAGTTCAATTTTCATTTGAAGTTGATGTAAAAAGAGAACAAGTTGCTACCATTCAAAAATTAGGAGGCTACACGGTTTCATTAAATCACGAAAACACGCAAGTTGCTGCTCAAAATGTAATTGCTGAAGGTTTGAAAATTGGTTACTCCAATTTGGTTGAAAGTCAGATTCAAGCTTGGGCAAAAATCTGGGAAATGAGCGATATTACTATTGAAGGTGATGTAAAAGCACAACAAGGAATACGTTTCAATATTTTTCAATTAAATCAAACGTATTTAGGAAAAGATTCTCGATTAAATATTGGTCCAAAAGGATTTACAGGAGAAAAATACGGCGGTTCAACTTATTGGGATACAGAAGCTTATTGCATTCCTTTTTACATGGCAACCAAAGACCAACAAGTAGCCAGAAATTTATTGACGTACCGATACAATCAATTGGATAAAGCGATTGAAAATGCTGGAAAATTAGGTTTCAAAAACGGAGCTGCTTTGTATCCAATGGTTACCATGAATGGCGAAGAATGTCACAACGAATGGGAAATCACATTTGAAGAAATTCATAGAAACGGTGCGATTGCTTTTGCTATTTTCAACTATTTTAGATTTACTGGAGATTACTCCTATATTCCTGAAAAAGGATTAGAAGTTCTTATCGGAATTGCCCGTTTTTGGCACCAAAGAGCAACCTACTCTACTTACAGAAATCAATATGTGATTCTTGGAGTAACAGGTCCAAATGAATATGAAAATAACGTAAACAATAATTTCTACACCAATTATTTAGCCAAATGGTGTATCGATTATGCAATTGAACAAATTAATAAAGTAGAAAAAGAATACGCTTTAGATTATGCTCGAATTATGAGTAAAGTAAATCTTGATTCTGCCGAAATTTCTCACTGGAAAGATGTTGCTGACAACATGTATTTTCCATATTCTGAAGAACACGGAGTTTATTTACAACAAGATGGTTTCTTAGATAAAGAATTGGTAAAAGTGCACGATTTAGATAAAACTCAGCGTCCAATTAACCAAAAATGGTCTTGGGATAGAATTTTGCGTTCGCCTTACATTAAGCAAGCCGATACATTACAAGGTTTCTATTTCTTTGAAGATCATTTTACCAAAGATCAATTAGAAAAACATTTCGATTTTTATGAACCATTTACTGTTCATGAAAGTTCGCTTTCACCTTGCGTTCACTCTATTCAAGCAGCAACTCTTGATAGAATGGAACAAGCCTACACTTTTTACCTAAGAACTTCTCGTTTAGACTTAGACGATTATAATAAAGAAGTAGAAGAAGGCTGTCACATCACCTCAATGGCTGGAACATGGATGAGTATTGTAGAAGGTTTTGGTGGAATGAGAGTTAAAAACGATACATTACATTTTGAACCAAAAATTCCATCACAATGGCAAGGTTATTCGTTTAAAATAAACTTCAGAAATCAAATTTTAAAAGTTGAAGTGCTTCAAAATGAAACTAAATTTTCATTAGAAGGAAGTAAAGAAATTACTGTTTTTGTCAACGGAAAAGAAGTTTTGGTGGAGCCGAATAGTTTGGTAACTGTATAGTTTCTCGCAAAGACACAAAGTCGCAAAGAATGAACTTTGCGACTTTTTTAATAAAATAAATAACAAGAAAATAAAACTTTATACCTCTGCGACTTTGCTAGAAAAAACGAAGATTATGACAGAAAACGTACTTTCAAAAATAATAGTCGATGTAAGTTGCAAAATTCACACAAAACTTGGCCCTGGTTTATTGGAAAGCGTTTATGAAGCAATATTACATCACGAACTAACCAAAAAAGGTTTGAAAGTAGAAAGACAAAAACCTATCCATTAGTTTAGGATGATGTTCAATTAGATATAGGATTTCGATCTGACTTGATTGTTGAGGAGAAAGCAATAATTGAAATAAAATCTGTAGAAAGTATTTCAAATGTTCATCTGAAACAGTTATTAACTTATGTAAGAGTAACCGATTTAAGGTTAGACTTATTAATAAATTTTAATGAAGCTTTAATAAAAAATGGAATCAAAAGAGTAGTAAATGGACTATATTAAACAAACTTTGCGCCTTTGCGCCTTTGCGAGAATAACAAAATTAGTTATCTTTCTATTGATATCAACGTCAACTTTGGCTCAAATTGACCGAGTTGAACCTCCTTTTTGGTGGAGTGATATGAATCTTTCTGAAGTTCAAATAATGTTCTACGGCAAAAATATTGCACAGTATGATGTAACCACATCCAATTCAATTGTAATAGAACGCATTTTAAAAACCGAAAATCCTAACTACGTTTTCGTAACAATCAATACTAAAAATGAAGTTGCACAAGATTTTGAATTCTTTTTTTCAAAAAATAAAAAAATAGCTTTCACTCAAAATTATTCTCTAAAATCACGACGAGAAAATTCTGCTTTACGAAAAAGTTACGATGCTTCTGATGTTATTTATTTAATAATGCCAGATAGATTTGCCAATGGAAATCCAAACAACGACAGTGATAAATCAGTAACCGAAAAAGAAAATCGCGAACTTCCTGGTGGAAGACATGGTGGCGATATTGACGGAATTATAAAAAATCTAGATTATTTAAAAGAATTAGGCGTAACGGCACTTTGGCCAACACCTTTAAACGAAGATAACGACGAAAAACATTCCTATCATGGTTACGGTCAATCTGATGTTTACAAAATCGATCCACGTTATGGAACTAACCAAGATTATGTAAAATTGAGTGCCGAATTGCACAAACGCGGCATGAAAAATATTATGGATTATGTTACTAATCATTGGGGTTGGAAACATTGGATGTACAAAGATTTACCAACCTACAATTGGATTCATCAATTTCCTGGTTATTCGCAATCTAACTACAGAATGACTACGCAGTTTGACACTAATGCTTCGGCAATTGATACTAAAAATTGTATGGATGGTTGGTTTGTTCCATCAATGCCAGATTTGAATCAGTCGAATCCTTTGGTTTTAAAGTACCTAATTCAAAACGCAATTTGGTGGATAGAATATGCTGATTTAGATGGGTTTAGAGTTGATACTTATTCATACAACGACAAAGAAGGAATCTCTAAATGGACCAAAGCTATTACAGACGAATACCCAAATTTTAACATCGTTGGTGAAGTTTGGATGCACAATCAAGCGCAAATGGCCTATTGGCAAAAAGATAGTAAAATTGGAGCGATTCAAAACTACAATTCCTATTTACCAAGCGTTATGGATTTTACTTTGCATGACGCCATAAGTTCAATTTTTAATGAAGATAGTGGTTCTTGGGATAAAGGAATGATAAAAGCTTATGAGAATTTTGCCAACGATTTTTTGTATCCTAATCCGAATAAATTAGTAGTCTTTGCAGAAAATCACGACACGCAACGTTTCAACGAAATTTATAAAAATGATTTTAAAAAATACCAAATGGCAATGACCTTAATTGCAACTGTTCGCGGGATTCCCCAAATTTATTATGGTTCAGAAATTGGAATGGCAGGAAACAAAGAAAAATTGGGCGATGCGGATATTAGAAAAGATTTTCCTGGCGGATGGAATGGCGATGCAAATAACGCATTCACAAAAGCAGGAAGAACTGCAGAACAAGCGAAATTTTTCGATTTTTCATCAAAATTGTTTACTTGGAGAAAAACCAAATCAGTAATTCATTCAGGAAAAACTACCCACTACATTCCAGAAAATAATGTGTACGTTTATTTCAGACACAATGATTCTGAAAGTGTTATGGTTGTAATTAACAACAATCCAGATTTAATAACATTTAAAACAAATAGATTTCAAGAAAATATCAAAAACTATAAATCAGGAAAAGATGTCCTTACTGACAAATCATTTGATTTAAAAAATGACATTGAAATTGAAGGAAAATCAGTTTTAATTTTGGAATTGAAATAAAATGAAGCGAATACTTTTCATATTATTGCTTACAACATATTCATTTGCGCAAGGCAAAATTGAAACTTATCAAATCATAGACAAAGAAAAATTTGAGGGAATTATTAATCGAATTGATAACTTTCCAACAAAATTTATTGTACCAAGAACTGTTGATGTTTGGTTGCCGTCTAATTATTCAAAAGACAAAAAATACAGCGTTTTATACATGCATGATGGACAAATGCTTTTCGATGCTAAAACGACTTGGAATAAACAAGAATGGATGGTTGATGAAGTAATTACAAAATTAAATTTCGAAAATAAAATTGAAGATATTATTGTGGTTGCTATCTGGAATATTCCAAACCTGCGTCGAATGGATTTGTATCCAAAGAAACCCTTCGAATCACTTTCCAAAGAAATAAAAGAAAAAATACTATTGGAAGCCAAAAAATCTCAATTCCAATTTGATGGCAAAAAAATAAACTCTGATAATTATCTCAAATTTATAGTCAAAGATTTAAAAACTTTTATTGATAAAAATTATTCGGTTTATACCGATGTAAAACATACAGGAATTATGGGCTCGAGTATGGGCGGATTAATTTCTATCTATGCTATTTGTGAATATCCAAAGGTTTTTGGAAGAGCTGCATGCTTATCGACACATTGGGTTGGGTTTCGTGATTTTGAAAACAATCCTATTCCTGAAAGTTTCTTTACTTATATGCAGCAAAATTTACCTGATCCAAAAAATCACAAAATCTATTTTGATTACGGAACAGAAACACTTGATGCCAGTTATTTAAAGTATGAATATAGAGTTGATGAGGTTTTAAAATCAAAAGGTTACACAATAGAAAATTATAAAAACCTTGAGTTTGAAGGAGAAAATCATTCTGAAGCATCTTGGCAAAAACGAATAAATATTCCTATTGAATTTATGTTTGGAAAATAAAACATTATGAAATCAACAATATCCAAATTAAAAAAACAGTAAAGACATGATTAAAAAACTAGTATTCATTATTTCAATTACAGCATTATTCGCAAGTTGTAAATCAACTAAAGAAGTTGCTTCAAAACAAACCAAAACGCCTTTCGTTTGGGAAAGTGCTAATGTGTATTTTCTATTGACAGACCGTTTTAACAATGGTGACAAAACCAACGATTTCAACTACAACAGAAACAAACCGACTGGTAAGTTACGTGGTTTTGAGGGGGGTGATATCCGAGGCGTTATTCAAAAATTAGACGAAGGTTATTTTACCGATTTAGGAATCAATGTAATTTGGATGACACCAATTGTGGAACAAATTCACGATGGTGTTGACGAAGGAACCGGTTTCTCTTATGGATTTCACGGCTATTGGACAAGAGATTGGAGCGCACTTGACCCTAATTTTGGAACCAAAAAAGATTTAGCCGAATTAGTTGTAAAAGCGCACGCCAAAGGAATAAGAATTATGCTTGATGCCGTAATCAATCATACTGGGCCAGTTACACTTGAAGACGCAGTTTATCCTAGTGATTGGGTTAGGACTTCACCAAAATGTCAATACAGTAATTACGAAAATACGATTGCTTGTACATTGGTAGAAAATCTTCCTGACATAAAAACCGAAAGTAATCAAGCTGTTGAGTTGCCACCTTTTTTAATCGAAAAATGGAAAAATGAAGGACGATATGAAGAAGAAATTGCTGAACTAGATACTTTTTTTAAAAAAACAGGTTATCCTAGAGCTCCAAAATATTATATCATGAAATGGCTTTCAGATTATATTTTGGACTACGGAATTGACGGTTACCGCGTTGATACTGCAAAACACACAACAGAAGATGTTTGGGCAGATTTTAAAAAAGTTTGTGACGCTGCTTTTGCTGAATTTAAAACAGAAAACCCACAAAAAGTATTGGATAATAACCCATTTTTTACAGTTGGTGAAGTATATGGTTACAATATTGGAAATAAAAGAATTTATGATTTTGGCGATAAAAAAGTAGATTATTTTGACAATGGTTTTACAGCATTAATCAATTTTGATTTTAGAAATGAAGCTAAGTTATATTATGAACCTTTATTTTCTAAATATCATGATATTTTAAACGCCGATTTAAAAGGTAAAACAGTCATGAACTATGTATCTTCGCATGATGATGGTTGGCCATTTGACAAAAAACGTGAAAAAACATTTGAATCTGCAACCAAATTGCTACTTGCACCCGGAATTTCGCAAGTGTATTACGGTGATGAATTGGCTCGTTCTCTAGATATTGAAGAAACTCAAGGCGATGCAACATTACGTTCGTTTATGAATTGGGAGGATTTGAAAACCAATAAAACGACTTTTAAACTCTTAAATCATTGGCAAAGATTAGGTCAATTTAGAGCAAAACATCCAGCAATTGGAGCAGGAGTTCACAAACAAGTAGCGACAAACCCTTATATTTTTAGCCGTACTTATACAAAAGATGAATTTGTAGATGAAGTAGTAGTTGTTTTAGAGGCAACTGTTGGTAAAAAACAAATTCCTGTGAGAACTATTTTTGAAAATGGGACAGTTTTATATGATGCTTATTCAGGTGCTACAGGTGAAGTTGTTAATGGAATGCTTCAAATAGAAACTGATTATAGCCTATTGTTGTTAGAAAAAAAGAAGTAATATTTTTTAAATCTGTTACATGCTAAAAATTGGTCATCGTGGCGCAAAAGGATATGTTGCCGAAAATACATTAGCTTCGTTTCAAAAAGCAATTGAATTAGGAGTTGACATAATCGAACTCGATGTTCATTTGAGTTTAGATGATAAAATAATGGTAATTCACGATGAAACAGTTGATAGAACAACAACAAAAAAGGGTTTTGTTAATCAATATAAAGCAAGTGAATTACAAAAACTTGGAATTCCTTTACTTGAAGATGTTATAAATTTGGCTTTTAAGCAAGTTATACTAAACATTGAACTTAAAGACCATTTAGTTTATAATGTGGTTTATTTAATTGATAAATATGTTTTTGAAAAAAATTGGTTGTACGAACATTTTCAAATATCTAGTTTTGATTGGAAACTTTTAGAATTCATTTCTACCATGAACAGACCAATAGCTTTGGGCGTTCTGACAGAAGATTCTCTAGATAATGCTATAGCCTTCGCTAAAAAAATAAACGCTTTTTCCATAAATCCCTATTTCAAATTATTGAATGATGAAAATGTGCTAGCGATGCATCAAAATGGATTTAAAATTTATCCTTGGACAGTAAATTCGGAAGAAGACATTACCTTTGTAAAATCTTTAAATGTTGATGGAATAATTTCTGATTTTCCAGATAGGATTTAATTTTTTTAAACCATTAAGAAAGTTGAGAATCTTTATAATTATTCTTAATATCATAGTGGTTAAAAACTAATGGTTTAAAAAACAAAAATGAATTCAAAATACGATATTATAATTGTTGGTGGTGGCGCTGCAGGTTTTTTTACGGCAATAAATATTGTTGAAAAAAATCCAAAATTTAAAGTCGCTATTCTTGAACGAGGTAAATCGGTTTTAGAGAAAGTTCGTATTTCAGGTGGTGGACGATGCAATGTGACACATGCGTGTTTTATTCCAAATGATTTAGTCAAATTTTATCCTCGTGGCGAAAAAGAACTTCGTGGACCTTTCCATCAATTTTGCTCTGGCGATACAATTGAATGGTTTCAAAAACATGGCGTTGAACTAAAAATTGAAGAAGATGGAAGAATGTTTCCCATTTCTGATTCATCGCAAACCATTATTGATTGTTTTTTGATAGCAACTCAAAAATTAGGAATTGACATTCTAACTGGTCAAAGTGTACAATCTTTATATAAAGGAGAAAATTATTGGAAAGTTGAAACTACTAACGAAACGTATTCTTGTCAAAAAATAGTTATGACAACAGGAAGTAATCCAAAAATTTGGGAAATGCTTACTGAAATCGGACATTCTATTGTTCCGGCTGTTCCTTCGTTGTTCACTTTTAACATCAAAGACAAACGTATTAAAGATTTAATGGGTTTGTCGGCATTGGCTTCTGTCAAAGTTAAAAACACCAAACTTTCTGCTTCAGGACCTTTATTGATAACCCATTGGGGAATGTCTGGACCAGGAATTCTTAGACTTTCGGCTTGGGGCGCAAGAGAATTATTCGATAAAAACTATCAATTTGTTTTGCAAGTCAATTGGTTAAACGATTTAACTTTTGAAGAAACAATCGAAAAACTAAAAGAACTAAAACAAGAACATTCTAAAAAAGCAGTTTCTAAAAAATCTTCTTTTGAATTACCAAACAGACTTTGGGAAAGTTTAGTTTTAGCGTCTGAAATTTCGGAAGAAACTAAATGGGCAGATTTATCTAAAAATCAATTAACAATTTTAGCAAATCAATTAACAAATGGCGAATTCCAAGTCAACGGAAAAAGCACTTTCAAAGAAGAATTTGTAACAGCTGGCGGAATAGATTTAAAAGAAATCAATTTCAAAACTATGGAAAGTAAACGGCATCAAAATCTATATTTCGCAGGTGAAATTTTAAATATTGATGCAATAACCGGCGGATTTAATTTTCAAAATGCTTGGACTGGTGGATTTATTGTGGCGAATTCTTTATAATTTTTTTTATTGAAATTGAAATTGAAATTGAATTTTGCAATTGTAATTTCTTACCTATTCAACCACCAAATACTTCCATTGAGTACCATTGCAAAACTTACCCAAGCAATGTAAGGAATAAATAAATAACCTGCAATTTTATCAATTTTAGCAAATTTTAGATAGGTTTCATAAATCATCAACCATAATAAAACAATTTCTATCAGTGCCAAAAATGGATTTCGTAAACCGAAAAACAAAATAGACCACAAAGCATTCAAAGCAAGTTGAATAGCAAAGAAAATCAATGCTTTTCTAACATCTTCTTTTTGATGTTCAAAGCGATTCCAAACCAATCCTGCTGCGACTGCCATCATACTATATAACATACTCCAAACAGGTGCAAACACCCAACTTGGCGGATTGAAAATAGGTTTAACCAAAGTTGGAAACCAAGTTTTTACACTCGACATAGTTGCCATGCTCGAAAAATAGCCAACCGCTAAACAAGTGGCAACCATTACGATAATTTTTGTATATTTAGTAAGTTCCATAGACAAGTGTTAAATTATTCTCAAAGATACAAATTAACGTAAACATCATGTCCATCAAAAAAAGTATATTTGTATAAATTTTCAAATCGATGTTTTTAGAAAAAGATTTTATAGCCAACTTATCCTCAACTTCTATCGAAAAGGGAAGTTTTGAATGGAGCGCGCCAAGTAATATTGCTCTTGTAAAATATTGGGGCAAAAAAGAAAACCAAATTCCAGCAAATCCTTCTATAAGTTTTACTTTAAATAATTGTAAAACAACAACTAAAGTAGATTTCAAGAAAACTATTGACGGTAATTTTACTTTCGATATTTTGTATGAAGGCGAATATAAAAAAGAATTTGTGCCTAAAATCAATCATTTTTTTCTTCGTATCGAAAAATATTGCAGCTACATAAACGATTATCATTTTACAATTGATACGTCTAATACATTTCCGCATAGCTCCGGAATTGCATCTTCTGCTTCTGGAATGGCGGCTTTGGCAATGAGTATTATGAGTTTAGAAAAGCTACTATATCCTGAAATGACCGATGCTTATTTTTATCAAAAAGCCTCTTTTTTGGCAAGATTAGGTTCGGGAAGTGCTTGTAGAAGTGTAAAAGGAAACGTAGTAGTTTGGGGAAATCATGAAGAAATTTCAGGAAGTTCTGATTTGTTTGGAGTCGAATTTACATCAGCTATACATTCAAATTTCAAGAATTATCAAGATACCATTTTGTTAGTTGACAAAGGCGAAAAACAAGTTTCAAGCACAGTTGGACACGATTTAATGCACAATCATCCTTATGCTGAAAGGCGATTTACTCAAGCGCATGAAAATTTATCAAAATTAAAAACCGTTTTAGCATCTGGAAATTTAGATGAATTCATCGCAATTGTCGAAAGTGAAGCCTTGACATTACACGCCATGATGATGACGTCAATGCCTTATTTTATTCTAATGAAACCCAATACATTGGAGATAATCAATAAAATTTGGAAGTTCAGAAACGAGACCAAAACACCAGTTTGCTTCACGCTAGATGCTGGTGCCAACGTACATATTTTATATCCCGAAAACGAAATAGAGAAAGTTTTCCAATTTATTAAGAACGAATTAGTTGGCTATTGTCAAAATGGTCAGTATATTTGTGACGAAATAGGGAATGGAAGTCAAATTTTAACCTAATTTTGAACTATGGATATTCAAGCCGAAAAAATAGCACTTACGCAGTTATTGCTTCAAACAGAAGATGTTACGATTATTAAAAAAGTAAAAGCAATTTTTAATTCTCAAAAAGCGGATTTTTGGGAAGAATTAACTAATGAACAAAAAGAATTTCTAGAGGCTTCTTTAAAACAAGCAGATGAAGGTGATGTTCATGATTTTAAAGAATTTATTGAGCCTTATCTTTAATCATGAGAAAACTTGTTATTACTTCACTAGCCAAAGAAGATACTAAAAATGTTTTAGAATTTATTGAAGCAAAATGGGGTGAAAGTTCAAGAATGAAGTTTTCAAATAAATTAAATAAAAATTTAAATTTAATAGCGTTCAATCCTGAACTTTTTCCGAAATCTGAAATCAATAATAGAATAAGAAAATGTATCATCTCGAAACAATCATCATTGTTTTATACTTTTGATAACTATGAAATTAAGGTTTTGATGGTTTTCGACACCAGACAAAACCCAAACAAAGTCACTAAAATAAAATAAGTTCACAATATATGAAAGGACCATTATTTTACTCAAAAATATTACTCTTCGGAGAATACGGAATTATCAAAGATTCTAAAGGCTTATCTATTCCTTATAATTTTTACAATGGCGCATTAAAGGTTGATGAAAATCCATCTGATGAAGCTATAAAATCAAATCAAAGTTTACGAAGATTTGTTGCTTATTTAGAGCAATTACAAACCGAACAACCAACTTTAGTAACATTCAATTTAGAGCTTTTAAAAAGTGATGTTGAACGCGGAATGTATTTCGATTCCAGCATTCCTCAAGGCTATGGTGTTGGTAGTAGTGGCGCATTAGTTGCAGCAATTTACGATAAATATGCTCAAGATAAAATCACTGTTTTAGAAAATCTTACAAGAGAAAAATTATTACAACTAAAAACCATTTTCTCTCAAATGGAATCTTTTTTCCACGGAAAAAGTTCTGGTCTTGATCCGCTAAACAGTTATTTGAGTATTCCAATTCTTATCAATTCAAAAGATAATATCGAAGCAACCGGAATTCCATCTCAAAGCGCCAACGGAAAAGGCGCCGTTTTCTTGTTAGACTCAGGAATTGTTGGTGAAACCGCTCCAATGGTCAATATTTTTATGGAAAATTTGAAAGATCAAGGTTTCCGTACCATGCTAAAATCACAATTCATTAAATATACAGATGCTTGTGTTGAAAACTTCCTTGGTGGCGATATGAAATCTCTTTTTTCAAACACCAAAAAGCTTTCTAAAGTAGTGCTAAATAACTTCAAACCAATGATTCCAGAACAATTTCACGGAATTTGGCAAGAAGGTATAGATTCTAACGATTACTACTTGAAATTATGTGGTTCTGGTGGCGGTGGCTATATTTTAGGTTTTACTGAAGATTTAGAAAAAGCTAAAAAATCACTCAAAGATTACAAATTAGAGGTTGTTTACCAATTCTAATTAAATCGTTATGCTCAACCGACAAGCCAAACTTACTTTACTGAAAATTATCAGTATGTTTTCTGTGGTTAGAGGCTACAATATTCCTATAATTGCATTGGCGCAGTACTTATCGGCTATTTTTATCTTAGCGCCCGAAAAAAGAGCACTTAGCGTAATCCTCGATTTTAATCTTTTTATAATCGTCTTGGCCTCAAGTCTAACCATTGCTTCTGGTTATATCATTAACAATTTTTACGACAGCAAAAAAGATTTAATTAATCGCCCAAACAAATCCAAATTAGACCGTTTAGTTAGCCAAAAAACCAAATTACAAGTCTATTTTACCCTAAATTTTATTGTATTTTTCATTGCCTTTTTGGTTTCTTGGCGAGCCGTTCTGTTTTTCTCAGTTTATATTTTCTTAATTTGGTTTTACTCACACAAAATAAAAAAACAACCTTTTGTTGGAAATCTAATGGCTTCTTTTTTAGCTGTTTTGCCATTTTTTGCCATTTTGTTGTATTATAAAAACTTTTACGAAGTTATTTTTGCCCATGCAACTTTTCTTTTTATCATCATTCTCATTCGCGAAATGATAAAAGATTTAGAAAATCTAAAAGGTGATTTAGCCAACGGATATTCCACAATTCCAATTGTTTACGGCGAATCAGTTTCTAAAAAAATCATCATTATTTTAGCAATTTCAACTCTAATTCCAGTCTATTTTTTAGTCAATCTTTTCGATGTTGGTTACATGGATATTTATTTTTATATCTGTCTAATTCTACTAATTTTATTTGGTGTAAAACTCTCAAAATCAAACACTAAAGAAGAATACAACCAGCTTCACAATTTACTCAAAATCATTATCGTAGCAGGCGTTTTTTGCATAATCCTAATCGATCCATCCGTACTTTGGAATGGCGAAAAGTTACTTTATCGACTATAGTGTCATTATGTAATAATCTGAAGCTATTTACTTCGTCAGTTCGCTCTTTAGGAGCTTGTGTCCCGCTATCCACTATATCTTTCCTTGCCTAAAGAAGGCAAGAAAAGGATGCCGTTCCTATCTGGGCTAGGGCAGTCGAATAACCAAGCAACTTTCAACAATAAAACCTATCTTTGCAAACTCATTGAAATTTTTCAATTGAGAAGTTAAATTAAGTATTATGAAATATCCATGTTTTGTATGTTTCAATTTAATGATTTAATTTCACATGGATATTCCATATTCCATTAATAAAAAAATATTTTCTACATATGAATAATTCAGGAGGAAACAAACGTGGTGGTTCCAGACCAAGTTCCAACAAGCCTAAGCCTGCAATGGCAAAACGTGCTCAAGGTCCAAAAAAAGCAAAACCAAAAACGAAAGCAGAGTTAGAAGTTGAAGCTAAAAAGGAGAAAAAACCTAACCAAGCACCAAAACGTTTAAAAGAAAAAGACGAAATCCGTCTAAATAAGTACATCGCAAATTCTGGCGTGTGTTCACGTCGTGATGCCGATATTTACATCCAATCAGGAAATGTAAAGGTAAATGGTGTTCCTGTTACAGAAATGGGATATCTAGTAAAACTAACCGATGTTGTCAACTTTGACGGTGTAACCATTACGCCAGAAAAGAAAGTATATATTTTGCTAAACAAACCAAAAGGTTTCACAACTGCCGAAGACGAATTTGGTGAAAACCGAAATGTTTTTGAATTAGTTAAAGGTTCAACCAATGCTAAAATAGCTCCAGTTGGGCGTATGGATAAAAACACAACGGGTTTGCTGTTGTTTACCAACGACACCGATATGATTAGAAAATTTAGTCTTCCCAATCAAAAGTCGGCTAAAATCTATCAAGTTTCTTTAGATAAAAATCTAAAATACGAAGATTTAGAAAAAATTTCGGGTGGCGTAACCATCGACAATCACAGACTTGCAGTGGAAGAAGTGAGTTATATAGAAAAAGAACCCAAAACCGAAATCGGAATCAAATTAAGAACTTCTAATGTCAAAGTAGTACGTTCCATTTTTGAACACTTCAATTATGACGTTTTAAAAATTGACCGTGTTTCATTTGCAGGTTTAACCAAGAAAAATCTTCCACGTGGTAACTGGCGTTTGCTAACAGAACAAGAAATTATCAATTTGAAGAATATGTAAAATCTAAAAATCCCGTTCACAAGAGATGTAAACGGGATTTTATTTTATCTAGGATTTCTTATCCAAACCTCTTTTTTTCAATAGCGGTTCAATACTTGGTTCGCTTCCTCTAAATCGTTTGTATAATTCCATTGGATCTTCCGTGCCGCCTTTTTCAAGTACATTTTTTCTGAACGAATTAGATTTTTCGGAATTAAATAAACTTGTTTTCTTAAACTGATCAAAAGCATCGGTATCTAAAACTCCAGACCAAATATAACTATAATATCCAGCCGAATAACCACCAGAAAAAACATGACTAAAATAATTTGATTTATGTCTGGCAACAATCGAATTAGGCATTCCGATTTTTTGCATCACTTGTTTTTCAAATTCTTCTGCTAAACCTGAATGAGCAGTTGTTGCGTTATGATATTCCATATCTAATAAAGATGAAGAAAGATATTCAACAGTTTCAAAACCTTGTCCAAAAGTTCCAGCTTTTTCAAGTTTGGCAATTAATGCATCTGGAATTGGTTCGCCTGTTACATAATGTTTGGCATACATTTTTAATACTTCTGAGTCGGCTGCCCAGTTTTCCATAACTTGCGATGGTAATTCAACAAAATCTCTTGGAACACTTGTGCCAGAAAGGCTTTTGTAGGTTACATTTGACAGTAATCCATGCAAGGCATGACCAAATTCATGAAAATAAGTTTGCACTTCATCAAAGGTAAACAAAGCTGGAGCGGTTGCAGTTGGTTTTGAAAAATTACATGTTATAGAAACAATCGGACTAATTCTTTTTTCATTTACCGTTTCTTGCGATTTATACGAAGTCATCCAAGCACCACCTCGTTTAGAAGCTCTTGGGTGAAAATCCATATAAATAATTCCTAAAAAGGTGCCGTCTTTTTCTAGAACTTGCCAAGCGGTAACATCTTGATGGTAAACAGGAACATTCCCAAGTTTTTTGAATTGTAAACCATATAATTTATCACAAACCATAAAAACACCTTGCGTAACATTATCAAGACTAAAGTAAGGCTTCAATTCTTGTTCGTCAAGATCAAATTTTGCCTTTTTAATTTTTTCGCTATAATATCGCCAATCAGAAGGTCTTACATCGTTTGCAATTCCCTCGGCAACCATAATCTTTTTTATTTCGGCTTCTTCTTCTTTGGCTTTTTCTAAAGCAGGAATCCATAATCGGTTTAGAAAATCAATTACTTTTCCTGGTGTTTTTGCCATAGACTCTTCTAGAACATATTCTGCATGAGATTTATAACCAAGTAATTGCGCTTTTGACATTCTCAAATTGGCAATTTTAATAGCTATTTCATTATTGTCAAATTCATTTTTATTACTACAACGACTGGTATAAGCTCTCCAAATTTCTTCTCTCAACGCTCTATTATCATTGTATTGTAAAAAAGGCATAACACTCGAATTAGATAAGGTGAAAATCCATTTACCTTCTTTATTTTTGCTTTTTGCAGTTGATGCCGCTTGCTCAATAATTTCAGACGGTAAGCCTTTTAAATCAGATTTATCAGATAATACCAACTCATAGCTATTGGTTTCAGCTAAAAGATTTTGACCAAATTTTAATGTCAAACTTGATAACTCGCTGTTAATTTCTCTTAGCTTTTCTTTTTCAGTTTTATTTAAATTTGCACCACTTCGCACAAATCTTTTATATGTTTTTTCCAAAAGCTTGGAATCTTCTTGATTTAATTTGAGTGTTTTTTGATTATCCCAAACTGATTTAACTCTGGCAAATAATTTTTCATTCAAATTGATATTATCGTTATGTGCTGATGTAGTAGGAGCAATTTCTTTAGCAATTTTTTGAATTTCATCATTTGTATTGGCTGAGTTCAAATTGTGAAAAACTCTTGAAACTTTGGATAGTAATTCACCACTATTTTCGAGTGCTAAAATTGTGTTTTTAAAAGTTGGTTTGGTTTTATCGCTTGCTATTACATTGATTTCTATTTCGCTAGCTTTAATCCCTTCTAAAAACGCGGGTTTATAATGCTCGTTTTTTATCAAGTCAAAAGGGGGCAAGTCATAAGGCGTATTGTAGGAATTAAAAAAAGGATTGGTAGAAAAAGATTTTTTCAGTTCTTGCGCATTTGTATTCATTGTAAAAAAAAGTATAACAACTAGTTGAAGTAGTTTATTTGCGTTCATAATTTGGTGGTTTTATATGTAAAAATAAACAATATGATTCTATTTTTCTTTCCTTAACTTAAATTTATGATTTTTATCTATTTTGCTTTTCATTATAATTGTTTCTTTGAAAAAAAAATAAATGCCAGTTAACAAAAATCTTTTTATCGCGCATCGATGGTTTGATGCTTTCAACGCTCACAATTTAGAGCAATTACTTGCATTATACGACGATAATGCTGAACATTTTAGTCCAAAATTAAAAATAAGAAAACCCGAGACCGACGGACTTATAAAGGGTAAAAATGCTTTAAGAGATTGGTGGCAAGATGCTTTTGATAGATTACCAACATTAAATTATAAAGTTACATCATTAACCGGTAATGAAAATCGTGTTTTTATGGAATATATTCGTAAAGTTGAAAGCGAGGAAGACATGCTTGTTGCCGAAGTTTTAGAAATAAAAGATGGTAAAATTGTATTTTCAAGAGTTTATCACGGATAATTTCAATACTTTTATAATTCAAAATAGAAACAATATGAAAAAAATAACCTTATTTGGAATTCTAATTTCTTTGAGTTTTTTCTTTATTCAATGTAAATCAGAATCAAAAAGCAACGATTTTACAACTTTAACAAAAACCTATTTTCACAAAAAAAATCTTTTAAATCCACTAGATGCAACGCTTAATGGACAAAGTGATTACAATGCGCAGTTAGTTTTTGAAATGACCGATAGTTTCAGAAAAGAACAAGCTACATTTTTTGATAAATATGAAACAGAACTTTCCAAAGTTGATTATGAAACGTTATCAGATGAAGAAAAAAATAGCTTTGACATTATCAAATGGGAAGTAGCTGTTGGGAAACAATTGCTTAATTCACCTTCTAACTTAATGCCAATTCAACAGTTTTGGGGAACACACCTTACCATGGGACAATTTGCTTCAGGCGAAAGTGCACAACCATTCAAAACCGAAAAAGACTATCAAGATTTCCAAAAAAGAATGAATTTATATGCAACTTGGATAGATTCTGCAATGGTTTACATGAAAAAAGGAATGGCGAAAGGAATCGTTTTACCAAAATCGTTATCTATAAAATTGCCACCACAATTTGACGACATGGTAACTTCTAAAGTTGAAGATAATCTGTTTTATTCTTCAATAAAAACAATGCCTAAAACTTTTTCTGAAGCGCAAAAAGAAGCAATAAAAAAGAGTTATGCTACGACTATCAATGAAAAATTAGTTCCAAAGTTTAAAGAAATGAGTGCATTTTTGAAATCAGAATACATTCCGGCATCAAGAACCTCAAGTGGAATAGGAAGTTTGACTATCGGAAATGAATTATATGCCGCTTATGTAAAACAATGGACAACCACCGAAATGACATCTGAAGAAATTCACAAACTCGGATTGAAAGAAGTTGCAAGATTAAAAGCCGAAATGGAAAATGTGAAAACTCAAGTTGGTTTTACCGGAACTATTAAAGAGTTTTTTGACCATGTTAGAAATAAAAAAGAGTTAATGCCTTTCACTAAACCAGAAGAAGCAATCGCCAATTTTGAAAAAATTCATAAAATTATAAAACCTAATGTTGACAAGCTTTTCTCACTTCAACCAAAAACAGCATTTCAAATAAAAAGAACGGAAGCTTTTAGAGAAAAAACGGCAAGTGCCGAGTATGTTCAAGGTGCTGCTGATGGTTCGCGACCAGGTACTTTTTATGTTCCAATTCCTGATGTGACTAAATACAATTTTTATGCAGATGAAGATTTGTTTTTGCACGAAGCTATTCCTGGACATCATTTTCAAATGTCGTTGCAACAAGAAAATCAAGCGTTACCTGATTTTAGAAAATTTAATTGGTTTGGAGCTTATGGCGAAGGTTGGGCATTATATACAGAAAGTCTTGGAAAAGAATTAGGATTATACAACGATCCCTACCAATATTTTGGGATGTTAGGGAGCGAAATGCATCGTGCAATACGTTTGGTTGTTGATACTGGTTTACATTCTAAAAACTGGACAAGAGAACAAGCGATTCAATATTCGTTAGATAATGAAGCCGAAAGCGAGTTGAGTATTATTGCTGAAATTGAACGTTACATGGCAATTCCTGGGCAAGCGTTGTCTTATAAAATTGGGCAACTTAAAATTTTAGAACTTCGTAAAAAAGCTGAAACAAAAATGGGTTCTAAATTTGACATCAAAAAATTTCATCAAATTGTTTTAGAATCAGGTGTGATGCCACTAGCGCTTTTGGAGAAAAAAGTAAACGCTTGGATTGAGAAATAAAAGTTTTAAACATAAAAAAACCCTTCGCAATTGGAAGGGTTTTTAAAATAGTAGAAATTAATTTCTAATTATTTTTTTTCTTCAGCAGCAGGAGCAGCAGTAGCAGTAGAGTCAGCAACTACAGTAGTAGAATCAGCAACAACTTCTTCAGCAACTGGAGCAACTTCTTCAGTTACAACTTCTTCAGCAGGAGCTTCTTCTGCTTGTTTACAAGATACTACAGTTAATGCAGCGATAACAGCTAAACTTAAAAATACTTTTTTCATCTTAATTTAATATAAAAGGTTAATTATTAATTCGGAGCAAAGATATAAATTTTTTTAATCGGAAAAACTTTTAGTTAAACTTTTTTTAAATTTTTCTCTCTGAATTCCAAAAATAAACTTTACAAACTTCGTGCCAAACTTATTTTTTCTTTGAAATTATTTTCTTTTCGGCTGGGTAAATGATTTTCAATTCGTTAATGATGTTTTTTGCTCCAGCATATTTATCTATTACAAACAGTATGTAACGTGCATCAACCATAATGTTTCTACAAATTTCTGGAGAATAGTAAATATCACTCATAGTACCCTCCCAAACTCTATCAAAATTCAAGCCAATTAAATTTCCATTTGCGTCTAAAGCTGGACTTCCTGAGTTTCCACCTGTTGTGTGGTTTGTAGCTATAAAAGCAACGGGCATTTTCCCATTTTTATCGGCATATTTTCCAAAATCTTTAGCGTTATACAAATCAATCAGTTTTTTAGGAACATCAAATTCATAATCGCCAGGAATATATTTTTCTATAACACCATCTAGGTAAGTAATTGGTTCATATACCACTGCATCATTTGGCTTGTAACCTTTTACTTTTCCATAAGTTACTCGTAAAGTGCTGTTTGCATCAGGAAAAATTCGAGCCGATTTTGGACTTAACTCTAAAATTCCTTTCATGTAGGTTCTTTGTGTTGCGATATTTTTCAAATTGATTTCGTCATATTTTGGAGCTACATTTTTGGTAAAACTATCAGCCAACATTTTTACCACTTGAAAACCTGGATCGTTATTCATTTTTTCTAAAACGGCTTTGGTTTCACCAGTCAGAAGCTCTTTGATTTTATCATAACTAACCAATTTAGAAGTGGCATAAACGTTTGTTGCTAAAGTTTTTGCATCTACGTTTTCTAGATTACTTGGTAAAAATTGTTTTGGATATTTTTTAGAGTAAATTCCAATTAATTGTTCAAAGACTTTTTCGTCAACTGTTGCGCTGAAATCTTTGTAAAAATCTCCTAATCCGTTTATTAAATTGTTTTTTCTGTCCCAAAATGCTTGTTCGCCTTTGTTGGTTAAAATTTGCTCTAATTGGTATAGTTTGTATCCAACTGAAAGTAATTCGGTGTTACGTAACGCAATTTCTGAAAACAAATCTCTTGCTAATGCGTAGTCATTTATTTCTGTATAATTTTTTTGAAAATCAGCAAGCAAGTTTCCATATTCAGCTTGTTTACCAGCTTTTATGACTTTTTCTTGGAAGTCTTTTTCAAATTTTTGTTTGATGGCAACTGCATTCGATTTTTTCAAACCTTTAGTTTCTCCAATCCATTTTTTCCAATAATTGGCAATTCCAGCATATTTGGAAGCATATTGAATTTTGATAGCGTTGTCTTTTCGCATAAAACCATCTTGCACTTTTAAAGCGGCATCACGAACTTCAATTTTAGCTGGATTTAAATCGTTTACAATTTGTTCAACAGCATATGAGGGCAAATATTCTTGCGTTCTTCCAGGGTAGCCCATTACCATGGTAAAATCATTTTCTTTAACACCTTTTGCAGAAATTGGAAAGAAATGTTTTGGTTTATAAGGAACGTTTTCTGTCGAATATTCTGCTGGGCGATTGTTTTTATCAGCATAAATTCTAAACAAAGAGAAATCACCTGTGTGCCTTGGCCAAACCCAATTGTCAGTATCCGATCCAAATTTTCCAATTGAACTTGGTGGCGCGCCAACCAATCGGATATCTTTGAATGTTTCGGTTACAAAAAGGATATATTGATTTCCATCGTAAAAAGTACGAATACTATTTTCTTGCCAAACTTCTTTTGGAAGTATTTTGTTTAAATTAGAAATGTTTTCTTGAATTTTCTTTTGTTTTTCAGCTTCTGATGTTAGGGTTGCAACTCCCTCTAAAACTTTTGTTGTAACATCTTCAATACGAACAACAAAACTCACTACAACGCCTTTGTTTGGTAATTCATCTTCCATTTTATAAGCCCAAAAACCATCGGTTAGGTAATCGTGCTCAACAGTTGAATGGCTTTGAATATTGTCATAACCACAATGGTGATTAGTCAAAATCAAACCTTTGTCTGAAATCACTTCGGCTGTACAACCGCCATCAAATTGTGGAACGGCATCTTTCAAACTCGATTTGTTTACAGAATAAATTTGCTCGGCAGTAAGTTTCATGCCAAGTGTTTTCATCTCGTTTTCGTTCATTCCTTTTAGTAACGATGGAATCCACATGCCGCCTTGTTGTGCCTGGATTTGAATGACGAATAGTAATAGTAGTAATTTAATAAATTTCATATTTTAGGATAGTTTGTGTTTTAATAATTTGCGATTGTGAACTTCAAAATCGTTGGCAAGATACAATTTTTGTGCGTTTTGATTATGGTTTTCCACTTCGAGATAAATCAATTTAACATTTTGATTTAATGCTTGCTCTTTTATAAAATCAATTGTTTGTTTTCCAATTCCTTTTCCGCAATAACTTTCTTTTATGTACAATTCATCTAAAAATGCAATTCTTCCTTTGTATTCAAAACTAAAAACATAAATTAGAATTACGTAACCAACCAATTCTGAGGTTCTTCCTTCGTCAGAATGACAAATAAGGAAAGCTTTACCAAGATTTTCATCGGAAATAAATTCTTGAAATAATTTTTTAGAAACTTCAATGTCGATAGGATAATTGTCAATGGCATAGAAATCTTGCATCATAGAAGTGATGATTGAAATGTCTCTAATATCTAGTGGTTTGAAGGTTGTCATTATAAAATATGTTTCAAAATAACTTCCGTCGCACCTTTATTCATTTGAACAAAAGTGGAACAAATATGCCCTTTTTCGTGTCGAATGTCTTCGTTGAAAATTAAATTGTCAAATGCTTCATTCAGTTCGTTTTGGTTTGTAATTGATATACAACCTTCTTGATGAACCAAAGCAGTTGCTTCTGCAAAATGAGAATAATTTGGTCCAATTACAATCGGAACGCCAAATGTTGCTGGTTCTAAAATGTTATGAACACCTGGATTTCCAAATCCGCCACCAACGTAGGCAATATCGGCATAGGAATAAATTTTGGTAAGAATCCCAATGGTGTCGATGATAAAAACTTGAAAATCCTCTAATTTGTCATTCTGAACTTGTTTCAGAATCTCCTCTTTTTCAGAAAATAAAACGGTTGATTTTGTGATTTGTGATTTTAGATTTGCAATTTGCTCTGCTTTTATGTTGTGTGGCGCGATGATGAATTTAATTTCGTCAGATGATTTATTAATGTAATCGACCAATAAATTTTCGTCTTTTGGCCACGAACTACCAATTACGATGGTGGTTTTATTATTTTTGAATTGGTCAATAAAATCTAATGAATTGTCTCTTTCTAAAATGGAAACTACTCTGTCAAAACGGGTGTCGCCTGAAACTTTTACATTAGTAAATCCTATGCTTTGAATCAGATTTTTGGAGCTTTCGTTTTGTACAAAAAAGTAGTCGAATGTTTTAAGAGCGTTTCTGTAAAATCTGCCATACCATTTGAAAAAGGCTTGTTTTTCTCTGAAAATTCCTGAAATTAAATAGGTTTTTATTTGAAGTTTTTTCAGTTCGTTCAAATAATTAGGCCAATATTCATATTTAATAAAGAAAACGAGTTCTGGATTTATGGTTTTGATGAATTTTTTTGCATTTGATTTTGTGTCTAATGGCAAATAAACCGTAGCATCGGCAACTGTGTTGTTTTTTCGAACTTCATAACCCGATGGCGAGAAGAATGTTACAACAATTTTATGATTTGGATATTGAACTTTTATTTTTTTAATAACGGGTAAACCTTGCTCGTATTCGCCTAGTGATGCTGCATGAAACCAAATGGTTTTGTCGTTTGGATTGATTTTGCTTTGTAAAATTGTTAAAACTTCTTTTCTTCCATTGACAAAAAGTTTCATTTTCGGACTAAAAAGTGCCAATAGTTTTATTACTTGTGAAGCGAGAATTATAATTAAATTGTATAGAAAAAGCATTGTTGAAATTTAGTTGTGTAAAAATAAGATTTTTTGCAACAGATTGAACGAATATTTACAGATTTTGCTATTGTGTTGTTTTGAAAAACTGATTTTACAAAAGACAATAACTATCTAGCCCTGATTGCAGCGGCACCGAAGTAGAGCGAAAAGCAGGAAAAGGGAAACCAAAAAATCATGAACCATTCGCTCCAAATAACTAGAAAAAGTTTACTTTTGTAACTCAAATTTTTTTAGAATGAAATCGCCACTAACACAAAGTTTGTTGTAAACAAACACCTTTAAATAAAAGGCGATTCCATAAATGACCACTAAAAAATGAAATATCACATTTATGAAAAAACTACAAATGGTTGACTTGAAAGGTCAATACGAAAAAATAAAAGACGAAGTAAATATTTCTATTCAGGAAGTTTTAGATAATAATACTTATATAAATGGACCATTAGTTCATCAATTTCAGGCTGATTTAGAAAAATATTTGGGTGTAAAACACGTAATTCCGTGTGCAAATGGAACCGATGCGTTGCAAATTGCCATGATGGGATTGGATTTGAAACCTGGCGACGAGGTGATTACTGCTGATTTTACTTTTGCAGCAACTGTTGAAGTGATTGCGTTGTTGCAATTAACTCCGGTTTTGGTAGATGTTGATATGAATAATATGAACATTTCGTTGGAAGGAATTCGCAAAGCTATTACACCAAGAACTAAAGCTATTGTTCCCGTTCATTTGTTTGGTCGTGCTGCCAATATGGATGCAATTATGGAAATTGCAAACGAACATAATTTGTATGTAATTGAAGATAATGCCCAAGCAATTGGAGCGGATTATACTTCAAAAGATGGCTCTAAAGTGAAAGTTGGAACAATTGGTCACGTTGGTGCAACATCATTTTTTCCTTCTAAAAATTTAGGTTGTTATGGTGATGGCGGAGCAATTTTTACCAATGACGATAAATTAGCTCATATTTTAAGAGGAATTGTGAATCACGGAATGTATGAAAGATACCACCATGATGTAGTAGGTGTGAACTCGCGTTTGGATAGTATTCAGGCTGGTGTTTTGAAAGCTAAATTACCACATTTAGATACTTACAACAAGGCACGTCAAGACGCAGCAAGAAAATACAGTTTGGCTTTAAGTATAAATCCAAATATTTGGGCACCAACTATTTGTGAAACTTGCGATTGCCATGTTTTTCATCAATATGTTATCAGAATTTTGAATGGTAAGCGTGACGGATTGTTAGCACATTTACAAGAAAAAGGAATTCCATGTGCAATTTATTATCCAATTCCGTTGCATAGTCAAAAAGCGTATGCGGATTCGAGATATAAAGAAGAAGATTTTCCTGTAACCAATCAATTATGCAAAGAAGTAATTGCTTTGCCAATGCACACCGAATTAGATGATGAGCAAATTAAATTTATAACAGATTCGGTTTTAGAATACGTTTAATAGTTTTCAGTCTTAGTTTTCAGTCTCAGAACTGTTAACTGCGACTGCGACTGTCAACTAAATAAATATGAAAATAGTAGTAACAGGAGGTTTAGGTTTTATAGGTTCGCATACCGTTGTTGAATTGCAAAATGAAGGTTTTGAAGTAGTAGCGATTGATAATTTGTCGAATTCTTCTGAAAGTGTTTTGGATGGAATTGAGAAAATTACTGGTAAAAAACCAATTTTCGAGAAAATGGATTTACGTGATAAAGCGTCGGTTCAAAATTTCTTTAAAAAACATAATGATGTTGCTGGAATTATTCACTTTGCTGCCTCAAAAGCTGTTGGAGAAAGTGTAGAAAATCCTTTATTGTACTACGAAAACAATATTAACGCATTGGTTTATGTACTTCAGGAATTGAAAGAATTGTCTAACCCGAATTTTATCTTTAGTTCATCATGTACGGTTTACGGTCAAGCTGAAAAAATGCCTATTACAGAAGATGCATCAGTGCAACCTGCAGCTTCACCATATGGAAACACCAAACAAATAGGCGAAGAAATTATTAAAGATGTTGCAAAAGTTACCAATATCAATTCTATTTTATTAAGATATTTTAATCCAATTGGATCTCATCCTAGTGCTGAAATTGGAGAATTGCCGCTTGGCATTCCTCAGAATTTAGTGCCTTTTATTACACAAACTGCTATTGGAATACGCGAGAAACTTTCGGTTTATGGAGATGATTATCCAACTCCAGACGGAACCGCAATTCGTGATTATATACACGTTGTTGATTTGGCGAAAGCCCATGTTATTGCTATGCAACGTTTGTTGAATAAGCAAAACATAGAAAAAGTAGAAACCTTCAATCTTGGAACTGGAACAGGAAGTTCGGTTTTGGAAGTGATTACTGCTTTTGAAAAAGTTTCGGAACAAAAACTGAATTACCAAATTGTGGGTAGAAGAGAAGGCGATATAACTTCGGCTTATGCCAATACCGATAAAGCAAACAACGTATTAGGATGGAAAGCGCAATCAACATTAGAAGATAGTTTGGCAAGTGCTTGGAAATGGGAACAGAAGATTAGATGTTAGTTTTCAGTATTCATTATTCAGTCGCAGTTGTCAGTATTTATTTCTAATCATTCGCAAACAGTTTGTCATTCCGGAGGAATCTCATAAATAGTTATCATTAAATGACCAACCAAAAACCCGATTTAAAATTAATTTTTTCCTTAGTAATTGTCGGGATAGTTTGGGGAACAACTTATTTAGGCATTCGTGTTGCGGTTGAGAGCATTCCGCCTTGGTTTATTACTTCTATTCGTCAAGGAATTGCAGCCTTGCTTGTTCTTGGGATTTTACTTTACAAAAAACAATTGTCTTGGATTGGTTGGAATAATTTAAAAATCCAACTGATTCCTTCTTTGTTGATGATTGTTATTGCTAACGGTTTTACCACTATTGCCGAACAAACTTTACCAAGCGGTTTGACTTCAATAATGAGCGCACTTTCACCTGTGATTATTTTTATTGGAGGTATTTTTTTTGGAATTGAAAAACCTAGATTAAAAGGATTTATTGGCGTTTTATTAGGTTTTCTTGGAGTTGTCTTCATTTTCAGAAATGGATTAGACGCTATTTTAGATCCAAACTATAAAACAGGAATGTTGTTTTTAAGTATTGCCATTTTGAGTTGGTCGGCTGGAACGGTTTATTCCAAAAAACATACGCATAAAACTACTAATATTGCCCTGAATTTGTTTTACCAATTTTCGATTTCTTCTCTAATTCAATTTGTTTTAGCTTTTATTTTTTCTTCTGATACAGATGTTAATACTTGGAGTTTACGAAGTATTTCAGCGGTTTTGTATCTAGCTGTTTTTGGTTCGGTTTTGGCTTTTTTTTGTTATTACTATGCTCTAAAAAGAGTTACTGTTCTTCAAGTTTCAATTTTAAATTATATAAACATAGTAATAGCTGTCTTTTTAGGATGGCTTGTACTAGATGAAATTATTACATTTGATTTTATAATTGCAACAGCTTTGATTATTTTGGGAGTTTTTATAATCAATTACAAAAAGAAATAGATGCTATATTCCAAATAAAAAACCCAAACTTCTAGAGTTTGGGCTTTGTTTCTGTTAGAAGAAAATTATTTTTTAACAGTCTCTTGTACTTTTTTAGCGCCTTTTTCAACTTGTTCTGCACCTTTTATAATGAGAACTTTTGCTTTTTCACCCATTTTTGTAGAATCTAAGACTTTTTTTGCTTTTACTTTTGCAGAATCAGTTGCTTGTTTTAGGTCTGCGCTCACTGCTTTTGTTGCTTCTTTTACTTTTTCGGTAGTTTCTTCTTTGCAAGAAATTAGTAAAGAGACAATTGCTAATGATAAGATTATTTTTTTCATAATAAAATTTTAAATTTTAATAATAACTTCAATATTTAAGCCGAAATCGTCTCAACTTCTTTATCAATTTTATTTACTAATCCAACCAACACTTTTCCTGGACCAACTTCTGTAAAACTTGTTGCTCCGTCATTAATCATTTGTCGAACCGATTGTGTCCATTTTACAGGAGCAGTCAATTGAATGATTAGGTTTTTCTTAATCTCGTCTGGTGACGAGACTGCGCTTGCTGTTACATTTTGATAAACCGGACAAATTGGAGTTGAAAAAGTGGTTGCTTCAATAGCGGCAGCTAATTCTTCTCTTGCTGGCTCCATCATTGGCGAGTGAAAAGCTCCACCAACAGGTAAAATCAAAGCACGTTTTGCTCCGGCTTCTTTCATTTTTTCACAGGCTAATTCTACCGCTTTATATTCTCCCGAAATTACTAATTGACCTGGGCAGTTATAATTGGCAGCCACCACAACACCATCAATAGAACCGCAAATATCTTCTACGATTTTATCTTCTAAATTTAAAACAGCGGCCATGGTTGAAGGTTTAATTTCGCAAGCTTTTTGCATAGCAATAGCTCGTTGTGAAACCAATCTCAACCCGTCCTCAAAAGATAAAGCTCCATTAGCTACAAGAGCAGAAAATTCACCTAATGAATGTCCAGCAACCATTTCTGGACAAAAATCTTCTAATGTTTTAGCTAAAATTACCGAATGTAAAAAGACTGCAGGTTGCGTTACTTTGGTTTCTTTCAGTTCTTCAGCTGTTCCTTCAAACATAATATCAGTAATTCTAAAACCTAATATTTCATTAGCTTTTTCGAAAAGTTCTTTTGCTACTGCTGAATTTTCATATAAGTCTTTGCCCATTCCTGAGAATTGTGCACCTTGACCTGGAAATATGTATGCTTTCATTTTTTTAGTTTAAGAGTTTAAGAGTTTAAGAGTTTAAGAGTTTAAGAGTTTAAGAGTTTAAGAGTTTAAGAGTTTAAGAGTTTAAGAGTTTAAGAGTTTAAGAGTTTAAGAGTTT
>NZ_JBILJG010000039.1:0-14533 GCF_044377315.1 Flavobacterium sp.
ACTTTTTTAGGATAAATATCAATCATATCCGAAGTGATTTCACCACCGGCTACTTCTTGAATTAAAAGAGCAGCTCGTTTCAAGGCATATTCAGTCAAGTTTACATCAATTCCTCTTTCAAAACGGAAAGACGAATCGGTACTCAACGAATGACGTTTAGCCGTTTTACGAATACTAACTGGATTGAAATAAGCACTTTCTAAGAAAATATTGTTGGTTGTTTCAGTTACACCCGAATTTTGTCCGCCAAAAACACCTGCTATACATATTGGTCCTTTTTCGTCACAAATCATCAAATCTTCTTCGTGTAAACTTCTTTCGATACCGTCAAGCGTTGTAAATTTTGTGCCAGTTTCAACTGTTTTTACAATCACTTTTCCTGAAATTTTTGATGCATCAAAAGCGTGAAGAGGTTGCCCAATTTCGTGTAAAACGTAATTGGTAACATCAACAATATTATTTTTAGGATTCAATCCAATTGCTTTCAATCTGTTTTGAAGCCATTCTGGAGATTCTTTTATAGTTATTCCTGAAATAGTAACACCACAATATCTTGGTGCGAGTTTGGCATCTTTTACATCAACATCAATTTTCAAGGTTCTTTTATCAACTCTAAAATTGCTAACTGAAGGAGTAATAAGTTCTACCGAAACACCACTTTGAATTAAACCTGCGCGTAAATCTCTTGCTACACCAAAATGACTCATGGCATCAGCACGATTAGGTGTTAAACCAATTTCAAACACTTCATCATTTTCAATCTTGAAAACAGTTGCAGCGGGTGTTCCAGGTTTTAAGATTTCATCTAAAACCATAATTCCTTCATGGCTTGAACCAAGGCCTAATTCGTCTTCGGCACAAATCATTCCGTGGCTTTCTTCATCACGAATTTTTCCTTTTTTTATTTGAAATGATTCTCCTTCTTTAGTATATAAAGTAGTTCCAATTGTAGCAACAGGGACTTTTTGTCCAGCTGCCACATTTGCAGCGCCGCAAACAATTTGTATAGGTGTTCCAGTTCCAATATCAACTGTTGTAACTTTTAATCTGTCTGCATTTGGATGTTGTACACATGTTAGTACATGCCCAACTACAATGCCTTCTAATCCACCTTTTACCGATTGGTATTTTTCTACTACTTCAACTTCAAGTCCTAAATCGGTTAGAAGTGCTGCTGTTTCGTCTGATTTCCAGTCTATTTTAATAAATTGTTTTAACCAATTGTATGAAATCTTCATTGTATTTGAATAATTTTAGAGTTGGCAAAGATAAGTATTGTAATTTTTAGTTTAAAATATATTTAGGTCAAATAATTATTTCTTTTTATTTACTAAAATGAGTAATGATTATAACTTCTAAGCTATAAATATTATATAAAAACTTGCTGATTTTACAATATACTTTATATAAATTGATAGTAACAAATTACTTGATAAGTAAATAATTAGCATTAAAAAGGAAACAAATGCATATAGTATTCTAATAGTTGATTTGGAAAAATGATTTTAAAAAAAGTAGTATGTCTAAAATTGTGTAAACTACCAAAACTATTAATACTTAATCCACTAAGAAGAATATTACTTTACTTTTCTAATTTTTTTTAAAAATTGATGGTTATTAAATCAACTCTTCCACATGTTTTTTGATATTTGAAGCAATTTTAGTCATGGGTAAATCATTGGCATCGCTTCCAAAAGGATCTTCAATTTCTTCGGCAATTAGTTCTAAACTTGCTAATACATAAAAGATAAAAACAACAACAGGAATAACATAATATCCTAAACTAAACACAAATCCGAAAGGTAATGTCATTACAAAAAAGAAAATAAACTTTTTAATAAAAGCACTGTATGAATAAGGAATAGGAGTGTTTTTTATACGCTCACAAGCACCACAAATATCTGTAAATGATTGAATTTCAGAATTGATAATGATAAATTGATCACCTGTAATTTCTCCAGATTTGTACAAATCATTGGCTTTTTTTACTATCATTTTCGCAACCTGATTTGGGCGATGATTATGGTGATTGATTTCTAAATTTAGATCTTCAAAAAGCATCATACTTACTTCTTCATTCAATAAATGTTTAGACAAAACCGAAGAATAAGCTGGTATTACTTTTCTGAAAAATTTTTTGTCATTTTCATCATTTAGCATAATAGAAAGTTTTATTGCCAAATTTCTTGAGTTGTTGACTAATGCTCCCCATAGTTTTCGGCCTTCCCACCAGCGATCATAAGCTGTGTTGGTTCTATATGCCAATAATAACGAAAGTACAAACCCAACAGTTGTGTGCATTACCGTTAGATTTTTAACATGACTATTCTCTGAAAGTTTCCAATATTCAATTTCTAGATAGGCTATACCAGCTGCATACAATCCGATGAAAACCATCATAGGAAGTAATTGCCTAAAAGTGTCCGATTTGTGAAAACGAAATATAAAAGTAATCCAGTCTTTTGGGTTGTATTGTACCATTATTCTTGATTAATTGGTGTGAATTTATTTGTATCTATTTCGTAAACAAATAGTTGAGGAGTGTATTCGCCTCCAGTCATCATTACAGCATCGGTTGTAAGAACAAATGGTTCGGAATCTTTGATAACATTAGAACTTTTGGTAACTGTTTTCACTTTAAAATAATCTGTATAAGCTTTTCGGTAAGCTAAATAAGGTTCTTTAGTCACTTTGTTAGTCAAGAAAATCAAAATAGAAGAATATTCTTTTTCTACATTATCCAAAATAACTGCAAAATCTTTTAATCCGTCTCCATCATAATCGCCTTTACAAAGAACATATGGTGAACGTTGACTATTTTGAGTTAAATAGTAAGATGCATTTTCAAAATAGGAGTTATCCATTATCGCTTTTTTAATTTTTGAATCAAGGAAAGCGAATTCTTTTAGCGAAAAATATTTTTTGTAGTTTTCAAATTCGTATTGTTCCACAAAAACTTTTTCTGAAATATAGCCAACAGGTTGATCTGAAAGTTTGGTTGGTTTGGTATTGTAAATTGCTACAAAACCGTTCTTTTTTTCATTAGCCAATAGTGTTTCATCACCTTTTGTTCCAACACCTTCTTCGTCAAAATAGACACTTTTTGTATAAACTTTTGTGCCAAATTTTAAGCTATCAATAACATTGTGTTGAGCTTCATTTGGAGTTCTTCTAAGCATTGCTTTATGGGCGATAATGAAATTTTCGCTTGCATAAAAACCATTTTTTTCAAGCAAATCTTTTTCTTCTGAAGTAATCGAATCTGTTTTGGTAATAGTATCGTTAATCGTTATAGCTGGTTCAATAGCTTTAATTTCTTTTTCTTCATTATTCATAAAAAAGTAAGCACCAGTAGCAATTCCAGCAGCAGTTAGAATGCCTAATACAATATATAATTTTGAATTGTTTGGCTTGTTTTCCATATCTTTATTCAGAGATTATTTTTGTACAAAAATAGTATTTGTTTTAGCTTTTTAAATGCGCTTTGTAAAAAAATATAAACGTTAATCAAATAGTTTTTAACTAATATAGTTCCAAATACTTTTCTTTTTGCTAATTTCAATAAAAACTTGTCGAAGTGTTTGATGTTCAGATTTTTCCATTGACGCATCCTCTTTTAAAAGTTTAATGGCATAATTTCGAGCCAATTGAAGTATGTCTTTATCTTTAACCAAATCAGCAATTTGAAGATTTAAAACGCCACTTTGTTGTTTTCCCATGATATCGCCTGGACCGCGAAGTTTCAAATCGACCTCGGAAATTTCAAAACCATCATTGGTTCTTACCATCGTTTCCATGCGTGTTTTGCTATCATTACTAAGTTTATGACTTGTCATTAATATGCAATAACTTTGTTCGGCACCACGACCCACACGACCACGTAATTGGTGTAGTTGTGACAATCCGAAACGCTCGGCACTTTCAATAACCATAACACTTGCATTTGGAATATTTACGCCTACTTCAATTACCGTTGTCGCTACCATAATATTGGTTTTTCCATCAGCAAATCGTTTCATTTCTGAATCTTTATCGGCGGGTTTCATTTTGCCATGAACAATCGAAATGGAATAATCTGGCAAAGGAAAATCTCTCGAAATACTTTCGTAACCATCCATCAAATCTTTATAATCCATTTTTTCAGATTCTTGAATAAGTGGATAAACGATGTAAATTTGTCTTCCTTTTGCAATTTCATCTTTCAGAAATTTCCAAACTTTTAATCGATTAGAATCGAATCTGTGAACGGTTTGAATAGGTTTTCTTCCTGGTGGCAATTCGTCAATTACTGAAATATCCAAGTCGCCATATAAACTCATTGCTAAAGTTCGCGGAATAGGAGTAGCGGTCATCACTAAAATATGTGGTGGAATTTCGTTTTTTTTCCACAATTTGCTTCGTTGTTCTACTCCAAAACGATGTTGTTCGTCAATAATGGCCAAACCTAAGTTTTGAAACATAACCTTATCTTCTAACAAAGCGTGCGTTCCAATTAGAATGTCCAAAGTACCATTTTCAAGCTCTTCATGAATAATCGTTCTGTCTTTAGTTTTGGTTGAACCCGTTAAGATTTTAATAGTTATATTTAACGATGAAGCCAATTCTGATAAACCATTAAAATGTTGATTGGCAAGAATTTCGGTTGGCGCCATTAAGCAACTTTGAAAACCATTGTCTTTTGCCAAAAGCATGCACATTAAAGCCACAATTGTTTTTCCTGAACCCACATCGCCTTGTAATAATCGATTCATTTGTGCATTGCTTCCAAGATCGTTTCTAATTTCTTTGAGTACTCTTTTTTGGGCGTTGGTTAATTCAAATGGCAAATGATTATTGTAGAAATCAGTAAAATTTTCACCTACTTTTTCAAACGGATGCCCTTTTATTTTATGTTTTCTAATTAGATTTTTGGTTATCAATTGCAATTGAATAAAGAACAATTCTTCAAACTTTAATCGGAATTGCGCTTTTGCTAAAATAGCTTGACTTTTAGGAAAATGAATGTTGATTAGAGCCTCTTTTTTCGAAATTAATTTTAATTCATCCAATAAATAAGAAGGTAAAGTTTCCGAAAATAAAGTATGCGTTTCGGTAAACAATTGTTGCATCATTTTATTGATTACTTTGTTTGAAATTCCTCTATTACCTAGCTTTTCTGTACTAGGATAAACAGGTTGCATGGCACTTCTAATATTGGCTTTGTGTTCTTCTAGCAATTCCATTTCGGGATGAGCCATGTTAAAATTAGCTCCAAATTGGGCTACTTTTCCAAAAATCACATAAATTATATTGAGTTTTAAACTTTCTTTTATCCATTTGTGACCTTGAAACCACACAAGTTCCATTTCGCCAGTTTCATCAACAAATGTGGCTACTAATCTGGTTTTGGCTTTTCCTTGTTCGACGGTTTTAATGTGAATTATTTTACCCACAATCTGAACTTCGGAATTATTATTTTCAAGTTGATTGATTTTGTAATAACGCGTTCTGTCAATATATCTATTTGGGAATAAATTGACTAAATCACCATATTTATGAATATTCAATTCTTTTCGCAACAAATCTCCGCGTTGAGGACCAACGCCTTTTAGGTATTCTATTGAAGTATCGAAGAGATTCATATCAATTTCAATGGACAATTACAAAATTCAATTACAAAATTCAATTACAAAATTCAATTACAATTAGCGAAGATAGTTTTTTAATAGGAAATTTGAAAACGCCTATTTGAAAAACTCTGTTATCTTTGTAAAGCTTATAAAATTTATCATGCGCTATTTAATTTTCTTTCTTTTTTCAATTTGTTCTATTGCTCAACAAACTAGCAAAGTTGATTTTATTGAATGTAATGCTAAAATTGTTCCTAAAGCTGAAATTAAATCGGTTTTTGGAAAAGTTTCCTATACCTTTAATGTAAAATCTTCTATTGACACCATTAGAATTGATGCCAAGAGTATGGATTTTAGTAAAGTTTTTATTAATGGCAAAAAAGTCAATTTTAAAAACAATGAGAAAGAACTAGTATTATTTGAAGGTTATAAAAATGGAAAAAATAAAGTTACATTTGACTATGAATGCAAACCTAAGCAAGCATTTTATTTTGTTGGAGAAGCTGATAATCTTCAAATTTGGACACAAGGTCAAGGAAAATATACAAGTTATTGGTTGCCGAGTTTTGATGATGTAAATGAGAAAGTCATTTTTAATTTGAATATCACTTTCAATAAAGATTTTGAAGTTTTGTCAAATGGAAAACTGTTTAAATCTTCGATTATTGAAAATGCCAAGTCATGGAATTACTGCATGAGAAAACCGATGTCGTCTTATTTATTGATGGTTGCTGTTGGCAAATTTGTTAAACAAGAAAGCAAATCTAAATCGGGAATTCCGTTAGAGTTTTATTTAGATAAAAACGATTCTGATAAATTTGAGCCAACTTTTCGCTATTCAAAACAAATTTTTGATTTTTTTGAAAAGAAAATAGGAGTGAAGTATCCATGGAAAATTTACCGTCAAGTTCCGGTAAGAGATTTTTTGTATGCCGGAATGGAAAACACAACAGCTACAATTTTTGCACAAGATTTTATTATTGACTCAATAGGTTTTAATGATAGAAATTATGTTTGGGTTAACGCTCACGAATTGGCACATCAATGGTTTGGAAATTTAATTACGGCCAAATCTGGAAAGCATCATTGGTTGCAAGAAGGTTTTGCCAAATATTATGAGATGTTGGCTGAAAGAGAGGTTTTTGGCGACGATTATTTTTATTATAAATTATACAAAAATGCTAATGCTATAAAAAACGCTGCAAAATCAGATTCAATTCCAGTAATGAATGAAAAAGCAAGTTCATTGAGTTTTTACGAAAAAGGTGCCTGGACTTTACATGTAATTAGAGAAACTATTGGAGAAAAAAAGTTTGATAAAGCTATTAAAAGCTATTTAAAAAAATACAAATTCAAAAATGTTGAAACAGATGATTTTTTGGATGAAATTAAAAAAGTATCAAACTTTGATACAGAAAATTTTAAGAAAAAATGGTTGTTAGATTGGCGTTATCAATCTGATGATGTTAATCGATTATTGAATAAAAATCAATTCATAAAACAATTGGTTGAAATTCAAAAGCAATCAAGCAAACCATTTTCTGAGAAAAAAGACATATTTCTTCAAATAATGAATTCGGATAGATATTATCCCATTAAAGTTGAGATTTTGCACCAAATAAGTTCAGTTTCTTTTGATGAAAAGAAAAATATTATAAAAGCCGCTTTGCAAAGTTTGGAAGTAAAAGTTCGGCAAGCAGTGGCAGAAACAGTTGAGAATATTCCAATTGATTATAAAAATGAATATGAAACCTTGTTAAATGATGACTCTTATAATACAAAAGAAATTGCATTTGTAAATTTATGGAATAACTTTCCTGATGAACAATCAAAATATCTTGAAATAGCAAAAGATTGGAAAGGAAATAATGATAAATCTTTGAGAATATTGTATTTAAGTTATGTTCAACAATCAAATAGTTTATCTGATAAAGTTAAAAATGACTTATATACTGAATTGATTAATTATACCTATCCAACGTATGAAAGTTCAATTAGACAAAATGCTATTGAAGCTTCTTTATCAATAAATCCAAAAGATGAAATAGCTTTAAAGAATCTTATTAGAGGAACAACACATTTTAGATGGCAATTTTCTAAGTATTCTAAAGATAAAATACGTGAATTGGTTAAAAATACTCAATACAAATTACTATTTAAATCAATTTCTCTAGTTCTTCCTGAAAATGAACAATTCCAGCTTCAAAGAATTATTGGAGATTAAGTGTTATTGTCAATTCTAAACAAGTTCAATTCAGTATTTTAGTGGTTAAATTTTACTAAAAACAGCATTTAATCGATGTTTTTGAGTGTTTCAACAATTTTATTTTATTTACTATTGGTGTTTGCTGTAATATTGCGTAGTTATTAACCTCAATTGTATTAAACATAAGAAAATGAAATTAAAAAAACTATTTATTTTAGGATTTGCTATAACAGCGGCACTTTTTACAAGTTGTAACACCAGTGAAGATGAATCTACAATCTTTGTAAATACTAATGTAGAATATAAATTTGATTTAGGAAAAAGTGTTAAAAGAGACTTTGAAGGATTAATAGTTGATGAACAAAACCAACCTCTTTCTAATGTTACAGTAAAGATGAATGGCAAGACTAGCACTACTGATGCTAACGGAGTTTTTACATTAAGTAATGTTTATGTTAAAGAAAGATTTGCCTATTTAACAGCTGAAAAAGAAGGTTATTTAAGTGGTTCAAGAACTTTAATTACACATGAAAGTTTAAACACTTTAAAAATTATGCTGGTAGCTCCAACAACATTTACCATTCAATCTGGGGTTGAAAGTACTGTAACTGTAGGAAATACAACTGTAAAGTTTGATGGTGCATTTTCAACCGAGAATGGTCAGCCTTATAATGGAGTTGTAAAAGTTTTAACATCAGACATGCCTGCTAATGATCCTTACGTTTTTGATAAAATGCCAGGTTCTTTATTTGCTATTGATGCCCAAGGTCAATACAAAGGATTAGAGACTTTTGGTATGGTAACCGTTGAATTAAAAGATGCTAATAATAAAAAGTTACAATTAACTAATGGTCATAAAGCTGAAATAACCATGAATATTACACCTGAACAATTAGAAAAAGCACCAGCAACAATGCCAATGTGGTGGTTTGATGAAGTAGCAGGATTGTGGAGAGAGGAAGGTTTTTCTACCAAAGTTGGTGCAAAATATGTTGGTAATGTCTCTCACTTTACAAGATGGAATAATGATGTGGCTTTTCAAGTTGTTTCATTAACAGTTATTGCAAAAAATTATGATGGCACTATTGCTCAAGGAATCCGTTGTGAAATTTTTAGACCTAGTGTAACAGGTTTAACAACTTACCACAATATTCCTCTAATTCTTTTAGGCGTTACCGGAGCAACAGGTAAGCTAACTGTGGGGGTGCCAAGAAATGAAGTATTTATTATTAGAGCTTACGATACAAATGGAAATCCTGTTCATAAAGTAGAATTGCCAGCCTCAAACTTAATGACAAGAACTGTTAATATTACTATACCTGTTCTTAACAGGCCTTAAAATATAGTTCAGAATATTAAAATAAATTATAAAATAAACCGACTGTTTCTTAAGTCGGTTTATTTTTTTTAAATAAGAATTTAAATTTAGTTTTCTATAATAATGTAATAGTTTATTTTTGTAAAAAAGTTTCTAATGTATAAACTAGTAATTCGACCATTTCTTTTTTTATTTGATCCAGAAAAAGTTCATCATTTTTCATTTCTATTTATTGCCTTTCTTCATAAAATACCTTTTATTCCAGCGTTAATTAAAAGTTTGTATCGAACAAATAATAAAGAATTGGAAACAGAAGTTTTTGGAATAAAATTCCCTAATAGAGTTGGGTTAGCTGCAGGATTTGATAAAGATGCAAAACTTTTTAATGAACTATCTAATTTTGGTTTTGGATTTATAGAAATAGGCACGTTAACACCTATTGCTCAAGATGGAAATCCTAAGAAAAGACTATTTCGCCTAAAAGAAGAAAATGCAATTATTAATAGAATGGGATTTAATAATGGAGGTGTTAAGGCTGCAGTTGAAAGATTAAAAAAAAATAAAAAAGTAATTATTGGAGGTAATATTGGAAAAAATAAGATGACACCAAATGAGGAAGCTGTAGGTGATTATCTAATTTGTTTTAATGAATTATTTTATTTTGTTGATTATTTTGTGGTAAATGTGAGTTCACCTAATACACCAAACTTAAGAGCACTTCAGGATAAAGAACCTCTTACTAATTTATTATCTACACTTCAAAATGAAAATTTGAAGAAGCAAACTCCAAAACCTATACTTTTGAAGATAGCTCCAGATTTGACAAACGAACAATTGTTAGATATAATTGATATTATAAATGTTTCAAAAATTGCAGGTGTCATTGCAACTAACACAACAATTTCTCGAGATGGATTACTATCAGAAGCTAAAATTGAAATTGGAGGCTTGTCTGGTAAACCTTTAAAAAACCGTTCTACTGAGGTTATTCGATTTTTAGCAGAAAAAAGCAATAAAAGTTTCCCAATTATTGGCGTAGGAGGCATTCATTCTGCTGACGATGCTATCGAAAAGTTAAATGCTGGAGCGAGTTTGATTCAGTTATACACAGGATTTATTTATGAAGGACCTTGCTTGATAAAGAAAATAAATAAAGCGATTTTAAATAAATAATTTTTATCTTTATACTCATAAATAATTATTTTGAAAACAAAAGTTAAAATTATTGAATGTCCGCGAGATGCCATGCAAGGTATTAAAGCTTTTATACCTACAGAAAGAAAGGTTGCCTATATTCAATCTCTTTTAAGAGTTGGTTTTGACACTATTGATTTTGGTAGTTTTGTTTCGCCAAAAGCAATTCCTCAAATGCAAGATACAGCTTCTGTTTTGCAACAATTGGATTTATCTCAATCAAAAAGTAAACTATTGGCTATAATTGCTAATACACAAGGAGCTACAACAGCCTCTAATCACAAACAAATAACTTATTTAGGTTTTCCTTTTTCTATTTCTGAAAATTTTCAGATGCGAAATACACACAAGACAATTGGTGAAAGTTTAGTTACATTACAAGAAATTTTAGAAATAGCTACCTTAAATAATAAGGAGGTTGTTGCTTATCTTTCGATGGGTTTTGGTAACCCTTATGGTGATCCTTGGAATGTTGACATTGTAGGTGAATGGACAAATAAGCTATCAAATCTTGGTGTAAAAATTATTTCGTTATCAGATACTATTGGCAGCTCAACACCTGAATCAATTGATTATTTGTTTTCAAATTTAATAAAAGCTTATCCTCAAATTGAGTTTGGTGCTCACTTGCATACTACTCATGATAAATGGCATGAAAAAATTGATATAGCTTATAAAGCTGGATGCTTAAGATTTGATGGCGCTATACAAGGTTTTGGAGGCTGCCCAATGGCTAAAGATGATTTGACAGGGAATATGCCTACAGAAAAAATGCTTTCCTATTTTACGCAACAAAAAGCTGAAACCAATGTTAGTCCAATGAGTTTTGAAAGTGCATACAATGTAGCCTCACAAATTTTTGGAGAGTTTCATTAACAAAGAAAAAGAGTTCAGACAAACTCTTTTTCTTTATTTTAAAATATAATTTACTTTATTATAATTTCCTTTATTATAATTGATTTTTTTAAACTGATTAGTTACTTCAATTTGATATATTTTCGATTCTAGAATTTAGCTCATTTATTTTATAAGTATATTATACTTTCTATTTTTTTAGCCAATTGATAATCCAAATCTGTAATTTCCTTTTTATCGTGAGTAAATAATGAAATTTCTAATTGAAATGCTTTGTGAATTTTACAATCGGGATGATGGTTCATTTCATCAGCAAAACAGGCTATTTTCTCAAGAAATTTAACCAATTCTGTTTGCGATGAAAATTTGAAATTAGTTACTAACTTACCATCAATAAGTTCCCAATTCAAATTAATATTTTCCATTTAATAATTCCCCACCAATGGCAGATTTAGCTTCAATTCCTAATTTTTTCATCATTTCATAGGTGGTGCAAACTGCTGCAGAAGTAACTGGAATTCCACATTCAGCCTGAATTAAATCTATAGCTTCCAACGATGGCATTTGCACACAAGCTGAAGCAACTAAAACATCGACATCTGTTAAATCTAATTGCTTGTAAATTTCCAATAAATTTAGTGGGTTTTGAGCGGCAACTTCTAAATTATCTGGAATTTCTAAAGCAATACTTTGTTTTACTTTGATGCCTTGATTTTCAATATAATCCACCACCATATCGGTTAATGGTCGCATATACGGCGTAATAATCGAAATTTGTTTCGCACCCAAAACCTTTAATCCGTTAATTAATGCACCTGCAGAAGTAACAATTGGCGTTGGAAAATCATTAGCCACTGTTTCTTGGTGCAAATTTACTTCCGACACACAATGATACCCGCGTCCCATACTCATAATCGCTACCAAGCAGGCATAACCCATTACATCTACGTGAGCATCTGACAGTTCTTGCGCACATTTCAAACTCATCGCATCCATCGCTTCCAATTCTTCTTTGGTTACTTTTTTCATGCGCATTCTACTGCTATGAAACGTAAAACGCTCAGGCAAAATGGTTTCTCGTGAACGAAAAATGGCTGGTATTTCGGTTTCCATCGTTACGTTTGATGATGGAACTATTTGTCCTATTCTGTATTTCATTTTTATATAGTTTACAGTCGCAGTCTCAGTTAACAGTTTGAATACTGAAAACTGAGACTGAAAACTTTTTTAAATTTCTTTAATCGTATTCACAATTGTTCCAATGCCTTCCACTGTGGCTTCTACCACATCGCCATCATACATCCATTCTTGAGGATCACGACCTGCGCCAACACCTGCAGGAGTTCCTGTTGCAATAATGTCGCCAGCTTCTAAGGTAAAAACAATGCTTAAATCTTCAATCAAATCATTGATATTGAAAAGCATAAATTTGGTGTTGGAATTTTGTTTTTCAACTCCATTTACTTTTAATGACAAATTCAAGTTGTGCGGGTTTTCAATTTCGTCTTTTGTAACCAAATAAGGGCCCATTGGCGCAAAAGTATCTTGTCCTTTAGATACAATCCATTGTCCTTCTCTACGACAATCGCGGGCAGAAATATCATTAATTACGGTATAACCAAATACATAATCTAAAGCTTCAGATTTAGGCACGTATTTTCCTTTTTTTGAGATAATTACAGCCAATTCACATTCCCAATCTAATTGAGAAGTTAGTTTTGTATTTTTGATAATTTCGGTGTTTGTTGCCGTAACTGTTGTAGGCGGTTTTGAGAAAATAATTGGTTTTGTAGGCAATTTTCCTGTTGTATCTAATGTTCGAGCACTTTCTGCTACATGTTCGGTGTAATTTAAACCAATTCCAATGATGTTTTTTCTTGGTTTTTCGATAGGCGCTAAAATAGTAACTTCGTTCATTTCATAAGCAATTTCTTCGAAGAAATTTTCTGGTGTTTCCGAAATTAATTCACTTATTTCAGCAATAATTTCAAATCCCATATCAATTAAATCCAACATATCATTAGGTAATGGAAAATTAGAAATTTCACCAAAATCTTCCATATCAATAACTTGGTTGTTATGAATGAAGCCCAAACGTGGCTCGGTATCTTGTGTTTTGTAGGTAAGTAGTTTCATATTTATGTATTTAACCGCAAAGATTTACGCAAAGTTCGCTATGTTTTTTTAATGTTATTGAATTTTGAATTTGATATTGTTATTGTATTTGCTGATGACCATTATTTTCTTCTAATTCTCTACTTTGAAATAATCCTAAACTTTCAATTACAGGTAAATCGTTGAATTGAAATAGGCAAGCATCTTCGGTTTCAGATAAATTGTGGTGTTCGTGCCAAGCCCAACTCGGAACACAGAAAATATCTCTTTCTTTCCAATCGAAGCGTTGGCCGTTGATGATGGAAAAACCTTTTCCTTTCGCACATTGATACACAAACGAACCTGTATGCTTGTGTGCTTTTCCTTTGAAACCCGCTGGCAATAATTGCATCGCGGCACCCATAGTTTGCATCACGTGTCCGCCAGTTAACGGATTCGAATATTGCATAAAAATGCCATCAAACAGATTAACATCATTCACTTTTTGAGCTTCTAAAAGTGCTGGATACACATTTTTCCAAGAATATTTGAATAATGGCGAATACGGCTTGTCCCAGGTTGTATCAGCTGGAATTAATCCTGCACAACCGTAAATTATTGGTGAATAATTCAGCGGTTTTACTAAAGGCTGTTTGCCATCATAAACAGCATAATCATTGGCTTCCAATGCGTTTACTAAAGGAATATCCAAACCATCTTGCCAAATACAGGTTTTCCCGCCTTCTTCCACGCCGTGTTCGTGCCAAGTGGAATTTGGGGTGATGACAAAATCATTCACTTCAAGCATAATTTTATTACCATCTACAACGGTATAGCCTTTTTCACCTTCCATAATAAATCGTAATGCTGATGCCTTATGACGGTGCGCCGAAGTACTTTCGCCTGGACGCGTTACTTGAATTCCAGTGTACAACCAACCCACAGCTGCTGATACATCTTTACGTTTGTCGTTTACTAAATAAACCACACGACGACCTGCTTGTTCGGGTGTAACTAATTCGGATGATTTTAAAACTAAATCACGTAAATCATCATATTTCCAAAGCATTGGAACAGATGACGAACGCGGTTCCCAAGGTTCGATGTCATTGGCTACTGTCCATAAAGCGCCTGCGCCTAAAGCTTCAAGTTCTTTGTAATAGGCAACTAATTCGGGTGAATCTTGTACTCTTGCACGACCGATTTGGTCATCTGAAAAGTTATTATCTTCCATTTTCTTATTTTTCTGCCACTGAT
>NZ_JBILJG010000040.1:0-13830 GCF_044377315.1 Flavobacterium sp.
AAGTTCTTCTATTTCCTTTTCTGATGTATTTTCTAAAGAACAAAATATAACATCTATTTGATTTTCTGTTGAAAAGCTAAAAATTTCATCAAACTGTTGTTTTTTATTGGTTTTTGGTTCAAAAAAATGAATTAAGTTACATCCATAATCTGGGTTTTCGTCAAACAAATCTTTAAGCTTATAAGCGTTTTTACCATTACCAATTATTAAAACTTTTCTTTGATTACCTCCAAAAATTGAGCGATACTTTTTTAAAGCAAAGAAAATGAATAGTTTACTAAAAATGATAATAGCAAATGAAGATAAAATATATTTTAGTAAAAGTTGTGAATTTGCATCTTTAACATAAAACTGAGAAAACGCAAAACAGACTAATGCAAACAATATAAATTGTTTGACCGTTTTATTAAGTATCGAAACTATTTTAGTAAACCTAAAAACTTCATAAAAGCTTACGTTTATTGCAATTATTATCCATGAGATTGAAATAAAAGCAACTAAAAATTTTCCAAAAAGATAATTTGACAGAAAAAAATAAGCTAAAATATTTATTAATCCTAAATCTAAAGCATATGTTATCGGTCGGATATATCCTGAAAATCTTCCTGATTTAGAAGCCATTTTAAACTATATATTTAGAAAAATCCTTGTGTTCTTCTTTTAGTAACTCTTCGGTAGACAAAGATTTGAAATACTCATAAGTGATTTTCATTCCTTCTGCTCTATTAACTTTTGCTTCCCAACCCAAAATTTCTTTAGCTTTTGTGGTGTTTGGTTGGCGTTGTAAAGGATCATTTATTGGAAGTGGATGGTAAACTACTTTTTGATTGGTTCCTGTAAGTTTTATTATTTCTTCGGCAAAATCTTTAATAGTAATTTCATCTGGATTACCAATATTTACAGGCAAATGATAGTCTGAATGTAATAATCTATATATTCCCTCGACCTGATCATCTACATAACAAAATGAACGAGTTTGCATTCCATCTCCAAAGATAGTTAAATCTTCACCTCGTAATGCTTGACCAATGAAAGCAGGAATTACACGACCATCGTTTAATCGCATTCTTGGACCATATGTGTTAAATATTCTAACAATTCTAGTTTCTACACCATGGAAGGTATGATAAGCCATTGTTATTGACTCTTGGAAACGTTTGGCTTCATCATAAACGCCTCTTGGACCTATTGTGTTTACATTTCCGTAGTATTCTTCTGTTTGCGGATGCACCAATGGATCGCCGTAAATTTCAGAGGTTGATGCAATTAAAATTCTTGCTTTTTTAACTCTTGCTAATCCTAATAAATTATGAGTTCCTAACGACCCAACTTTTAATGTTTGGATAGGGATTTTTAAATAATCTATTGGACTTGCTGGCGATGCAAAATGCAAAATATAATCTAGCTGACCTGGAATATGGACAAACTTTGTAATATCATGATGGTAAAATTCGAAATTTTCAAGCTTAAAAAGATGTTCTATATTTTTTAAATCTCCTGTTATAAGGTTATCCATACCAATAACAAAATATCCTTCTTTTATAAATCTATCACATAAATGTGATCCTAAAAAACCTGCTGCTCCTGTTATTAATATTCTTTTCATTTACTTTTTATTTCTTTTGTTTTGTTTGGAATACTATTAAAAATACAATATAATGTAATAAAAAATAGTATTCCTCTCTGACGACATAATAATGATTCTGTCAAAAATAGTATTATCATTGATACTGCGAAAACAATATGAAGGAAATTTTTATTTTTAATTGCATTTTTTAAATTAATGAAAACCATTAAAACGAAAATTACAAAACCTAAAATGCCAAGTTCAGCGAAAAATTGTATGTATTGATTGTGAAAATTGTGGTATTCATAATCTTTAAAAAGGTTGTATTGTTTATGTTTATCTTGAATGGCTTCATCAGATGCATTTATTCCTAGACCTGTAAATAGAATACTTTTTTCTTGGAGTAATTCAGTAAAAATTCTTGCTTGAAAAACTCTGTAGGCCGTTCCTGGAAAAAAACTATTTGGTTCAAACTCTTTTTTGGTATAGGCTTGTTTAAGACTAATATTATAAATGTTTTGATCTTTATTACCATAATCTGCATAAATTGTATTGTCAACAAAAGCTGTTTCGTATTCTTCTGAAACTCTTTCTTGTACTACTGGAACAAAAATGGCTGACAAAAACAAAAAAGTCACCCCTAAAGCAATTGTAACCCATTTTACACTTGTTTGTGTTTTTGAAAACTGAATGTAATGCCAAACAAGAAGTAGCGCAACCATTAAAAATACTGTTTTTGAATATAATAGTGCCACGAATAATGCCAAAATATAAATAGCTATATAATCTAATGTCTTTTTGCTTTTTTGTACTATAAAATAGAATAATGCTAAAGTTGTAAACGTTGCAATATAAATAGCATTAAGTTCAACTGATACAAGTTCGTTATATAAAAACATTGACTTGTCCCCATTTTCAACATATCGTATGGTTGCTCTTATAAAAGAATAAATGGCAAAAACTACCATGCTAAAACCAAATAATCTAATGGCAGAATATAAGGTTTTCTTGTCGAACTTTGGAAAGAATAAAAAAGCTAATGGAATTAACAAAAAAGGTGAGTTCTTTTGAAGCCCATTTAAAGAAAAGGTCAACTCTGAAGTCCATAATAAAGACAAGGTCATTAACCCAAAAAGAATAATTGGTAATAACAATTCTTTATTGATTTTGAACTTTAATTTATAAAATCCTGAAAAAGCATACAATAAAAATAAAATCGTAGCAATACTGTTGTAAAATGGCGGTAACGGGATTGTTATAAGCGGTAGGGCTAACAAACAAATGAATAGGTTTGTTTTGTACTTAAAAAGAGTAAAATATTTGGAAATTAACACTTGTTTTGTTATAATTTAATTTATGTTTAGTTTTTGGTTTTCTTTGAAAATTTGATACTTATCAAAAACAAAGTTTTTTACTTCCTCTTCAAATTTTTCAGTAGAAAACTTTAATGCGTTATCACGAATTAATACAGGATTAAATTTCATAGTTTCAAATTTTTCAATTGCTTGAAGCAATGAATTTACAGATTGCTCATCAAAGAATAGCCCTGTTAACTTATCAACAACTGTTTCAAGAACACCTCCTTTACCATAAGCAATAATAGGAGTACCGCAGGCTTGGGCTTCAATAGGTGCTATACCAAAACCTTCAATACCAACTTGAATAAATGCTTTTGCTTTACTAACATATTTATTAATTTCAATAGATTCTAAAAATCCTTTGAATTCAATATTACTTGATGCCATTTCTTTCATTTTTTCAAATTGTTCTCCGTCGCCAATTATGATAAGTTTTTTCTTGTTTTTATTAAATGCTTCTATAATTATATCAAATCTTTTTATAGTTGCAATTCTACCAATTGCAATATAATAATCCTCTTTTACAGTGTTAAGTTGAAATGAATTCAAATCAACAGGAGGATATATTACTATCGAATCCCTATTATACTTTTCTCTAATCCAATTTTTTACATAATTTGAATTTGCAACTATATAATCAGGCCTTTGTGCTTGCTTAAAATCTATTCTCCTTAATAAAATTATTAAAGGATGGATTATATATTTTAGTTTACCAAAAAACAAATTATAGTGATCCCATATATAATTAAAATTTGGGGCTTGAAAAAAACATATATGTAATTGTTTTGAAGATTTTTTAACCCCTTTAGCAACTGAGTGTGAGGATGAAATTATTAACTCAATATTTTTATCAATTTTTATTAATCCTATTAAATGATGAAAAATAAAGAATAAATACCTGAAAAAACTACCAAAATACTTTAACTTTGTTTGTTCAATTTTTCCTTTGTGTTTTGGTAGTGTCTTTTTTATGTCCTCTTCATTCATAACACTTATTAATGTATAAACATTATCAAATGCAAATATTTTGTCTAAAGATGCAATTACTCTTTCAGATCCTGTAAACTTGTCAAGCCAATCTATTACTAATGCTTTTTTCATTTATATTATAATGATTAAATCTTTGTTTAAATAAATTTAGAAAACAAATGTGCAAATGTAACTCTTTTATTCTTTCTTTTTTAAACGCTCCGTTGTGAAAACACATATCCAAAAACTACTAAAAACTATTCCATCAAATCTAATCATAAAATCATCTGTTAAATTTGAAGATAAGAACAAAATAAAAAAGCATAAAATTATAATTTTCTTGGTTTTTCGCCAGAGGTAGAAAATAGAAAAAAAGTATATTGAAATAGAAATAAAGCCTAATATCCCATACTTTAGAGAAGAATCTAAAAACTGATTATGTACAGGAAATTCATATTGAGCTAAAAATTTTTGATCAGTTTTTTTAAAATATTCGACCAATTCCTTTTTACTATCTGAAGCACCAACTCCTAATAAAAAATTATCTGAAATTAACTCTAAAGTAGATTTCCAAATAGATACTCTTGTTACAAATGAATTGAAAACATTTGCAGTTGGATTTTCTACTTCATCTAATCTTCCTATTTTGTCCATATGTGCAAATGTAACCTCGGTATATTTAGTAATCATATATGGATTATTTTTAATATAAATAACTATGATAGTGGATAATGTACTTATTAATAATACGAAAACTAAAATTAGTTTTCTTAACGAAAAAAGACTCTTTAGCTCAATAAAAAAAATTAATACAATATTTAATATGAGAATAGCTAATGCAAGTTTAGAATTGACAAAAACAACTAGATAAAACGATATTAAAAAACATATTATGTTTATAATTTTAAAATTCATACTTTGTGTTTTGAATTTATAAAATATAAAATAAAAGTTACAAATCGAAACAAATGACAAATGCATATTGAGTGCTGGCCCATGCATCCCAACATAATTTGAAAAGGAATAACCAATTGCCCACAAATAATCCTCTCTTTTCGAATATATGTTTACATAAGTATCATCAAAGTTAATGTAAGAAATATAGAAAATTAACACAATGATTGGTACTAATATCCTATAAAAATTAACTATTTTATAAAAATTGATTCTTTTATAATTGCCAATTATAAAGAAAGGAAAAATTAATAATACTGCACTTTTTTCAATAGCCTTTAGACCTAAAATATAAGAATTGTTGTTCCAAAAAAACATGATTTCTACTATTAATGGAAAAGCAATGAATGAAAATAATTTTAAACCCTCTTTAGTAAAAGTGATTTTCTTAACATAAAACAAAGAAAATAGAGAATACATTATTATGAGCCAAGTACATGGTTTTCTAAAAATTAAAGTAATTGCTATTAATGTTAAAAAAAAATTGATGCTTTTTTTATACTTTTCTTTTGAAATTTTCATAATAGAACACATAATAAATTAGTGGAAAAAATCCCATTTTATGTCTAACTGCAGACGCCAAATCTGGTTCAAATAATGCTTGAACAATATAATATGAAAAAAGTATTAATAATATCCACAATTCTAACTTATATTTTTCTTTATTTTTTAAAGACTTGGAAAGTTTTTTTAATAAAATATAAAACAAAAATAACTGCCAAATTATGAACACAATTATCTGTGGTTTCAAAATGTGCTTGAAAGTCTCTATAATAGGAATATTTACAGCTAAAAAACCATATATTATACTAATTGATTCTCCATACCAAGTATTTGGCTCGACAGGAGAAACAAACTTTGATTGAGCTTCACTTGTATTGCCTCGTATTTCATTTACCATTTCCCTTGTAGATTCTGTAATATAAGTTCCTTCTATACTCGCAATTACAATTGATATTAATATAGAGATAAAAACTCCAAAAATTATCGATAAAAAAGCTTTGTTTTTTAACTTGAGAAATGTGAAAAAATACATTCCGATTGAAATTATTGGAATAAAAAGAAAATAACTTCTATAAAAACTAAATAAAGCTAATAAGATTAAAGAATATATAACTTTAAATTTTATGGATTTATTCGGGTTTGAATACACAATAGGGATAGTAGAAACCACTACAAAAGTTATAAACTCTTTAGATGGCATTGATACAAAGATTGCTAACATAAAAAATCCAATATAAACAAGAATGTTTCTAACATTTAAAATATGAAAGTTTTTTGGAACACCAATTTTATATATAATATAAATCAATATTATATATTGGAAAAAACCTATTAATGGATATGGTAAATATTTTAAAAAAGTATATTTATAAAAAAATATTGCAAAAGGATAACTACCTATAAACCCTTCTTGGTTATATATGTCTTTAACTATTACCTCTGCATCATTAAAAAACTTGTCTGGTAAAACAAAAAATGCAAGTACCGATACTAGTAGATTAACAAGAAATAAAACCAAAAAGGTTAAGTTACTTTTCTTTATTTTGAAATTCATATATAAATCTTTAACTAATGTATGTATAATTTAACTTTATCTTGCTTGTAAACATAATAAGTAACTATCAAATTCCAAAATATCATACTTATTGAATAAGCAATTGCAGCTCCAATTATTCCTTGTTTTGGTATTAAAACTTTATTTAGTGTAAAATTTATAAATACTGAAAATATTAAAATAATTTGAAAGTGCCTTTGTCGTCCTGTCATATTTAAATAAATTTGAGAAACTCCAAATAGTGAACAGATTCCTTGTCCAATAACAAGGATAATTAATGCCTCTTTAGCATAGGTATAGTTTTCACCGAAAATAGATAATATTTTTTCTGAAAAAAAACAAAAAAACAAAATCATTGGAAAAGAGAGCAAAAATATTATTCTAGAACTCTTCGTTACAACTTTTTGCAGTTCTAATTTATCATCAATGTTATACAATTCAGCTGTTTTGGTGGATACTGTGACATTAATAGTATTAATAACCATTGATATCATTGTCATTAATTTTATAGCAACACCATAATAAGCAACATCTTCGTCTCCTTTGTATTTTTTTAAGAACATAATATCAAAACTCATTAATAAAAAAATTGCCATTGCACTAACTGCCATTGGATAAGATTTATTTATAATGTGCTTATAGGTGTATTTTGTTGTGGTTGTTTGGATTATTGACGTTTTAAATTCCCTATTAAAAATTTGATTTATTATTAGGAAAGAAATTATAGCTAAAAGAACAAAGCCTAATAAGAATGTATCAACTAAGAAATTTTCTTCATGAATAGTAAATAGATAAATTGAACCTATTATTACAGATAAATATTTAAATGTATTTCTAAATAATTCAGCTAAGTATATTTTATCTAAAGCTCTTAAAACCTCAGTATTAAATGTAGTTATACAGAAAAAAAAAATACATATTGTTGATTTCAATAGCAACAAAAAAATATTCTCATCATTAAAAAACAAATTTATTGTTCTTTCTCCAACAATAATAATTATCAATAAAGCCATAATGGATGTTGCAAAAATTATGGCTACGGTTTTGTAATATATGTTTTTCAAAGAAATTAAGCTGTTTTCACCCTTAAGAACTCCAGTAAAATATAATATTGATTGCTCTGTTCCTAGTAAACACATAGTGCCTACAACTAGTATGAAAGTTCTAATAAAATCATATTGTCCAATAATTTTTGCATTATAATTATGAGTTAAAAAAAGCGTAAAGCCAAATAAAGTTATCACTCCTATGATTCTCAACAATAAAGTGTTTACGCTCTGTATTAAAAACTTGTTGCTTTTTATTGCTGTAATAATTTTCTCTTTCATTAATAAATATTTTAAAAAAGACCTCCGTCATATTTTCCGTTAACCATATTCCAGTCCCATAAAACTTGATTAATTCTAACCTCTGTCCTATGCTTAGGAAATTTCTTTTTTAAGTTTTTAAATGAATTTTCATCTTTTGGGGTTTTAAATTTCCCATCTTTCACATACAATCTCATTCCATTTTTGTCAATTATTACTCTGTCATCAAATTCTTTAAAAATTTCTTCATAAGTCATGTAGTCTTTTTTTGGAAATTCTAGATATTCAATTACTTCGTTTTCCAAAATTTCTCGTTCATCATATTTACCGTATGGAGATGTTTTCCAATCCCATAAAACTTCATTTATTTTTATTTCTTCTTTGTATTTAGGATACTTTTTTTTGTAGTTATCAATAATTTTTTGGTTATAAGAAAACTTAAACTTATAATTTTTAACCAATAATAATTGATTGTTTTTATCTCTAATTAATCGATTGTTATACTTTCTAAACACTTGATCAAATACTTCATCCCCGCTCAACTTATCTTTTAATTTATTCTCTTCTATCTCCCGTCCTATTTTCTCCACCTCATACTTCTCCTTACTCCTTAAAACAATAGCATTATGCAATTCCACCTCATCAGCTGGATAAATATCGTCTTTGCTTTTTATTCGTTCGTCGCCACGCCATTCAAAACCTCTTAGTAGTCTGGCGTTTTCGGGTAAGTCTTTTTCTGGGAAAATGTCGCCATCGGGATTGTTGTATAATGTAATGGTTTCTATATTGTTGTTATCATCCATTATCATGTTAATCTTGCTACAAACGGACTTGTTGATGCCTATAAGCTCTTGGGCGTCATTTCGCATATAAAAAATAACTTCTGCGTTTTTGACAACATCGGTTTCGTATATTTTATTATTCTTAAATTTAGAATATAAATTGAGCCCTTTAACCTGATTATAGCCCGTTCCTACTGTGTCTTTAGATATTATGAACGAGTTATTCAAAACTTTTAATGAATCTATTTTTTCGGTTTTGTTATTACCAATTAAGTGCATTAAATCGCCTGTTAATTGGTTTTCAAAATTCCAAAGAATTGGTTTTCCGATCAATTGAGTAAGTGCCTTTTTTTGGTCGGAATTTATAGAATCGCACTTACCACTCAAATCTGTTTTATAAAAACGTACATTCTTTTGACCTCTAATAACACGTTCACCCACTTTTCCTGTAACAAAAATCTTTTTGGCGTGAATAAACATGGAATCTTTTTCAGATAAAAACCGAATAGACGCATGTTTGGTTATATACAACGAATCTTTTTGCTTGAAAACTTCACCATAATGCCCTTTTACAATTGCTTTGTTTATTGAATCCGTGATTTTTACATTATTGGTTCCTGCGGCATATTCAATTTTTCGGTCATAATACAAACTATCGCCTTCTATCAATTGGTCTTTGTATTTTATAAACGATTTTTGTAGAAAATGCCCTGTGTTTTTCTTACTGTTATAATGCCCGTTTTCGGTGTAAATAAAAGTTTCTTTACCAACAATAGTCGAAGGTCCTTTTAAAATCGAATTTCCATGTGTAGTTTTGTAATCTAAATGATTGGACTTTATAGTATATTCAGGATTTTTCAACTCTACCGCCGATAAAAACTGGTATTTTTTTTCCTTTACATAGTAGCGACCAGCCTTACTTTTAAGTGTATTTTTTTTGTTGACAATCGTTCCATTACTATTAAAATAAACCTCTTGGATGTTTCTGTCAAAATAAATTGTATCGGTTGTAAGGGTTGATTCTGGTGAATCCATAACCACATTTCCAGATGCGTATGCTTTTTTTATGGCGCCATTATACTCGGCATATTTGCTAGTCATAGTTAACGTATCGCCTTGAATCATTTCGACATCACCAAAAGCTTTTATGTAATTTTCTTTTTGATAATAATAGGCTTTGTTGCAAGTCATTATTATTCCATCATGGCTAACTCGAACGTTTCCTGTTAACAATAACCCATCTGGAAGCTCAATCTGATTAACATCGGCAAAGTCGGAATATTCCACTTCGATTTTGCTGGTTTTTTGAGCAAAAAGTAGTGAGATATTAACAAGCAGAATTACGATAAGAATAAGTTTCTTTTTCAAGGTAAACAATATAATTTTGAGAAGTTTCTTTTTTTTAAACCATTAAGGAATTAAGAAAATTAAGTTTACTTCAACGATGATTTATAATATGGTTGTAAAATTATGTTTTTTCAAATAATATATTTATAAAGTCTACAAGTTTAATTAGCAAAAACATCATTTATCCTTGTAAATTTAAACTCAAAATTTAAAATTACTAGGTTATTTTGATTTAACTATAAGAAATCTCTTTTAAAAATTTGTTTTTCAAATTAAAAACTCGAAGAAATTCTCTGAATTTAGCACTTGAAAAGTATAATTGCTATATTTATTAGTAAATCCAGTTGTTAATTTAGCTTTTACTTTAGGATTATATTTGATTTCGAAACACTCTAATACATTATTTTTTTCTAAAATTAAATCGATTTCTTGTTGTTCTTGGGTTCTCCAAAAAAATGGTTTTTTAAAATTTTCAGCATATGAATTTTTTTTAATTATTTCATTTACCATGAAATTTTCAAATAATGCTCCTTTGTCGTTTCGTGTTTCTAACGCTGAAAAATCATTTATTATTGCATTTCTAATCCCTAAATCAACAAAATATATTTTTTTCCCTTTTTTAATTTCTTTTCTATGATTGGTATGAAAGGCATTTAGTCGGTAAATCACGAAAGATTGTTCTAGCAAATGAATATAGTCTTCTACAGTTTCACTTTTTAGCCCAATTAAATTTCCTAATTCAGAATAATTTACTTCGCTTCCTATTTGCCATGCCAAAGCCTTGAGCAATTCTAACATTTTTTCGGGTTTTCGGATACCTTTGAATAACAAAATGTCTTTATATAAATAACTGTCTGCTAACAAGCGAATTATTTTTTCCTCATTTTTTTGATTTAATACAACTTCTGGATAATATCCATAAACCAAACGATGTTGCAACATTCTTTTTTCCTCTAAAAGACCATGATGTTTTACCATTTCTGCAAATGATAAGGGAAAAAGATGATGTTCAAATTTTCTTCCTGTCAAAGGTTCATTTAGTTGGTTTCTCAATTCAAAAGCACTTGAACCTGTAGCAATTACTTGAATTTCTGGAAGATAATCTGTTATTAACTTTAATTTACTACCTATATTATTAATTTTTTGAGCCTCATCAATGATGATTATTTTATTGTTTTCAAAATAAAGCTCTAATCTTTTTGAAGTTGCATTTTCAAAAACTGCATGTACGTCTGAATTTTCTGCGTCTAACCACAAAATATTTTCTGTTTCTTTAAACAGATGTTTTAATAGAGTGCTTTTTCCAACTTGTCTTGCTCCTAAAAATACAATTGCTTTTTTTTGAAAAAGTTCATTTAAAATGTTTTGTTCTAAAACTCGATTTATCATAACACAAAAGTAGGTAATTTTCCGTTATAATCGAAAATAAACTAGATAATTTTCCGTTATGATGGAAAAATTACGATCTTTAAACTTTCATTCCAATCCAAAATTTCAATTTTAAAAGTTTTTTTTATTTTACTTTTATCTAAAACACTATAGGCTGGCCTTTTGGCTGGTGTTGGAAAACTTGTGGTTGGAATTGGTTTTAAATCAATTTTAATGCCATTGTTTTCAAATATTTCTTTTGCAAAATCATACCATGAACATTGACCTTCGTTGGAGAAATTATATATTCCAAAGTTCGAGGTTCGTAGTTCGTGGTACGAAGTAGAGATTATCTTAACTAAAGCTTCCGCTAAATCAACAGCATTGGTTGGTGTTCCTATTTGGTCGTTTACTACTGATAAGCTATCTCTTTCTGACGCTAATCGCAACATAGTTTTCATAAAATTATTTCCAAATTGTGAGTAAACCCAAGATGTTCTTATTATAAAATAATTTTCAAAAGTCTCTTTAATTGCTTTTTCACCATCTAACTTGGTTTGCCCATAAACTCCTGTTGGGTTTGGAACATCTTCTTCTGTGTAACCATTTGTCATTCCGAGTTTCGAGGAATCTCCATCAAAAACAAAATCGGTTGAAACATGTAGCAAAATTGTATCGTATTCTTTACTAACTAATGCTAAGTTTTTAGCTCCAGTTACATTTATTGCAAAGGCTTTTTCTGCTTCGCTTTCGGCTTTATCAACAGCAGTGTAGGCTGCCGTATTGATGCAATAATTGGGCTTGTAATTTGAAAAAACTGCTTTACAATTCTCTAAATTGGTAATATCAAGTTCAGACGATGAACAGAAAACAAAATCAATTTGTGGATAATTTGCCGAAATAAATTGCAAAGATTGTCCTAATTGTCCGTTAGCACCTGTTACTAAAACTACCATACTTTTTTGGCATTTTCAAATGTTGGAAGATTTTGGTCTTTTTCGGAAATTAGTAAATCATCCTCATTAAAATTCCAATTAATTCCTATACTTTTATCATTATATAATAATCCTCCTTCACTTTCTTTATTGTAAAAATTATCACATTTATAAAAGAAAGTTGCTGTTTCACTCAATACTAAAAAACCATGAGCAAATCCTCTCGGTATAAAAAACTGTTTTTGATTTTCTCCTGATAATACAACAGCTTCAAACTGACCATATGTTGGAGAATCTGGACGAATATCTACCGCTACATCTAAAACTTCTCCTTGCAAAACTCTTACCAATTTGGCTTGAGCATGCTCTCCTGTTTGATAATGCAATCCGCGTAAAACGCCTTTAGATGAAAAAGATTGGTTGTCTTGAACAAAATGAATTTCTTGACCTACACCTTTCTGAAAAGTTCTCTCATTAAAACTTTCCATGAAATAGCCTCTTTCATCAGTTATTATTTTTGGCTCAATAACAAAACAGCCTTCTAATTTTGTAGCTATAAAATTCATGTTACTCTGCTAAAATACTCATTAAATGATTTCCATAACCACTTTTTAACAATGGTTCTGCAAGCAATTTCAATTGGTCTTTATCGATAAATCCCATTCTATAAGCTGCTTCTTCAATCGAGCCTATTTTTAATCCTTGTCGTTCTTCAATAACTTGAACAAATTGTGAGGCTTGCATTAGCGAATTAAAAGTTCCTGTATCAAACCAAGCAGTTCCTCTGTCAAGAATACTAACTTTTAGTTTTCCTCTGCGAAGGTATTCTTTGTTTACATCGGTTATTTCAATTTCACCTCGATGACTTGGTTTTATATTTGAAGCAATTTCTACCACATCATTATCGTAAAAATAAATACCTGGCACCGCATAATTTGATTTTGGAACTTGTGGCTTCTCTTCAATAGAAAGCACTTTTCCTTCTTTGTCGAAATCTACAACTCCGTAACGTTCAGGATCATGAACATGGTAAGCATAAATAATTCCGCCATCAGGATTGTTATTAGCTTGAAGCAAATTAGCAAGCCCGGTTCCGTAAAAAATGTTATCGCCTAAAACTAATGCAACTTTATCATTTCCTATAAATTCTTTACCAATTATGAATGCTTCTGCTAGTCCATTTGGATGTTCTTGTACTTCGTATTCAAATCGGCAACCAAATTTTTTTCCATCACCAAGAAGTGTTCTAAAAAGTGGCAAATCATGTGGTGTTGAAATGATTAATATTTCTCTAATGCCAGACCATATAAGAGTTGACAACGGATAATAAATCATCGGTTTGTCATATATTGGCATTAATTGTTTGCTAACAGCTATTGTAAGTGGATGTAACCTTGTTCCTGAACCACCTGCTAAAATTATTCCTTTCATAAATTAAAAATTTATTTATTAGAAAGTTTTGCTTTTTGTGTTTTGTAAAAAGATATAAATAAACTTAAGAATATAAAACCAAAAATAAATACAATTGGAAGCACCAATTTCATTTTATTATTTAATCCTTTCGTGTTTTGAATGTTTAAAGTTGAACTTCTTTCTTTTACTATTTTGTTTTGCGAGACAAGTTGGGTTTTTTGTAAACCAATATTATATATTAAATTATTCTTTGTTTCAATAACATCATTTAG
>NZ_JBILJG010000011.1:0-76790 GCF_044377315.1 Flavobacterium sp.
TGATACGACCTGTTTGCTCATCGACAATAAGAATTTTATCGTCCATAATTACATACTCCACATCTTTTTCAAAAAGTGTATAGGCTTTTAATAATTGTGTTAAAGTGTGAATACGCTCACTTTTTACGGCAAAATCTTGAAATAATTTTTCTTTTTCTTCGGCTTCGGCATCTTTTTCAAGGTTCATTTTTTCGATACGAGCAATTTCAGAACCGATATCTGGAAGCAAGAAAAAGGTTGAATCGGTATCACCTGAAAGATATTTGATACCATTATCTGTTAATTCAACTTGGTTATTTTTTTCTTCTATAACAAAATATAACGCTTCGTCAACAAGGTGCATATCGCGATTATTGTCTTGCATATATTGGTTTTCTGTTTTTTGAAGTAATTGCTTGATTCCTTCTTCACTCAAAAATTTAATCAAAGCTTTATTTTTTGGCATACTTCTATAAGCTCTCAAAAGGTTGAAACCACCGTCTTTGGTATTTCCTTCTTTGATAAATCGTTTGGCCTCTGTCAAAAATCCGTTGGCGATATTTTTTTGAAGACTTACTAAATATTCAATTTTTGGCTTTAATTCATTGAATTCGTGACGATCACCTTGAGGCACTGGTCCAGAAATAATCAAAGGTGTTCTTGCATCATCAATCAATACAGAATCGACCTCATCGACAATAGCGAAATTGTGTTTTCTTTGCACCAATTCTGATGGTGAATGTGCCATGTTATCCCTTAAGTAATCAAAACCAAACTCATTATTGGTTCCGTAAGTAATATCAGAGTCGTAAGCTTTTTTACGTTCGGCTGTATTTGGCGAATGATTATCTATACAATCAACTGTTAAACCGTGAAATTCGAATAATGGTGCTTTCCATGCGCTGTCACGTTTTGCTAAGTAATCATTTACTGTTACCAAGTGCACACCGTTTCCTGTTAGCGCGTTAAGGTATAATGGCAAAGTTGCCACTAAGGTTTTACCTTCACCTGTCTGCATTTCGGAAATTTTTCCACCGTGTAAAACCATACCTCCAATTAACTGAACATCATAGTGAATCATGTCCCATGTGATTTTTTTTCCAGCAGCATTCCATGTATTTGCCCAGATTGCATCATCGCCCTCCAATTCAACATAGGTTTTAGTTGTAGAAAATTCTCTATCTCTAGGAGTTGCTTTTACTCTAATAGTTGTATTTTCTTTGAAACGTCTTGCGGTTTCTTTTACAACAGCAAATGCTTCAGGTAGAATTTCATTTAAAGTTTTTTCTGAAATTTCGTAGGCATCTTTTTCTAAAGAATCGATTGATGCGTAGATATCTTCTCTTTTGTCGATGTCTTCTATTTGTTCTACTTCAAGTTTAAGAGCTTCAATCTTGTTGTCTTTTTCAGAACGCGCTTGTTTGATTTTATCTTTGAAATACTGCGTTTTAGCTCTTAGTTCGTCATTAGACAATGCAGCTAAAGCCGTTTCAAACGATTTAACTTTAGTAATATTTCCTTGTAGTGCTTTTACATCTTTTTGTGACTTATCGCCCACAAAAACCTTTAGTATGCTATTTATGAAACTCATTTTTTTAGTAATTAGTAACTAGTGATTAGTAACTAGAAAATTGTTAATAGTAATTTATCTAACGAAAAAAGGTTCGTTTTGATAAAAGGTGTACAAAATTAATAAAAAAAAGCCTCTTGAGAGACTTTTCAATGTTGTGTTTGTTTATTTTTTGTTAATATTCATCCTCATTCCAAAGATAATCTTCGTCAGTTGGATAATCTGGCCAAATTTCTTCCATTGATTCATATATTTCGCCTTCGTCTTCTATAGATTGAAGGTTTTCAACAACTTCTAAAGGAGCACCTGCTCTAATAGCGTAGTCTATAAGTTCATCTTTGGTTGCAGGCCACGGTGCATCACTTAAATAAGATGCTAATTCTAATGTCCAATACATCTGCTTTCGATTTTATAATTTATGCAAAAATAAATTTATTACTGAAAAAGTCAAGTAAAAAATGATTTATTTTACGATTAAAATTAAGAACGTGTTTTTTAGTTTTCAGTTTTCAGTCTAAGTGAGCAGTAAATGCTGGCTAAAACTGCTACTAGCTACTTTCTTGGTATCCACTGAACTTCATCAGCTTTTAGGTCGTAAGACAACTTTCGTGCCAATACAAAAAGGTAGTCAGAAAGTCGGTTTAGGTACTTAATTACCATTTCATTTGTAGGTTCTATGTCATTAAGATGCACGGATAAACGCTCGGCTCGACGGCACACACATCTCGCAATATGACAATATGACACAGTTGTATGTCCGCCTGGAAGTACAAAATGTGTCATTGGTGGAAGTGATTCTTCCATTGTATCGATTTGATTTTCTAAAAATTCAATATCGGTTTCTATAATTCCTAGATTTTGCAAACGTTTTTCGCCGCTTTTTAGCGTTTCTTTTTCAGGTGGCGTTGCAAGAATGGCTCCAACTGTAAAAAGTCGGTCTTGTACTTCTACTAAAACATTTTTATAGATGGGATTAACATCTTGGTCGCGAATTAATCCGATATGTGAATTTAATTCGTCAACGGTTCCGTAGCTTTCTATTCTGATATGGTGTTTTGGTACTCTTGTTCCTCCGAAAAGAGCGGTTGTTCCTGTATCGCCGGTTTTGGTATATACTTTCATTTTTTAGTTTAGAAGTTTATGAGTTTATTTTTAAACTGAAATCTTTTTTCAAAGGTAACAAAAATTCAAATGGATTGTCTACTAGCCCTGATCTCGTCATTGTTGGAGCTCTTGTCTCGTTCTCAAAACGAGATAAAGCGACTGACGAGAGCAGGAATTACCATAACAGATAAAGCCCGAACCATTCGCTTCAAAAAAACTATAGATGTTCTTTGTTTGGATTATCACTTTCGATAATTCCGTCTCGTAAACGGATTACTCTGTGGGCGTATTTGGCGATGTCTTCTTCGTGAGTTACTAAGATTACAGTGTTTCCGTTGGCGTGAATATCGCCAAAAAGTTTCATGATTTCGACTGAAGTTTTACTGTCAAGATTTCCTGTTGGTTCGTCGGCTAGAATGATAGATGGTTTGTTGACCAAAGCTCTTGCAACTGCAACACGCTGGCGTTGTCCGCCCGAAAGTTGGTTGGGTTGGTGATCCATACGGTCGTCTAGTCCGACTTGTTTGAGCACTTCGGTTGCGCGGATATTTCTTTCTGATTTGGAATAACCTGCATAAATCATAGGCAATGCAACATTATCGAGTGCAGTTGTTCGTGGCAAAAGATTGAATGTTTGAAAAACAAATCCTATTTCTTTGTTACGGATTTCGGCCAAATCGTCGTCTTGCATTTTGCTGACATCTTTTCCGTTTAGAATATAAGTTCCAGAAGTTGGTGTGTCGAGACAACCTAAAATGTTCATTAATGTTGATTTTCCTGAACCTGATGGTCCCATAAGTGCGACATATTCGCCTTTGTTTATTTGCAAATCAATTCCTTTGAGAACGTATATGGTTTCGCTTCCTAAAACGAAATCTCTTTTGATATTGGTAATGTTTATGAGTGGATTTGCCATTGAAAATTGCTGATTACGATTTTAGCTTATAAAATTACGAAAGAAAGTTTAATTAATAGCATGAAATAACCATTGACCTAAATGATAGCCAAATTTGATTAATACAATAATCCCTAAAATTACTGTAAATGGAATTAAGAACTTGAACGTTTTTGATTTTAAAAAGCTTTGTGTTTCCATGATTTTTAAAATTTACTTTTATAACCTATTAGTAGTAAAAAAATGAATTTGTTACAAACAAAAATGTTAATTATATAAGTTTAAGACATAAATGTATAACATATAAGCCAAGAGTTGTAATTAGTTTTACATCAAATATTTAAACTTACTAATTATGAAAAAGATGTATTAAAAATTGGGTTGTTTTAGATGGTACTATTAGGAATAGTTTCTTGTAAAAACAAAGAAAAAGAATTGGCTAATCAAAGAATTACAGAACTTGAAACTTACGTTGACTCTTTAAAAGCTGCTAATGCAGATGAATTGGAAGCTAACTGGGATAAAATTCAGATGGATTTTGACAGAAAAAATTTAGAGGCATCAGATGCAATAACTAATCTTGACAATGAAACTAAAACTTCATCGCAAGAAAAAATTAATTCATCGACTACAAAATATGACGAATTAAAAGTTAGTGTAACTGCAAAAGCAGAAGTTAAAAAAGCAGCAGCAAAACCAAGTGCAAGTCAATTATTAAGAGATCAATTATTTGGAGCTGGAAAAATTGGAGAAGACATAAGTTTTGCGTGGGTAAATAAAGATAATATTTTGAAAGTTTACGACACCTTTTTTCAATCATACAAAGACAATAAAGGAGATTTTTCGAGAGAAGATTATGATGAAATAAAATTGATGTATGAAGGGTTAGATAACAGAAAAAACACGGTTGAAAAAGAAGGTTTAACAACTGAAGACAATAACAAAATTGCTTCAATTAAATTCAAATTTGGTCCGATGTTTAAAGCTAACAGAATTGGAGCAAAAAGCAGAGAAACTGCCGAAGTTAAAGAGTAAACATAATTGTTAATTCAGGGAAATGGCAATCAGCGATGGTTGTCATTTTTTTTATGTTCTTATCACAAAATGTTCTTTTTCTTGCTCTTTTCTAAAAAATACAATTCCCCATTGAAAAGTATCGATGGTTACTTTAACTTTTGAATGATTTTTGATTATTTCCCAAGCTTCTTCCATATCTTTTGACCAATGAATATCATCGAAAATCCAAACGGCATCGTTGGTTAGTGTTGGCAGTAAAAGTTCAAAATATTCTAAAGTTGCTTTTTTAGAATGGTTGCCGTCGAAGTAGATTAGGTTGTAGGTTGTAGGTTGTAGGTTGTAGGTTTTTAGATGGCTTGAAAATTCGGTATTTATACATTCAACATTATTGATATTGAATTTTTGCAATTGCCATTGACATTGATTAATTGTATTAGGACAACCTTCTAATGTAATAACTTTTGAATTTTTATTTCCTAAGGACATTGCTGAAGTTGCTAAACCTAATGAAGTTCCAATTTCGAGAATGTTTTCAGGCTGAAAATAATTTACAATTCTAAATAATAATTCCGCTCTTTTTGATGAAATTCCAGCGGTTGCGGCAATTTTTGAGATTTGTCTTTTATTGGATTTAAAAACTCTTGAACCGGCACCAAAATCGGTTACTTGGATGGTGTTTTTGTTTAGTAAAAGTGAATTTCTGTAATTCTTTAGAATACCATATTCTGGATATTTTTTTTTATCATAAAAACAGTTGGTCAACAAAGAAAATACGAATGGCGAATGCACTCCGTGTTCGTTTTTGGAGTTGTAAAGGAAGTTTAGATATGATTTTAGTATAGTCACAGTTTTCAGTCACAGTTTTCAGTCACAGTTTTCAGTCTGCAAACTGCGACTGTGACTGAACACTAATTTTTATTCCATTTTTGAAGTCAACTCAAACCAGCGTTCTTCTTTTTCTTCTAGTATTTGAATTACTTTTTGAAGTTCGTTTGCTTTAGTTTCAATATCATTATCAGCAACTTTTCCATCTGAAAATAATTGTTCTATTTGTTTCTTTTGAAATTCTAAATCTTTGATTTCTTTTTCTATTTTATTGAACTCTTTTTGCTCGTTAAAATCTAATCCAGAAGAAATGGTTTTAGTTTTCCAATTAACTTTTTCTTTGTTATCATCTTTGTTTGTAGGCTCAGCCGAATCTTCATACGCTCTAAAATCGGAATAATTTCCTGGAAAATTTTCTATAATTCCGTCGCCTCTAAAAACGAATAAATCGTCCACAATTTTATCCATAAAATAACGGTCGTGCGAAACCACAAGCAAACAGCCTGGAAAATCTAACAAGAAACTTTCTAAAACATTTAAAGTTACAATATCCAAATCATTCGTTGGTTCATCGAGAATTAAGAAATTCGGATTTTGAATCAAAACCGTACATAAGTACAAACGTTTTAATTCGCCACCGCTTAATTTTTCGACAAAATCATATTGTTTTTTACTATCGAAAAGAAAACGTTCTAACAATTGCGAAGCCGAAATCAATTTTCCTTTCATCAACGGAATATATTCACCATATTCTTTTATGATATCAATAACACGTTGTCCAGGTTTTGGGTTAATTCCGCTTTGAGTGTAATAACCAATTTTTATGGTATCGCCAGTAACCACTTTTCCACTATCTAAAGGAATTGTTTGCGTCAATAAGTTCAAAAAAGTTGATTTTCCGGTTCCATTTTTACCAATTATTCCGATGCGTGCGCCACGTTGAAAATCGAAACTGAAATTTTCTAAAATCTTTTTATCTCCAAACTTTTTCGAAATTTTATGTAACTCAATAATCTTGCTTCCAAGCCGTTCCATGTTGATTTCGAGTTCGACTTTATTTTCTTTTCGGCGACTTTCGGCAACTTCTTTTATTTTGTAAAAATCATCTTGACGCGATTTAGACTTAGTTGTTCGCGCTTTTGGTTGTCTTCGCATCCATGCCAATTCTTTTACAAAAAGATTTTGAGCTTTGTCAATACTAGCATTTTCTGAAGCTAAACGTTCTTCCTTTTTCTCCAAATAATACGAGTAATTTCCTTTGTAACTATATAATTTTCCGTTATCTAGCTCGATAATTTCGTTACAAACACGTTCCAAAAAGAAACGGTCGTGCGTTACCATAAACAGCGTAATATTTTCTTTGGCAAAATAACTTTCTAACCATTCAATCATCTCTAAATCAAGGTGATTCGTAGGCTCATCCAAAATCAACAAATCGGGACGATTAATCAAAATTATCGCTAACGAAAGACGTTTTTTCTGTCCGCCCGACATATTTTTAACCTTCAACTTGAAATCTTCCAACTTCAATTTGAATAAAATTTGCTTAAATTGTGTTTCAAAATCCCAAGCATTATGTCTATCCATATCGTCAAAAGCTTTTTGATACGCTTCGGTATCGTCTGGATTTTCTAGTGCTTTTTCGTAACGTGCAATAATGTGCAAAATCTCATTATCAGAAGCAAAAATACTTTCTTCAACCGTTAATTCATCTTGCAATTGTGGCACTTGCGATAGAAACGCCATTTTTATTTCCTTTCTAATCACTACTTGACCAGAATCAGGTTCGTCTTCACCGTTAATAATCTTCATTATACACGTTTTGCCCGAACCATTTTTGGCAATAAAAGCAATTTTTTGATCTTTATTTATTCCAAACGAAATGTCTTTGAACAACGTTCGCTCGCCAAAAGATTTTGATATATTTTCTACAGAAAGGTAATTCATTTTTAATGTGTCAATTAGTCAATGTGACAATTAGTCAATTATTTTGAGGTGCAAAAGTAGGTTATTAAAAACAAATTACGAATTGTTTTTGAGCGAATGGCTCGGGATTTATCAGTTACCTTTTTCCCGCTTTCCGTTCTACTTCGTGCCACTGCAATCGGGGCTATGGAGAAATTGTATTGAACTTTTGCTTTGTTTTTCAAAACACCAAAAAATAAAATTTGTATATTTGACTCGAGCAACTGCGAACAGAGCGAAGCTAATTTCAAAACTATTTTTCATGAGCGAAGATTCAAATAAAAAAGATAAAAAGCTAGACTTGAATAAAGTTGAAGAACCAGCTACAGAATATTCTTTAGAGAAAAAAACCGATGATTCTGCATTGCATCCAGTGTTAGTTCAATTATTGGAAAAATCTATTAAGCAGGCTGAAGCTGGACATGTAATTCCTCATGATGAAGTAATGAAAAGAATGAAAGAACGATTTCCTTTTCTAAAATGAGATATAAATTAGACTGGACATTTCTTGCGGAAGATTCATATTTTGAAGAAATGGAATTTATTCTTTTAAAATGGAATATAAAAGAAGTCATCAAATTTGAAAATTTAGTTTCAATTGAATTAAAAAGACTTCTTGAAAATCCAACTATTGGAAAATTTGAAGAAGGTAAGTATTCATTACTAATTTCTAAACAAACTACTTTATTTTAAAAATTAAAGAGAAAAAAGAAACTATTGAGCTGCTATTGTTTTGGAACAATCAAAAAAATCCTGACGAACTTAAAAAACTTTTATAACCAATATTTTATAATAAATTTCTGTTTCGTTTTTCAAAACACCAAAAAATAAAATTTGTATTTTTGATATTTAAATCAAAATTGAGTGGACAATTCAAAGAGATAAAAATGAAACAAACTCCAGATAATCGACATAAAGATCCAAAAAACTATAAATGGAAAGTGTTTTATTTCAACAAAGAAGACGATAGGATTTTTGTTCCAAAATCTATCGAATGGATGGGAATTACACTAAATTTTGCCAATCCAAAAAGTTATTTAGCTTTACTAGCTATGATTGCATTTTTTGTATTTATTATTTTAATGATTGAGACTAATTAATTATTAGATTTTGAAATATTTTTTTGGAACATTTAGCATTCCGAAACATTCACCTTCTTCTTTTCCTAAATGTTTATGGTGTACTTTGTGAGCTTTTCTTAAACCAACAATATACTTATTTTTGGTTCTTGTAAACAACTTAAATCGTTGGTGAATAATGATATCATGTACAATAAAATAAGCTAATCCGTAGAATAAAATTCCTAATCCGATAAAAAACTTGAAGTTAAGTTCTGGATTGATACCGTTGTAAAACAATAAAATACTTGGAACAGCAAAAATCACAAAAAAGGCATCGTTTTTTTCGAAAATACCTTGGTATTTCGGTTGATGATGATCGGCATGTAAATACCACAAAAAGCCATGCATAACAAACTTATGTGTACACCAAGTGACACCTTCCATTGTTAAAAAAGTGAGCAATGTTATTCCAATAAAAAGTAAAATTTCCATTATAAAGTCATGTTAAGTTGGTATCTAATATACGATTTACTCACTATAAATAATTTACTAAAATCATCAATGCGAATTCTTTTGTTCAAAATTTCTTCGGGTTCAGTCTTTGCAATTTTATTCAACAAATTTCTATAATATTTGTAGGCCGTATAAACTCCAAATTTAGCACTTTTTGGCAATATTTCAATACCAATTAACGCATCTTTAAAATCAGCTTCGATTTCGGCAACTAATTTTATTTTGCAATCATGTGACAAATTCTTTACGTCAATATTTGGAAAATAAACTCTTCCTAAAGTTTCACAATCGTGTTTCAAATCTCGTAAAAAATTGACTTTTTGAAATGCAGAACCCAATTTCATTGCGCTGCTTTTCAATTCATTATATCTATTTCTATCACCTTCAACAAAAACTAGTAAACACATTAAACCTACAACATCAGCCGAACCAAAAATATATTCTTCATATTCTGATTTTGTTAGATATTCGGTTTTGTGTAAATCCATTCGCATACTTTTAAGAAATGGAATTACTAAATCCATCATGTCAAAACGACGCACTACTTCTTGAAAGGCATTTAATACAGGGTTTAAACTTATTTTTCTATCGTAGGCTTTATGAAATTCAATAATAAACTCCGACAATAATTCTTCTTGATCATATCCTTCGAAACTATCTACAATTTCGTCTGCACAACGCACAAAACCATAAATGGCATAAATATCATCCTGAATTTTTGGCGAAAGCATTTTTATAGCCAATGAAAAAGAAGTGCTATAATTTTTAGTAATTCTCTTGCTACAATCTAATGATGATTTGTCAAATAAACTTTTCATATGTTTATATTTTATTTTTAAGCAGTAACATATGGTATCGCTTTATAATTATGAGTGTTTTATTTCAAAAACTTGTTGTTAAAATCGATTTTATATTTTGTACGCTTTAATTATTTTATCACTAGCAATTTTTCCTGAAATTAATGCAGGCGGAACTCCAGGACCAGGAACAGTTAATTGTCCTGTAAAGTAGAGATTTTCAACTTTTTTACTTTCAATTTTTGGTCTTAAAAAAGCCGTTTGGGTTAATATATTCGCCAATCCGTAAGCATTTCCACCATATGAATTATATTGTTCTTTAAAATCATTTACACAAAACGAATCTTTAAAGATAATATTTTTTCTAACAGATTGCTTGGTTAATTTTTCAAATCGATCAATAATCATATCAAAATACTTTTCTCTAAGTGCTGGTGTATCTTCCAAATCTGTTGCCAACGGAATTAGGAAAGTTGCAGCTTCACTTCCATTTGGCGCAAAAGAGTCATCTGTTATTGATGGAAAACTTGCGTAAAAAAGTGGATTTTCAGGCCATTTTTTGGTATCATAAATTTCTTTGGCATGTTGCTCAAAAGCGGCATCAAAAAATAACGTATGATGATTTACATTTTCAATTTTTTTGTCAAAACCAACATAAAAAAGTAACGATGAAGGCGCAAAAGTTTTTTTGCTCCAATAGTTTTCAGAATATTGACGTTGTGAACTGTCTAACAAAGTCTCGGTAAAATGGTAATCGGCACCGCTCAAAACTACACCAGAATCAATTTTTTCCCCATTTACCACCAAACCTGTTGCTTTGTTGTTAGATGTTATAATTTTTTCGACATTAGCATTGGTTTGAAATTTTACGCCAAGTTCAATAGCTAGAGTCTCCATTGCTTCAACCACTTTGTACATTCCGCCTTTTGGATGCCAAGTTCCTAGACCAAAATCGGCATAATTCATAAAATTATAAAAACCAGGGGTATTGGATGGTTTTGCTCCCAAAAACAAAACTGGAAATTCTAATATTTGTTGCAAACGATAATCATTGAATTTTGATTTAACGGTTCTGCTGATGGTTGAGAAAAACTGTGATACTCTTTTTGCAGTTTCTAATGTTACCAATTCGATTATTGAATCACCTGGACGATAAACTAATTCTTTTATAGCAATATCATAATTGGTTTTGGCTTCAGAAATAAATTTTTCTAGTTTTTTTCCGCTACCTTTTTCGATTGATTCAAAGGTGGTTATAATATCGTTTAGATTATCGGCAATATCAATCGAATTATTTTCGCCAAAAAATACTTTATAAGCAGGTGATAGTTTTTCCAGAGTATAATAATCAGAAGGCTTTTTGTTAAAATCAGTGAAAAATTTTTCAAAAACATCTGGCATCCAATACCAAGTTGGCCCAATATCAAAAGTAAATCCGTTGCCTTTGAGTTGACGAGCTCTTCCACCGACCGTGGCGTTTTTTTCGTAAACAGTTACATCAAAACCGGCCTTGGCAAGATAACACGAAGCTGCTAACGAAGAAAAACCAGAACCAATAATTGCTATTTTTTTTGCTTGTTGCATTTACTTTTTTTTATAATTCGTTTACTAAAGAGCTTATGGTTTCAAATTTTCTTATTCTGTTAGAAAGTTTATTTTCAGAAATATTTTCAACCATTCTTCCAATAAACCAAACTTCAGCATTCTCGTTTAAAACTTCATTTTCCATTTGAGTAACATACTCATCAATCTCCTCAGCTTCTGGTTTTACAGTGGTGTAAGCAATAAATGTTATATTATCAAAATTCTTGCAAACATCCTTTAAACTGCCAACTGGAACACTCTCACCTAAATATATTGATTTGTAACCATTGGAAATTATTTCATAATTCAAATATAACAAACCCAGCTCATGTATTTCGTTATCAGGCAAATAAAGAACAAAAACCCTATTCGTTTTAGTCGGTTCAAGGTATTGATTTTTTTCGGTATTGGCAATTATTTTTTGTTTAATTAGATAGGTAATAAAATGTTCGTGAGCAGGTGATATTGTATTTGATTGCCACAACAATCCTAACTCGGTCATTAACGGAATAAAAACTTCGTAAAAAACATCCGCAAATGATTTTTCAGATAATAATTTATCATAAGTTAGGGTAAATTGAACCTGATCAAAGTTCATCATTGCCATTTTAAACTCGCTAATAGCATGATGTTTTGCACTTTTCTTATTGATAATTTCTCTTACTAACTCCGGAATTTTTTCATCAGAATATTTTGAAATGGTTGAGATTTTATAACCATAATTATGAAGCAAAGTTATATTCAAAAGTTTCTGAAGATTATCAGTATCGTACAAACGGATATTGGTATCTGTTCGCATTGGCTTTAATACGTCATACCTTTTTTCCCATATACGGATAGTATGCGCCTTAATGCCTGAAAGGTTTTCGAGGTCTTTGATACTAAAAACAGATTTTATATTGTTCATCTTTTTTAAAAATAAGTTAAACAAAAGTAATTCTTTATTTTGAAATTGTCAAATAAAACAAATTTTTTAACGAACCATTATAAATATTTATATCAACATTTTGGGAAACACCATTGATTTCAGCTTTTCTGTAAACTGCCAAAATTGCCAATCATCCTTAATCCCTTCCACCCAAAAAATATAATTAGCAATCCAAAATGTATAATCCTCAAATTCTTCTTTTAAGAAAATCTTCATACTATTTTTTCGCCTAAATATAGTATTGGTTTTATTGTAATTTTTCAATATCTAAAACTGGTGGAAAATCGCCTTTTTTGAGTTTTACATTTTTGATGAAATTTTTTTCTTGTTTAAGCGATTTTTTGATGGGACGATACTAATGGTAAACTACAAAGGATAATTCAAAGACTGCTACTAAAACAAAAATAATTTTAGCTAAAATAAAACCACTTTTCTTTTTAGGTGTTCGTTTGCGAATTGGATTTTTTCTGGTGGTTTTTGCCATTAATAATTTTAAATCATCTAAAAATTAATTCTTAACCATTAAATTATTAGCAACCGATAATAATACATAAGTAATAATTATCAAAGGAATTGCAAGAAATTGTAAAGTTACAAGCATCGCGATTGAAGCAATCAAAAATCCAATTTGCAGTTTGTATTTTTGGAAACTAAAGTTTTTAATTTTAAGAGAAAATAAAGGAATTTCAGCATTCATAATATATGCACTGATAAACGAAATTGTGATTAAGAACCATTGGTTTTGAATAATTGGTAATAAAAATGAGTGGTTAATTAATGGTAAACTCATTATAAACAGAGTATTGGCTGGTGTTGGTAAACCTATAAATGAGTCTGATTGTCGTGTGTCTATATTAAATTTAGCCAAACGATAGCATGCGCCAAGAGTAATACTAAAACCTAAAAAAGCAATAAATTTAAAATTTGAGTTACTAAAGACAAAATAATGTGCCAACATTTGAAAAACAGCTAATCCAGGCACAACACCACTTGTAACCATATCTGCCAATGAATCAAGTTGCACTCCTAATGGTCCAGCAACACCAAATTTTCTAGCAAAAAAACCATCAAAAAAATCAAAAAAAATACCTAAAGCTACCATCCAAAAAGCAATCTCGAAATTTCTGCCTGCAGTAAAAACAATAGCTATACAACCACAAAATAAGTTGAGAAGCGTTAGTATATTGGGAATATATTTTTTGATATTCATCTTAACTATTTAAAATTATTTATAGTTGACAAATTTAATACAATAACTTGAAGACAAGTGCGTTTTTTATTATAGATTTTTATATGATATTTGTAAAAAATAAAATTACTTGAAAAAACACACCTTTTTATTGCTTCTTTTGGCATTTTTCTCTTCAAATGCGCAATCCGTTCGTAAATATTCAAACGAGTTTATGAATATTGGGGTTGATGCTGCTGCACTTGGCATGGCTAATACAATGGTAGCAAGTACACACGACGTAAATTCGGGTTATTGGAATCCGGCTGGTTTGGTCGATTTGGAAGACAGTCAACTTGGTTTGATGCATGCTAGTTATTTTGCCAATATTGCACAATATGACTATGCTGCTTACGCAAAGCCTATTGACAATTATAGTGCTTGGGGAGTTTCGATGATACGGTTTGGTGTAGATGATATTTTGAACACCACGCAGCTTATTGACAATGAAGGGAATATTGATTACAACAGAATAAGCAAATTTTCGACTGCCGATTATGGTTTTACCTTTTCATATGCTAGAAAAACACGTTTAGAAGGTTTGAATTATGGAGTAAATGCTAAAGTGATTCGAAGAATTATTGGAAAATTTGCCAACTCATGGGGATTTGGTGTTGATGCTGGAATTCAATTTGAACGAAATAATTGGTATTTTGGTTTAATGGTTAGAGACATTACCACCACGTATAACATTTGGAATATAGACGAGGATGAATATGCCAAAATTAAAAATGCAATTCCGGGAGAAAACCAAGAATTGCCAGAAAGTACAGAAATCACAGCTCCAAAAGCACAATTGGGAATGTCAAAAAAATATGAATTTCACAACGAAATGAGTCTTTTGGCTGCTGCCAATTTGAATATGCAATTTACCCAAACAAATGATATAATTTCGAGTGAAATAGTCAGTATTGATCCTGCGATTGGATTTGAAGGTGGTTACCAAGATATGGTTTTCTTGCGAACAGGATTTGGTAATTTTCAAAATTTAACAGAAATTGACGGAAGCAAAAAACTTGGTTTTCAGCCAAATATTGGATTAGGATTCAAATACAAAGGCATTCAGATTGACTATGCCTTGACCGATTTAGGGAACCAAAGTGCGGCTTTGTATTCGAATGTTTTTTCGTTAAAAGTCGATTTAAGTATTTTTAGATAGAATTGTATGTTAAAAAAAACCTTCTTATTTCTTTGCTTTCTTTATTCGGTCGTTACTTTTTCACAAATGGTACCATTGTCTGAAAATGCCAAAATAAGTGTTTTAACTTGTGCAAATGGCGAAGAATTATACACTACTTTCGGTCATACAGCAATACGAATTCAAGATGTTTCCAATAATTTAGATGTTGTTTTCAACTATGGAATGTTTGATTTTAGTGAAGGAAATTTTTATTTAAAATTTGTCAAAGGCGATTTACAATATTATGTTGCTGCAAGTTCTTACGATCAATTTTTGTATGAATATCAATTAGAAAAGCGAGAAGTTATTGAGCAAACGCTGAATCTTTCGCGGCAACAAAAACAAAATTTACTAGAGCTTTTGACTACATCACTTTATTCTGAAGAGAAATATTACACTTATAAATTTATTGATAGAAACTGTACAACAATGGTTGTTGACAAGCTTAATACTGTTTTAGGCGATACTAATCAAATTAAGAAAAGTTCTAATACAGATTTGACATATCGAGAAACTTTATATCCTTATTTTGAAAATTATTTTTGGTATAAATTGGGAATTAATATAATATTTGGACAACGAGTTGATGACAACGCTACACAACTTTTTCTTCCTATAGAATTATTGAATAGCTTGAATAAAATTAGTATTGATGGTAAGCCATTGGTAGCTTCAAATGAAAGTATAGTCAAAGCTGAGCAACCAAATTTTGCATTTAACTTCTTTAATAGTATTTACTTTATTTCGAGTATCTTATTGGTAATTATTTTAATAAACAAGCGAATTTTATTTACTATTTACTTAATTATTTTAGGTTTTTTGGGGATTTTCTTTATTTGGGTTGGAAGTTATTCGCTTCATAAAGAATTGTTATTGAATTACAATATATTGTTGTTCAATCCTATTTTTCTCTTGATTCCTTTTATAAAAAGTGGTAGAATTTTAAGAGGCTTACTGTTAGCAAGTTTTGGAATGTTGTTAGTCTATTTGCTGGTGGTGCTATCAAAACCACATTTGAATTTGGTTTTGCCTTTTATGCTAACTACCGTTTATATTTTGATAAAAAAATGGTTTGGAACCAAGAAATTATTGGCCTCTGTAAAAAACGACCGTACTTAAAGTTTTAATGATAATATTGATATCAATAAAAATACTTCGGTGTTTGATATAATATAAATCATATTGTAATTTTATCAAGCTATCCTCTATTGTTGCTCCGTAAGAATAGTTTACTTGTGCCCAACCAGTAAGCCCTGGTTTTATTACATGACGCGTTTCATAAAAAGGCATTATATCGGCAATTTCTCTAACAAAAACAGGTCGTTCTGGTCTTGGACCAATAACCGCCATATCACCCTTTAAAATATTAATAAACTGTGGAAATTCATCCAATCGAGACTTTCTTAAAAATTTACCAAAAGTTGTTATTCTTTTATCATTTTTCGTACTAAAAACGGCGCCATTTTTTTCCGCATTTTTTATCATTGTTCTGAATTTCAATATTTTGAACACCTTACCATTTTTACCCACTCTTTTTTGGGTATAGAATAACTTCCCTTTATTGCCAAGAAAATTTCCAAGAAAAATTAGTGGTAAAATTAGTATACCAACAGATATTCCAATCAATGAAATAATAATTTCAAAAACACGAGCTACTAATAAATAAAGTTTGTTTTGGTTGCTTCTACTAAAAGGAAAATATCTATAAAAATCTCTAGCTACATATTGCACAGGAATTCTTTGAGTAATACTTTCATAAACCTGTGTATATTCTCTAATTATATAACCATTTTCTAATAAATCAATCAATTGATTATAAAGATTTATGGTAATCCCGTCTGTTTTTTGAGAAGCAATTACGACCTCTGAAATAGAATTTTCTTTTACGAATTCTTCTAAATTTTCTATATTTATATTTTTCACAAAACTTTTTTCAGATTTCATTTTTTCGTTAGAAATATCTGAATTTACATAACCAATAATTTTATAATGAGGATCAGCATTTTCAAGCCCTAAAACTAATTCTTCAAGTTGTTCCTTATCACATATCAAAATTACTTTTTTGACAAATCTATCTGAAGCCAAGTATTTTACATAAAAAAGTCTCCATAAAAAAAGTGCAATTAAAACAGCAAGATAAAAATAGATAATTTGTAAACGGTTATTAGGTAAAGTAGGTGTTAAAATTGGTGTTAACAGATAAATTAAAACAGTAGTTGATGCCGTTAAAATTATACTTTTAATGACTTGAAATTGATTACTTGCTATTTGCAAATTATACATTTCAAATACTTCACCTATTATTGTTAGGTAAAGACCAAGTACAAGTGTCCAGTAAAAATTTTCAGCTGAAATTGTAAAGTATTCGAAGCCAATAAATTTAGACAAAAGAAAAAGGAAAAACAAAACAAAAATTACATCAAAAACTCGAAGAAGAATTTTTCTTTCAGAAATTTCAAAGTGTATCTTTTTATTGCTTTGCATTTATCAAATCTAATTTATTTTGCAAAGAAACAGCTTTTTTAGATTTTTAATGGTTATTTTAAAAGATTATTCCACAACTTTTTTACAGAATTCCAATCGAAAGATTCAACTTTTTTTCTAGCATTTTGCACCCTAATAAAAGTTTCCGACTGATTTTCAAGAGTTCTTATTATTGAATTTGCCATAACTTGAACATCGTTGTCATTTACTAATAAACTATCTTTTTCATTTTCCAATAAATAAGGAATTCCTCCAACGTTTGTTGACACTATTGGTAAACCCATGGCCATTGCTTCCATTACGCTTATTGGTGTATTGTCGATATGTGTTGTATTAATAAAAACATCATAACCATTCGATAATTCGAGCCATTTTTTTTGGGGCAATCCGCCAGTAAAAATTACATTTAAACCAAGATTTTCTGCATATTTTTTGGTAATTTCTAAAGAGCCATCTTTATCTGGACCGACCATGCATAAAGTTGCATTTGAGTAGTTAGATTTAATTAAGTTAAAAACATCAATCGCCATTTTGGGGTTATAAATAGCCGCAAAAGCTCTAACCCATAAAATTTTCGGTTCAAATGAACTTCTCTCTTTGAATTTATAGTTAGAAATTTCAAGAACATTTGGAATATATATTGTACTAACAAAACCATTTTCTAAAAAAGCATTTAGAAGGTATTTTGAAGGAGCAAGGTTATGGTAGGCATTTTCAAAAATCATTTTACTTAAAAAAGGATTTTTTTTTAATCTATTTGGTAAGTTACCTCCATGAAGAATTGGAATGTATTTTGTATTTAAAACTCTTGCCATTTGGCTACAAAAAAAAGCATACCAAAAACTTGATGTACTGTAAGTATCAATAATTATATAGTCAACTTTTTTTGCGTTTCTACAAGTTGAAAAAACCATAAATATTAATCTAAGAAATTGATTTTTTTTATCGGAAGTATAAATCACAGAAAACCCTTCATCTTCAAAAGATTTTCCTAAAGTTTCAATTGTAGTTGCATTGAAACCGTGTTTAGATAGTTTGTTACCTATGTATAGGAGTTTTGGTTTCATTTGTAAAAGTAACTTTTAATAATGATAAGGCATAAATAAATGCTGGAGCTGCTATTCGCATTGCAGCGTGGTTAATTGTTAGAAGCCAAAAAAGATAAAAAGAAAAGAGAAAAATATTTTCTTTATTTTCAAAGAAATGAAGAATTGGCACTAAAAGTAATAGTAACAAACCTAAAACACCTAACAAACCTTGTTCGGCTAACATTCTTGTTAATTCATTGTGAGAAGCGGCAACTATACCTGTCATTTCTTCTCTGTATTCTTTATTTTTACCAATTCCAATTCCTAAAAGTGGATTTTCAAGAAACATTTGAATCTCAGTTTCTGCAATCTTTTCTCTACCTCCAAGTTTGTCTTGTTTTACTCTTCCTAATGCATCTTTATTTTGGTACCTATTTTGAATCATTCCGTTAGTTTGAATAGCAGAATAACTCCAAACCAATATTCCAATAAAAAAAACTAAAGTAAGAACCCTAAACAATATATACTTTACTTTTGAATTAGAATAAAAGTATAAAAAAAGCAACAAAACAAAAGAAGAAGTTAATCCTGTATATACGCCACCTCTAGAAAAGGTAACAATAGCTCTATAAGCCATAAAAATTACAATCAAAAAATTTAGAAATAATAGGCGTTTACTTGGTTTAGAATACAACAAAAAAAGTACAAAAAAAACAAGTATTCCTAAACCCAAAATTGTAGAAATTTGATTTGGCCCAAAACCACCAGAAGTTACAAAGTTTGAATGAGTACCGGTAACTACATCTTTTACACTTGGAGAATAAAAAATCACATAGGTTAAGATTGATACAATTGGTAAGCCAAGTGCGATAAAAACACTTTTTAATTGGTTTAACGACATTTCTTTACCATAACAATAAATTGAGGCTACTGCTAATGTTATAGGTCCTGAAATATTGAAAGCAATCGCTTTTCTGATATTTGTATCGAAATTTAAATTTTGAATTCCTATATATATTCCTGGCACAAAAAGTAAAATAAAAAAAACATATATAATAGCTTTTTTAGAAAATCCCTTGTGTACAATTCCATAAAAAAGAAAAATAATAACTACATACTTTGCAAATTCGTTAAAAACACTTGTTCCCGTCATGCGAAGAAGCACCTCAGCACCGACCACATAACTAGAAAATAGTAATGCTTCGTTATTTTTATCTTTATTCTTATTAATGATAAATGACCCATATAGAAAAATTGATATTGCTATCAAAAAGCCTACTGGTTTAAAAAAAAAGAGCAACAATCCCAGTCCTATATGAGCTAAAATTGCAAGTATGTAAAAATTTTTGGAATTCAAATTGTTTTATAAATTTGGGTTAATTGTTTTAATGTAGCATTTTTAGAAAAAACAAATTCGATATGAGTCTTATTATTTTTTCCAAATTGAGACCTTAATTTTTCATTTTGAATTAGTTTATTCAACGAATTAACAAAATCATCTAAATCATCATATCTTACTAAAAATCCATTTTCATTTGATGTAATTACTTTTGAAACATTACCAACATTTGTAGTAACAACAGGTAAGCTCATCATACCATATTCTAACAAGGCTAAGGGTAAGCCTTCAGAGCTTGAGGTTAAAACTCCAATGGTTGATTGTTCTAAAATATTTTGTATATCGGTGCGACTACCATAAATAAAAACGTGATTTTGCAAATTTGCATGTTTAATTTTGCTTTTAATTTTTTTTGAATAATCATCATTCAAATCATTTCCTACAATATGAAAAGTCCAATCTGGATTTTTCTCGAAAATTTTTTGAGCTATTTCAATTAAAAAAGAGTGATTTTTTTGTGGTCTCAAATTGGCTAAACATATAATTCGTTTTCCAAAACATCCATTTAAAATAGTTGTACGCTGAATTTTGTCGTCAAAAACAACAAAGTTTAACAAGAAAAATATTTTTTGTGTTAATAATTTATCTTCACACCAATGAAATAATTTATCATTTACTACCAAAATAGTAGAAAATAAGATAGAGCAACTTTTTAATAAAAAATATTTTCTGTTTTTAAGTAGTTCACTATTTCCATAATGATCATGCCAAACTATTTTAATTTTGGGCATTATTAATTTTAACAAAACTGCAAAAAAATAAGACGATGAATGAGCATGAAGGATTTCAACTTTATTTTTTTTTAAAAATCTTCTGCCTTCCAAAAGCGCTCCAAAATCAATTATTTTTTTTCTATTTAAAAAAATATAGTTCTCTTTTTGATTAATAAAATTTGACAAATCCCCTTCACATCTAGTAACCATTAACCCTGAGAAATCTATTTCATATGCCAATTCATTAGCTAATGTAACAGCCATCTTTTCTGCTCCACCAGGCTCTAAACTATCTATAAGTTGTATAACTCTATGTTTATATTTTGCTTTAATAATTGAGAATTTATTATTTAATAATTAATTGCAAAGGTACTATCGTTTTTATTATTGAATTACAATTCAATGCTTACTAGTAAAAGTAATCTATTTTTTTTTAAAAGATATTATAAAAAATCTGTCAACCTACTTCTTAAAGAGTCTAATCCAATAACATTTTTTGTATTTCTTTTTCAAATTTATCAATTGTATAGTTTTGCGACCAAGTTGATGCTGCTTTTATCTTATCATTGTATAAATCTTGATTAGAAATTAATTCTTCTATGAGTAAAACATCAACATTAATTTCTTCCTTAAGCAAAAGACCTCTTTTACCATAATCTAACATGTTTGGCACGCAAGAAACACTTGTTGCAATTGGCAAACAACCAAAAAACATTGCCTCTGCAACTGCTTTTGGCCAACCTTCACTTATGGATGGAAGAATCATAAAATGAGAATTATTATAAGCTTCCTTTAAGGTTTTTGCATTATGATTCCCTTTTAGAAAAATTTGGTTTTCTAAATTATTTAATTTTATATAATTAGCTAATTTGTCTCTTTCTATGCCATCCCCATATAGTTCTAAAGTGACATTATGCCCAAGACTTACTAACTTTTCGATAATTTGAATTGCATAAAATGGTCTTTTACCAATAACTAAAGTACCAACAAATAAAAACTTAATCTCATCTGAAAACGATTTATATACAAACTCCATTTTATCACTTTCCTTATAAGTAGCTGTAAAAAAAGGTTTTATATTTTTGGGTTGATTTGCCCATTCACCATAAACTAGAACTTTCATATTTCTAGTCAAAAAGGTGTTAGATAAAATCCAACGTTGAAATTTATAGGAGAATGGCTGTTTTGCTTTTGGATCCCAATTACCAGCATATTTAGCAGTTTTTATTTTTTTAGAAAAGAATATTTGTACAAAACAACCCAATAACCCAATATTTCCTGGACATCTCAAATGTATATGCTCTGCTAGAAAAAAAGCATGTATCATTTTAAACAAAACTACTGGAACAACGAAAATTGTTTTCAAAATATTTGAAAAGTTGATCAATGAAAAATCAGGAATAGAAATTATTTTAATGTTATTGTGACTATATTTTTGATGAATCTCTGTAATTTCAAATTCTTTTAGAGGTGCAACAATAATAATTTTTTCGAAATATTTAATCCAAATATTCATTTCATTAGTATACGGTGCATAAGCATAATATTCATTGTTTTTAAAAACATGAGGGACATGGGTTATAATTAAAAATGACATGTATATTTTTATTTATTAAGTTCCATTATAGTAATAATTCTTTGAATATAGGATTTTGGGTGTAAATTTTTGTTCGCCCAATCAAAATTATTTGATCCAATTTCACTATATCTTTTTTGTTCTATTAGCCATTCTATTTTATCAGGTATTTCATGGTAGCTGTTCCTATCAGATAATTTCAAGAAATTAACATTTTCATCAAATGATTCAACTACAGTGCTAATTGGAGTAGAAATTATTGCTTTTCCAAAGAATGCATATTCGCCAATTTTCCAACCTGGAGTGTCTTTTAAACCATCATCAGCGATTGCTATATCTGAACAAAATAAATTTCTAAAATAAATACTCTTTGTAATGCTCTTTTTATCTAGTAGTAAGTCTGAAGCAATTTTGGAAGAATAGGAATCTGGGTATATGCCTACTAATGAATTTTTATAATATTTTTTTATTAATCTGCAAGTATTAATTCTAAATGCGTTTTGTTTATTTCTTCTTTCTTTCTCTTCTAGAGATGGGTTGTTATCTGGATTCCATAATCGTGTTTGAAAAATAACCCTTCCTTGGTAATCATTATCATTTCTTTTTATTGTAGAAATATCCATTGCCCTATGAGATAAATTAGTAATTTTATTAAAATAATCTAATGCTCTAATGACTTCAACTCTGCTTTTTTGATCCGTTAAAATTTTTCTATCCAAACATTTAATAAAACTTAACGAATTATAAGAATAATTAACTTGAAAATTTAAAGGTAAAATATTGTCAAAAAAATCTTTTTCTAATAAAGAACGTTTAAAATAAAAATCGAAATTTGTTGGTTTTTCAATAAATAATACATCATCAGAATAATCAAAAAAACTATTTTTGTTATTAAAATTTAAAATTACTCCATTATTTATTTTTTTATTCAATTTAACTTCAAATCTATAGTTATTTTGAATACAATAATAGTAGGTAGCATACAGCAACATATTATAATGTGAAACCCAATAGGGTATTTCTAACACAATTTTGTTATTCATAACTAAAATTTATTAAATCATATTTAAAAAAGTAAGTTTAATTATAAATGTAAATCGTTATTTATTATTATTACATTTTCACCTCTAGCTGAAAAAGAATAATCTTCGAACACACTATTAATTGCTTTAAAAAATGATTTTGAACAACCCTTTTCATATCCATCATGAAATTCTATTATGATCATCTTAACTTTTGGCAACCATTCTTTGAAGTTTTCTGAAAAGAGTTTTTTTTCACTAGTTTCAATATCTAATTTTAAAACATCTATATAATCAATTTCATATTTCTTTATTAGCGTATTAATAGAAATTGCATCAACAGTTCCTTCCTTATTATCTTCTTCTACGACCATTCCCCATTTTCCAGAATCATATTTATCATGAATCTTTAATTTTGTATCATGATGCCATAATCCAGTATTTTCATAAAAAATATTACTATAAAAATTAAGATTCTTTTTTAACTGACAAAAATTATCCAAATCAGGTTCTACACAAATTATTTTTGAGTTTGGAAAAATATTTTTAATTTGAATACTAAAAAGCCCAATATTTGCTCCGCCGTCAATAATTGTTTTTGTTTGATTATCAAAAGGTATATTGTATTGAACATCCAAAAAAACTTGTTTAAAAGTTGGCAAATCAGATGTATTTGGCCTCAATGATATAGGATATTTAATTGAAGGTAATTTTATTTTATCAACTTTCCCTGCTATATAGCTTACTGAAAGAATTAAGCCTTTGATAAAGCCGAATCTAATAATAAACTTGATAATTAACTTGAAATTTTTTTTGCTCATCAAATGCATTTTTACTGGTTTTATTTATACAAATCATTTAGGTTTTAAAAAAAACAAACTTACTAATCCATAAATTCTACCCAAACTTTCATAGAAAGCCTCTTTATGGTTTGATGTTGTAAATATATTTAGAATTCTAACATTTAAAAGCAATATTGAAATTATATACCATTTAATTTTATTTATAAATGAAGGATTTGGATATTTTACCCTCCAAACGTACCATCCATTTCTTACCACCATTTTTCCATATTTAAAATAATTTGGTCTTCCCAAAACATCATGAAAATGTGATAATTTAGCATTTGTATTAATAACATTTTTACCAAATTTTAATGCTCTAATACTAAAATCTGCATCTTCATAGAGACCATATCCTTCAAAGTAAGTAGAAAACTTGATTTGATCAACTACTTTTTTTCTAAAAGACATTGACATTCCAATAAGTAAATCAACTTCATACGTTTTTCCAGTTGGCGGATAGCCACAATTTCTACCATGAGAAAATGGAGGCATAATGCCTGAATTAAGTTGAGATTGAAGATTCAACATACTTCTTACTCTATTTCTTAATCCTTCTGGATAGATATAACCATCAAAATAGTAATAATTTATTTTATTATATACAGAATTCGTATTAGCCTTAACCCATCTGTTCTCATTTATGCTAACACCTCCAACACCTATAACATCTTTATTATTACTAAAAGTATTTTTTATTTCATAAAAATAATCCTTTTCGAGCATAGTATCATCATCTAAAAAGCAGACAATGTCAGTAAAATTATTTAAAACAGAAATCCCAAAATTCCTTTGTTTAGTTATTCCTCTTTGATTTTGGTCAACTTTAAAATATTTTAAATTTTTATATTTATTATCTCCAAAAATTTGCTTAGATTCATTATTTAAGGAACCGTCAACTATAATTATTTCGTTTGGGTACAGTATTTGCGATTCGATAGACTGCATTAATTTAAGCAGAGAAATTGGTCGCATGTAGGTACATATTATTAAAGAAAAATGCATTTCCATATTATTTTAAATCAAAAAAAACTAGTAAATCGTTAGAGTAAAAACATTTTTTTTCAACTAATAAATAGTCATATCTATCTTTACCTAATTTGTCTATTATTATTGTTTTCAAGTTTAAATATACAGCTTCTTCAATAACAGAGCTCAAAGGCGAAATAACAATTATGTTAGATGGCAATTGATCATACCAATTAGTGTTATCATGTATTAGATAAGAAATACCATTGTTTTCTAAAATTGTTATAAAATTTGGTTGTAAATTTTTTTGTCTTGGATGCAATCTCAACCTAACTACTAAATCTTTAGGTTTCTGTTCTATAAATTTCAAGAACACTGGATGAAAACCATCAAATTCATAGGATGAAATATACAATATTTCAAATTTAGTAGAATTGCTTCCAAATTCTACATTTACTGTTTTTAATTTTTGATAAATAATATTCTGATTTTTATACAAATTTTGCTCTAAATACCTCTTATCATTTAAGTTTTTATACCAAAACTTATCTATCAATTTTAAATTAGCAACAAAACTATATGGTTGGTAATTAATTACATTTCCATGTTGCACTTCAATTAAAAAAAATTTATTTCTGTTTTTACTTAAACAAAGTGACAAGCCAACTTCATTAGAATAAGATGGAATAAAAACAGAATTTCCTCTTAAAAAACTAGTAAACAAATCATTTACAAACAACCATTCATTAAAATTATTTAATTTTGTTTGTTTACAAAAAAGATTGATTTTGCTTAATAAATTTACAATTATTCCAAAATTGTAGACTTTAACGCCCTCAACTTTAGTAACATATTTATATTTTGAATACGAAATAAATATTTTGTCACTCACTAATTCTGCATTCTTATAAAAATTAATTTTGTACTCTTTATCATGAAAATACAAAAAAGAATCATGGATAAAATATATAGTGGATTTAGAATTATTCTTTATCTTAAAAAGCAAAATAGCTAAATCATAGAAACCTTTTAAACAACTAAACAAATTTATAAAAAACTGATTTTCAGCAACATTTTCAGAAGGCATTTCAATTTTCTGATAATCTTTTACAGAATCAACAATTTGATTTACAAATAAAAGGTTATCATGACTTATTTTTTGTTTTATTACATATTTCATTATTGTCTAATGCTATTTTCTTTCAATATTGAAAAAAGATTGTTTACAAATATTTGTGGTGTATAATTAGAATAATATTTTTCAATAAGTCTTTTATCTATCATTTTAAAATTGCCCTTATAATAATTTTCTATAAAATTATTTATAATTTCAACTGTTTTATCTATATCAAAATCTCTAATCTTAAATCCTAAATCCCCAACTGCTTCTTCAATACCACCAGATTCATAATAAATTATATTTTTACCATACGCCATTGCTTCGATTATTGACAATGGAAAACTATCTATCCTACTAGAAGAATATAATAAATGTGATGCAGAAATTACAAAATAAGCACTTTCAATAGTGCCAACGAATCGGATTCTATCTTGCAGACCGTTATTAGTAATTAAAGTAACACATTTATCAAATAATTCTTTGTCTAAAATGCTTCCGCACCAGATGAACTGTACCCTATCATTTTGTTTACAAACCTTTATTGCAACTTCAACCCAAATATCTGTTCCTTTTATATCTTGAATGCTTCCAACAGTAGTTATAGTAAATTTATCAAAATTTATATTATGTATGTTTTCATTTTTTTTTACACAATTATAAATTATATTTTTGGGCGCCTCTTTATTAAAAAAATCGACAATTTTAGAACAACTTTCTGAAACGTTAAGATGTAAAATTTTGTTATTAGAAAATTTCTTAATTATCTGCTTAGATTCATCTTTGTATTTCGGATTTTCGTTAAATATTTTGAAATAATTTGGCATTTCATGCCAATAAATTGCTTTTTTAATTTTAAATATTGTAGAAAAATTATAAAGGAAAACCCAAAATTTATTATACTCTTTTCTAATGCTTGCTAGTGAATTAAAAATAAAAAAATCAATTGAAAATGGGTTATTTACAACTATTTTAAAAAGACCTATAAATAATTCTAAATAGTTATTACATGAAACAATAATTACTTTTTGAAAAATATTTTGCAATTCAGGCATTGCATGTAGAATTACTTTGTTCATTCCTGCAGTGTTATTGAAATCTCTTGAATTTACTATTATAACTATTTTCATACTATTTAGCTTTTATTTTCAAAGACTCTTTAAGACAAGAAAGGATTTTTTTAATATATTTAAAATCAATTTTTTTATTGTTATTAGCTACTATTTTCTTAAGTCCCAAAATATATTTTCCATTTCTTAAATACATAAACTCTTGGTTATCAACCCAAGATCCTAACCATAAATGAATAGCGTATGTTTCTGATTTTATATAATCCTGGATTTTGTGTTGTTCAAGTTTTTCACTTATTGGAAAGGGATAAAAATAATTTTGAGGAAAAATTTTAATTTTATCAACTTCGATTAAACTGTCAAAATTTGATATTTTGTATTTATCAAAGAACAATGAAGTTATTACTTTTGGAATTGTTATTTCCATAAGCGAATTTCTATAGTTTAATTGATCATATTGCTCAATACACTCTTTAATAAATACATTTTTTTTTTCAGAACCAATAATACTCGCGTTTATAAAAAGAGCGTTTTCAGCTCCAAAAAAAAGAGCATTACTTAATAAATTGTCTAGCTTTTTGACCATCAACATATCTGTATCAAGATAAATACCACCGTATTCATATAGAACTTTTAACCTAATATAATCAGATACAAAAGCCCATTTTTCTTGTTCTAAAAAATAATTTACAAAAGGATGACTTAATTCTGAATTAGTTTCATTCCATTCAATAATTTCATAATCTGGCAAAATCTTTTTCCAACTAGTAAGACAATTTATAATTTCTGATGGCATTCTTTTTTTACCAAACCAACAGTAATGAATTATTTTAGGAATCATTATAACTTTATTTTCTTAATTGATATCGCTATTGTATCATTAAACTCATTGAATAAATAATATCCATAACTAGTTAAGAGTTTTTGAGCTTCAATTCTATCAGAATTTGATAGACTAACGTGTTCATACTTAACTATTTTAGGTTGAAGTTTAATAAAATCTATCATTTTCAACACTTCAAAATCAAATCCTTCCGTGTCAATTTGAAAATAATCTATATTTGCTAAACCATCAACTATATTTAGTAAAGAATCACATTCAACTTGTTCTGAAACAATATCTTGAGACTCTATATTGAGTTTTATATGATGATTTGGATTAAATGAAGCGATACCCTTAACCCAATCTGGATATTTAGATTTTGAACTAGGATTAATTTTATAAATCGGTAGAGACTTCTCAGTTGGATGAATTGCTTTGTTAACTTTGATAATGTCAGGAAATTTTTGATAGTTTAGTACCAATTCATCAAAATATTCTTTAATTGGTTCAATTACAATTCCTTTTGAATCTCTTTCAATTATAAATTCATATAAAAAATCAAAACTAACACCATCATTAGCACCAACCTGAACAAAATAAAAGGGTTTTCCTTTTCTAAAATTTTTTTTTAATACCGATTTAACCTCATGTTTAATTATAAATTTTTTAATAACACTTATTATACTATAAAATACTTTATTATAAATAATCAATAGATTGTTAAATATTTTAATCATTAAAATTTTGTATAAAATTAATATTCTTGTGTACAATTGAATTATAACGTAAATCTAGTTTTCTACCTACTCCAAAAACATCCTCGTCAATCATTTTTATTGTCATTGCATTTTCTAATATTTCATAATTAGGACCTTCATCTCCAAAATACCAATTTAAAATCAATTCTTGATTAGAATATATTGGAAAAAAATCTATTTCGATTTTAACTTTTCCACTACCTTTCTTTATTTTCAAGGTTTGCCCTAAATGAATATTATTCAGACCTATATAATTTAAATCATTACTGTCTTTTATTACAAATCCCAATTCAGCATTAAAAAAATCTCTACTTGCATTATAATAAACTAAAAATTCAACTTTACTACCTGATATTACTTCGTTTGAGATACTACCATTACAATACATTTCGACTTTATTAATTCCAAATTCTTTATCTTTTTTATTAGGATGATTGCTCATTTCAAAAACACCTAAATCGAAAGATAAAATTTGGTTCTTTGAAACATTGTAATATTTTTTTACAACTGATTCAATTAGATTATTTTCATTTATTTGCCCATTTTCAAGTAAAATTCCCTTGCTACATAAACTTTTCACCGCCGCCATGTTATGACTCACAAACAATACAGTTCTTCCTTGTCCTTTAGATATATCACCCATTTTACCAAGACATTTTTTTTGAAATTCTGCGTCACCAACAGCAAGAACTTCATCAACTATTAGAATTTCACTTTCTAAGTGTGCTGCTACAGCAAACGCTAAACGCACATACATACCAGAAGAATATCGTTTAACTGGAGTATCAATATAGCGTTCAACTCCTGAAAAATCGATAATTTCATCGAGTTTTCTAGTGATTTCCATTTTTCTCATTCCAAGTATAGCTCCATTGAGATAAATATTCTCTCTTCCTGATAATTCTGGATGAAATCCAGTACCTACCTCTAATAAACTAGCTATTCTTCCTTTTACTTTTATATGTCCAGTTGTAGGACTTGTAACTCTAGAGAGTAATTTTAATAATGTACTTTTTCCAGCACCATTTTTTCCAATTATACCTATTGCATCTCCCTGATTTACCTCAAAATTAATATCTTTTAAAGACCAAACAATGTCGCTTTCTCCTTTTATGCTTCGGTCATTAGTTTCTCCAATTTTTAAAAAAGGATCTTCTTTGCCTAAAATTTTGGTATTCCAAAATCTGTCAACATCACGAGATAATGTTCCTGTACCAATTTGTCCAATTTGATAGGCTTTAGATAAATTTTCTACTTGTATTGCTACTTTACTCATTATATTGTATCAACAAAGTTTTTCTCTGTTTTATTAAAAATTATAATTCCTAAAATCAAAACAATAATTGTAAAAATTGCTGAATAACCAACCGACCCTAATGTGAATTCTCCTTTACCTAAAAAGGCAAAACGAAAAGCCTCAATAATTCCTGTCATAGGATTTAACTCTATTATTGTTTTATATTTTTCAGGAGCGGCACTTAGTGGGTAAATCACTGTTGTTCCGTACATTAACAATTGAACTCCAAATGTAACTAAAAAAGTTAAATCTCTATATTTAGTTGTCAATGCTGTAATAATCAGTCCGATACCCAATCCTAAAAGTGCCATTAATAAAACTAAAACAGGGAAAAAGAATACCCCATAAGTTAACTGAAAATTAGCTCCTTCAAATCCGAAATACGCCATCATTAGTAATAACAAAAGTAATTGAACACCGAATCGAACTAAATTACTAACTACAATACTTAAGGGCATTATAAGCCTTGGAAAATAAACTTTGCCAAAAATATTAGCATTATCCTTAAAAACAGTACTTGTTTTAGTTAAACAATCAGAAAAATAATTCCAAGCAGTAATTCCAGAAAGGTAAAACAAATAGTGAGGCAAACCATCTGTACTTATTCCAGCTAAGTTACCAAAAACAAATGTAAAAACTATAGTTGTAAAAATAGGTTGAATAAAAAACCAAAGTGGCCCAAGAATTGTTTGTTTATAAAAACTTACAAAGTCTCTCTTCACAAACATAAAAAGCAAATCTCTATAACGCCATATATCACCAAAATTTATATCAAAAAGTGACGAATGCCCTTTTATCACTAAATCCCAATCTTCTTGATTCTTACTACTCATTGATTTATTTCAAAAATATATCCAAAATGTTTATTTCGCAAATATAATGATTTAAGCATTCTTGTGAATTGTTTAACTTATAAAAATAAATTAATAATTCCTTATTTAAACAACAAAAGATATAAATTTGCAAAGTACAAAATTTTAAAAAATTGCTATCCTTTCTAAAACCAAAAACTGTTTTAAAAGACTTAATTCCTGATAATTATGTGGATATTCATTCCCATCTTTTACCTGGGATTGATGATGGTGCAAAAAATATTGAAGAAAGTCAATTCTTGATTTCCGAGTTGAGAAAGATAGGTGTTTCTAAATTTATTACAACTCCACATATTTTTAGTGGTGTTTGGGATAATACAAAAGAAAATATTCTTTCTAATTATAATGCAACTAAGTTATTGTTTTCTGAAAATAAAACAGAAATTAAACTAAATGTGGCTGCAGAATATTTGCTAAATGATCATTTAGTAACATTACTTAACCGAAATGAGATATTAACTTTAAAAGATAATTATGTTTTGGTTGAAATGTCCTATATCAATCCGCCAATTCAGTTATATGATATTATATTTAAGATTCAAATTGCTGGATACATTCCGATTTTAGCGCATCCTGAACGCTATGCTTTTTATCACAAATCAACAGATGAATATAAAAAATTAAAAAAAAGTGGGTGTCTTTTTCAATTAAATTTATTATCAACTGTAGGCTATTATGGTAGTGAAGTTATGAAAACTGCCAACTTATTGTTAACTAGCGGAATGATTGATTATGTTGGGTCTGATGTACATCATAAACAACATATTAATGCTTTTTATAGCAAATTATTGATTAAAGATAGTTTAACATTAGTTGAAGCAATAAACAACAATCACTCATTTAACTTTTAGAGAATTTCTTTAAAAAATTTTTAAACCAAGATTCTTTTTTTACTTCCTGGCCATAGCCGTAGCCGTAACCATATCCGTAACCATATCCGTAACCATATCCGTAGGTTTTACCCCAGTTTGTATCATTAAGCACTATTGCCATATTGGGCAACTTTCTTTCCTTGTAAAAAGATTCAGCAACTTTAACAAATCTTTTATCGAGATAATTTGCACGCATTACATAAATAAAAGCATCAGCATTTTTTGCAATCAACAATGTATCAGTAACCAAACTGACAGGAGCTGTATCAACTACTATGTAATCATATTGTTGTTTTAAAGAATCAAATAATACTGTTAATTTATCATTCATTAACAAATCTACAGGGTTTGGCGGAATTACTCCTGAAGGAAGAATATAAAACTGCTCAAATCCTTCGTTCTTAATTATATAATCTTCAATATCTTCGTTTGATTTGGACAAATAATTAGTCAATCCTTTTGATGGTAATTTTACATACTCATCTAACTTTGGATTTCTAATATCTAAACCTATAAGCAATACTTTTTTTCCAGAAAGAGCAATTGTACTGGCTAAGTTAATTGCCATGAATGTTTTACCTTCTTTGGGAATTGTAGAAGTTACAAAAATTGTTTTAGCTTTATCTTGAACAACATTTGCTAACAAAAACTCAAGATTGGTTCTAACAATTCTAATTGCTTCTGCAGTACTAGAACGACTATTAGTGCTAATAAGCTCTTCATGAGCATCTGATTTAGGAACATCTCCTAAAAATGGGATAGATGTTTTGCCTTCAATGTCTTGACGTGATTTAATTTTAGTGTCCAATAATTGAGACACATAAATTATTCCAATTGGAAGTAGAATTCCAAATGCCAAAGCTATTAAATATACCATATTTTTTACTGGCGAAACTGGTTTATTATTCGCAAGCGCACTATCAATCAATTTAGAATTTGGAGCGGTTACAGCCAATGAAATTGCGATTTCTTCACGCTTTTGCAACAAATATAAATACAAACTCTCTTTAATTTTTTGTTGTCTATCAATTACTCTAAACTCTCTTTCTTGTGTTGGAATTTGCGAAATTTTTCCTCTTAATGAATTGTCTTGCTGTTGCAAATCATTTCTCTTGATAGTTAGAGAAGCTTTTAGCCTTGAAATAGACTCATTAATATTTTTATTAGTTTCATCTATTTTAGAATCAATGTTTTGAATTACTGGATTGTTTATAGTTCCATCTTTTACCAACCTATTTCTTTGCAAAACTAGTTCATTATGCTGCATAATTAATGACAATGAACTTGCATCACCAGGCAAAATATTAGTTGGAACTAGGTCATCCTTTTTCTTTTTATTCATAAAGTCTTGCATAGAAGCAACAACACGCAATTGTGTTTCTGTTTCTATTAATTCTTTTTCAAAAAGTGCCGAATTTTGAATATATAAACCAGCTTCAGAAACTATATCGGTAACATTATTATATTTTTTATATTGCTCAGCATTTTTTTCAACATCGCCTAATTCGACTGATATAATTTTTAAACGATCTTGTATAAAATTTTGAGTTTTTTCTGAAATAAATTTTTTGTCATCGATAGCGTCTTGATTATAAATTTCAACAATAGAATTGATAAAGTCCTCAGCTTTTTCTTTAATAGGATCTGTTATTGCTAGTTCTACAACACTTGAGTTTTTGCTAATTGGTGCAATACTAAGTTTTCCCTTATACCTTTGAACTACGTTTTTTAAACTATTTACTGTTACTTTATAATCATTACTTTTATCTTTATAGAAAACATTTTGATGTTTGTTATATACAACTAAATCAGAATCTAATAATTTAATACTTTCACCAAACTTATGGATTCCTAGAGATTTATCATCTTTAAATAGTTGAAAATCAGTCGCATTTAACAATTTCATTTCAAATATTTTACCACTTTCATAAAACTTTTGATTTTCATTAAAAAAAACAAATTCAAATGGCTTATCCTCATACATTTCAACTTCCTTAACTCTTGCATAAGCATAATATGAAATATTAAAACCTAACTTTTTGATAGCCTTTTCAACTACTGTTCTAGATTTAATTATTTCAATTTCATTATCAACATTACTTTTTAAACCAGTTGTCAATCCTAAGTCTGAAAAAGCTGTTAACTCAGACTGCAAAGCTCCTTTCCTTTCATCTTTGACAAGAATAGTAGATGAAGCTTTGTATAACGGAATAGCGAATCTCAAGTAAACAACTGCTAGCATTAGACAAATTAAAATACTAAAAAGTATCCATTTCCAATATACTAAATATTTATCAAGTTCTTCCTTGACATTAATGTTAGCATCAGCATTTTCTTTTTGTAATGAAGAATGTTCTTTCATTAGTTTCTTGATATTAATAAAATTATTGTTCCCAATAAAGACAAAGCAGATATAGTAGCGGTAATATTAGGTCCAAAGTTAGATGAATTCATCTTTGTTTTATTTGGCTCAACAATAATTACATCATTTTGCGATAAATAATAAAAGGGTGACTGAGTAAAATCAGATTTTGTAATATCTATTCTATTATAACTCTTAGTTCCATATGTTTCTCTTATGAGCAAAATATTATTTCTTTTTCCAAAAATTGTTAAATCTCCGGCCATACTTAAAGCTTCTAAAATTGTGACTCTATCACTTTGAACAGGAAAAGTTCCTGGCTTATTGACTTCTCCTAATACTGACACTTTGTAATTCAGTATTTTAAGATTGACACTTGGGTTTTTAATATGCTTTGAAATTAAATCAGTAAGTTTTTTATTGGCTTCAAGTCTTGATAAACTATCCAATTTAACTTTTCCTAAAACAGGAAAATCAATATAGCCTTCTTTATCAATAAGATATGTTTTGATATTGCCTTGTGTGTCATCAACAGAGTAATTTACTTGAATTTGTGGTAAATTAAATGGGTATGTTACTTCGGGATTTTCGGCAGAAACTATAATGCTCAATAAATCATCTTTTTGAAGTCTAACTTCATAATCAACAGATGAGTTAGTCGTTGCTTGGTTTTCTATGTCATTAAGATAAGCCATATCTTTTCTTGAAGCACATGAAAACAGCGTGACAAGAACTATTGAAAATACAAAAAACCTACTTATTAATTTCATTATATGTTTTTTTAAATTACAAATATACAAAAGGCTTTATAAATCTAGTTATTTTGTATAAACATAAGAATAATCTTTAACCACAATATCTAAAGAGCCGAATACAGAGTTTAGACTTTTGAATTCTGGAACCAAGCCTTTCATTTTTGTAACAATTAATTCTTCATTTGATTCTTTGGCCGACTTTATTATATCATCAATTGCACCACTAACTTCATTAAACTCATCACAAATTTCTTCGGCTATCATGATTTTTTCGTGGTGTGTTGGAAGGTTTTTAGCTTTATCATTCAATAATTCTTCATACAATTTTTCTCCGGGTCTAAGTCCAACAATTTTAATTTCAATATCAACATCTGGTTTAAATCCGGCTAAGCGAATCATTTTTTTAGCTAAATCCATAATTTTAACTGGTTTTCCCATGTCAAAAATATAAATTTCACCACCATTCCCCATAGAACAAGCTTCAAGCACAAGCTGGCAAGCTTCGGGAATAGTCATAAAATAGCGAATTATATCAGGATGTGTTATAGTAATTGGACCTCCTTCTTGAATTTGCTTGGTAAATAATGGCACTACTGAACCATTAGACCCTAAAACGTTTCCAAAACGAGTGGTAATAAATTTGGTTTGATTTTCGGCACCAAGTTTTTTATATTTAAAGTGTTTTGACTGTACATACATTTCTGCAATTCTCTTGCTTGCACCCATTACGCTACTTGGGTTTACTGCCTTATCTGTTGAAACCATAACAAACCGTTCAACACTATATTTATGAGATAAATCGGCAACATTTTTGGTCCCCATTACATTTGTAAAAATAGCTTGAGAAGGATTGTCTTCCATCATAGGGACATGTTTATAGGCAGCTGCGTGATAAACAACATTGGGCGAATACTTTTTGAATACTTTTTCTAAATTCTCTAAATCTCTAATATCAGCAATAATGTTTACAATCTTAACTTTTGTATTTAGGGCAATTAGTTCAAGAGATAAACTATGGAGTGGTGTTTCTGCTTGGTCTAAAATAATTATTTTTTCGGGATTAAAATTTATTACTTGTCTTACAATCTCGCTTCCTATTGAACCTGCAGCTCCAGTAACTAATATAGATTTACCTTTCAATTTACTCGAAATAGCATTTGTATCGAGCACGATTGGTTTTCTTTCAAGTAAATCTTGAATTTCAAAACTTTTAATGCTTTTAGAAATTTCTTTTTGGTCTTCCCAATCAGTTATTAGCGGAATTGTAAAAACTTTAAAATTATTCTCTATACAATCTTCAACAATAGATAACCTTTCATCTTTAGACAATCCTTTATCAGCAATTATTAATGCTTCAATATTTTTCTGACGCATTAATGATGGTATTGTTTTTATAATTGGTAAAATTGGAAGATTTAAAATTCTTTTAGCTGTATTTTGATTATTTTTATCAATGAACCCTTCTAGCAAAAAACGTCCAGGATTTTCTGACTGTAATGCATTCGCTACAGCAATTGCATTATTATCTGATCCATATATAAGAGCTTTGAGTTTTTTAGTATCACTTTTTTCTCGGAAGAATTTTTCAAAAGATTGCTTTACAATTATTCTATAAAAAAACAAAAAACAAAATGACAGAACTGAGTTAATAAATATTCCTGTTGTTAAATAAAGTTTTTGTTTATCAAATAAAATTATAAAAAAGTTTAGCAGAAGAAGTAGAAAAAAAGTTGCAAATTGTGCAAAGAAAATTTTTAAAGCATCTATAAAAGAAGAATGGCGAATAATTCCTGAATACGTTTGGAAAAGCCAGAAGAAAAATATATTTACAACTATATAAAACATCATACCAAAGACAAGGTGTTGCTTCGAAATATAATTGAGTTTTAATCCATCAAAAAGAAAATAGGTAATTATTCCAGACGCAAGTATCAAAACAACGTCAAACATCAATATTATCCATCTTGGTAAATAGCCAAGATTTTTGATATTAAAGCTTAAATTATTTATATCAAAAGCTTTTGAAAACGCTTCTTTAATACTGTTGTTATTTGCTTTCAATTGATTTTTGGTTTGTAAAAAAGTAAAAGTAAAAAAAAATAAGTTCTTAAAAAAATCTTAAAAGTTATTTAAAGCATTTTTAATTCTATCTTTTTCATTTGCATCTATATTTGAACCCGAAGGCAAACACAAACCATTATTAAATAAATTTTCTGAAACATTTCCACCATAGTATGGCGATTCGCTAAATATTGGTTGCAAATGCATCGGTTTCCACAAAGGGCGACTTTCTATATTTTCAGATTCTAAAAGTAAACGTAAATCTTCTCTTGTTTTTCGATTGCATTTTGCAGAATCGATTGTTATGGCTGACAACCAATGATTAGAAAAATAATCGCTAGTTGGTTCAGAAAACAATTTTATTCCTTCTTTATTTTGAAAAGCTTCTTTATAAAAATCGTGCATATTTCTTCTTAATCCAACATGCTTATCAAGAATTTCCATTTGACCACGACCAATTCCGGCACAAATGTTACTCATTCTATAATTGTAACCAATTTCACTATGTTGGTAATGAGGCTCATTATCTCTAGCTTGTGTTGCTAAAAAAATAGCTTTATTTTTTATTTCTTGCGTTTTGGTAACTATTGCTCCACCACCTGAAGTTGTAATTATTTTATTTCCATTAAAAGACAATACACTAATATCACCAAAGGTGCCGCACTTTTGGCCTTTGTATGAACTACCTAATGCTTCTGCACTATCTTCTAGAATTGGAATTTCATATTTATCGGCAATATATCTAATTTCATCAGCTTTATATGGCATTCCGTATAAATGAACGGCAATTATTGCTTTAGGTTTTTTCCCTTTAGAAATTCTATCTTTTATGGCTTCTTCTAGAGCATTTGGACACATATTCCATGTTTCAAGTTCGCTATCAATAAAAACGGGAGTAGCACCTTGATAAACTATTGGATTTGCAGAGGCAGAAAATGTCATACTTTGGCAAATAACTTCATCACCAGCCTTTACATCTAATAGAATTAATCCTAAATGGAGAGCTGCTGTTCCTGAGCTTAAAGCACCTACAAAAACTTCTTGTTCAAGATATTTTTCTATATCTTGTTCAAAACCTATTACATTTGGTCCAAGTGGAGCAACCCAGTTGCTGTCAAAAGCTTCTTTAATATAATTTTGTTCGTTCCCGCCCATATGAGGAGATGAAAGCCAAATTTTTGAATTATTCATTTATCTAAATATTGTTTTTAATATAATCTTCAAATCTATAAAAAAAGAATGATTATAATAATAATCGAGATTCATTTTTACTTTATCTGGAAAAATAACCTCATCATTATATTTCAATGGATTAAACTGTTTTTTTAAAATTTCATCTTCATTAGAATATTTTATACTTGCCAAAGAGGTCAAACCTGGTTTTAGTAATAAAATTTTTTGTTCATCACCTTCCAACTTATCATAATACCCTTTTATATCTGGTCTTGGCCCAACAAAACTCATTTGACCAAATAAAATATTTATTAATTGCGGTAATTCGTCGAATTTTGATTTCCTTAAAAATTTACCAAAAGTAGATATTTCTCCAGTTTTGAGATGAAGTGTTTTTATTTTAATTATTTTAAAAATTTTACCGTACTGACCAACTCTATCTTGAAAAAAAAATCCAAAAGAACCAGTATCTATCGATGCCAAAAGTAAAATAATAATAATTAATATACCTAGTGTCAAAAGTAGAAGGATTGAAAATAATGTATCAAAAAGAGTTTTTATCATTTTTAAATTATACTCGATAAAGAGGAAAAAAATCACTATTTGTATCGACATTCAATTCATTAACTAACTTTTCATATTTTTCATCATCAACTACCATTTTCCATATATTATAAAATCCTCTTTTATCAGAAAAACCAGATTTAAACCTAAACAATGAGTCTTCATCACTACCGCCAACTCCTCCACCCAAATGCAAATAATCTAAATTTAATTGATTTGCTAATAATCTAGCTTCATCTAGTATTAATTTCATCGGAGTTTCTTTAATATATTTTTCTGTGGTACCTGCTAAATGGTATTGCATAATTTTATTTGTTATCGTAAAAATTGCTCCTGCAGAAACTTCCCCATTAAATTTGGCTAACAATAATTTACTTTTAAAACATGGATTTTTTAAAAAGCTATAGAAGTATTTGTAATCAAAAAAATAATTTGAATTAGCATCAACTCTTTGCATAGTTTCATGGTAAATTGACACAAATTTATCAATCTCATCTATAGTTGTGGCTTCAACAACTTCAAATCCTTTTCTTCTCAACTGATTAAGTTCAGACTTATTTGATTTTCTATATTGTTTTTTTTGCTCTTCTAATGTTACTTTTAAATCTATGACAACAGTTTTATTAATATGTTCTACTAAGCCAAAATTAATAAAAAATTTTTCGTTTTGAATAATTGGATGTAGTCTCGAAAAAACACTAATAATATTATTGTTCTTGAAAAAATTTATTAGTTCATTTTGAAATTTCTTTATGACTGACTCATCAATTTCATTAAACAAAAGACTACTTATTGGTCCAGCATATCCATATACTGATGTTATGTCAAAATAGTCACTTTTTTCTATTTTTCTAATTATCAATGGAATAGCAATAAAATCTTTGCCAAACTCATATAAAAACAAAACTGGTCTATTTTTTTTCTCGAGTTGGTTGTAAGACAATGTATGATAAAAATCAAATTCTTTACAATTAGTTACAATGGTTGACCAGTCGAAATTGGTGACTTCAATTATAGAAAATTTATTCATTTTCAAAAAAGCATTTAATTTTTATAGCAATATTTATAGATTCTTGTTCATTGTATCTATAATCTAAATGTACAAACAACATTCTTTTTTCTGTATTTATATCGACATCTAAAAATTGATTTGGCCAAAGTGTTGCTGGAAAAATAGCGTTTTCTATTAGATATGTTCTTAAACCTTGTTTTTGTTTTTCATTATCACAAAGTAGAACAAGACCAAATTCTGAATTACTGTTTTTTTGTTTAGATTGAAAAACTTGAGGAATTGAATTTATTATTTCAAGTGCACTTGAGAAATTTTTTCTCTTCTGAAAAATTATTTTTTCTAAATCTAATTTAAAAAGTATTGCTTTGGCTACTTCAGGCAATCCAACATTGGTGTTTTGGTTTTCAAAAATTTCTTCAGCATTTGCAAATAGACTTCTATAAAGTTCTTTTTCAGAAATTTTATTATTTAAAAATAATGACTTTAAATACATGGCAGTCAGTTTTTGAACTGCAACAACTTCAGAAAAAGCATTAGAATATTCGATTGGCAATTTTAGATTTCTTGGAGAATAACAAAAACCACCAACAGGTATGGGTAATTCTTTTCTGAGAGAACCAAAACAATAATGTGCGGAACTTCCTTTTATTCTTAATAAATCATGAGTATAATCATCTATAATTACTGCTTTTTTTAAATGCTTAAGATTTAATTTTACCATGCCAAAAAAAGAAACATTGATGATTATATTTCTTTCAGAATCTTCTATCTGAATTTGTTTATCTTCCGAATCTATAAAAGGATTGAAATCATAATATTCAATGGTAACATTTAAACATTCAATATAATTTGTTACTTCGTGGCAATAAAAACTAGGTAAATAAACACGTTGCCAATTATTGTTTTTAATACCATTTTTTATTAAATGAAATAAAGCAGCTCTTCCAGAGAAAAAAAGTGAAATTTTTGAGTTATTAAAACAAGAGTCATTAGAGTTTTTTAATAAAAAATCTTCATTGATAAGGAAATCAAAATCTGAGCCAAACTCTTTACTGTTCATTCCAATAATTATTTTCTTTTAATAAATTAAAATAATCTTCCTTATTTATTCCTACTATAACTTGATTCCACCATTTGTTTTTTCTAAAATAGGCATTCTTTTTTTCTCCTTCTATTTTCCAACCACATTTTTTTGTGTAAACACCAATAGAAGCTTCATTATATGCTATCATTGAACCATCTAATCTTTCCAATCCAAGTTCCTCGAAAGCATATTTACTCATTGTCATTATTGTATCAACTCCATAGCCTTTTCCTCGCATATCTTTGTCGCCAAGAAGCATTCCGTGAAAAGCATTTCTATCTTTCCAATTTATAGAAACTAAGTTTGCCATTCCAATTAAGCCTAAATCTTCAGTATCTATAGCAAATCGTTGATTAGTATTATTCATAGATAATGAATTATACCATTTTTCTTGATCTTGACTACTAGAAGGAAAATGCCAACCTCCTAACATATAATTTATCTCTGGGTCATTAGACCATTTTTGAAGCAATTCTAAATCGTCCAATTCAATAGCTCTCAACGTAACCTTTTTTCCTTTAATATTCATCTTTTTTTTGTTTAAAATGATTTGAACTTAAATTTCTGCTTAATCCTATATCGTCAACCTCATCTACTGTTTGTCCATTTACAATTGAACTTGATTTAAAAAGTATTGATTTGAAGGTTAATAATATAATTTTTATATCTAATGCTAGTGAAATATTATCAACATAATAAATATCATTTAGCAATCTTTCACTAAACTTCATTTGATTTCTACCTTTAACTTGAGCTAAACCAGTTATTCCTGGCCTAACATTATGCCTTCTTTTTTGTTCTTCAGAATAGGTAAGTAAATATTCTGGCAATAATGGTCTTGGCCCTATCAAACTCATGTCTCCAATTAAAACATTAAGCAATTGAGGTATTTCATCTAATGAGGTTTTTCTAATAAAAGCTCCAATTTTTGTTAATCGTTCTTCATCAAGAAGTAAATTTCCTTTATCATCAAGGCTATCGTTCATGGTCTTGAACTTAATAATCTTGAAAATTTTTCCTTTTTTACCTGGTCGATTTTGGGTAAAGAAAGGTTTTCCATTATTAGCAAAAAACAATAAAACTGTAACTATAAGAAAAATTGGAGATAAAATAATAACTCCAACTATACTTATCAAAATATCTATAATTCTTTTTATAAAAATTTTATACATTTTCTATAGTGATTGATACTCTTTCAACAATGCATCCCATACAATTTTTTGTTCATATCGACTAACAATCATTTCTCTTGATACTTGTTTCATTTTTTGAAATAGTTCAGAACTTTCAACTATTTTTTTCATTGCTGTAAAAATTGCGTTTTCATCTTTGACAGGTATTATAAATCCATTAATACAATCAATAACAATTTCATTACAACCATTAATATCAGAAACGACACAAGGTAAACCCATTGATCCAGCCTGCATAACAACATTAGGGAAACCTTCTCTATATGATGGAAAAACTAAACAGTTGGAAATAGCAAAATAAGGTCTAACGTCATATTGAAATCCTGTTGAGATAATACCTTTATTAGAGGAAATAGTTTGAAGAGTTTTTATTTCTAATGGATCCAAATCAGACTCATAATTACCAATTAGTAATAACTTTATTAAACTGTTTTCGCTTTGAAATCTTTGAAAAGCTCTAATCAATTCATTAATACCTTTATCTCTTACTAATCTACCCACAAAAATAAAAACAAAATCATCATCATTAATACCTAGCTCTTTTTTGAGTAATACATTTTTTTCTTTTGAAAATAAATTTAAATCAAAATGACTTGTATCTATACCATTAGAACTTCCATTGACAAGAACTTTTAATTTATAATTTTCACAATACTTATTTTGAATAATAATATCATTTAATCCTCTGGAATTAGGATATACCATGGTAGCAGAGTCATAAGTTAGTTTTTCAACAAAATCTAGAACTCTTCTTTTTATTCCCGTTGCTTCTAATAGAGGTAAACCGGCAACGGTATGTAATCTATTGGGAACTTTAGCGAGCTTGGCAGCTAACATACCGACAATGCCTGCTTTTGGTGTATGTGTATGAACAATGAACGGTCTTGTTTTTTTAAAATAAAAGTATAACTGAATAACTGATTTTATATCTCGAAAAGGAGTAATCTTTCGCGTCATTTCAATTGGATACACCTCAATTCCTTCTTTTTGTTGCACTTTTTGGAGATTTACTTTATCCGAAGAAATTCCAATTACATTGAAATAAGAGTTCATAAAACGTAACTGACCTGAAAGTAATTTTTCAAGTGAGATAGGAATAGTTGTTATTCGAATAAGCGTTTTACTCATTAATTTTCAATTTTATTAATTCATAATACCAGATTTTCTGGTATATCTAATATAGATATTTAAAGCTATCCCAAAAGGAATTGCAAGAATTGTCATAACCTTCTTTGGGGACTTTTTTATAAAATTTAAATCTTTTGTAAAAATAGAACATGAAACATAATGAATCGCATTTCTAAATCTCTCTTTGATAGTATAAGCATAAACCATGCGAATTTTACGTTCATGAGCAAATCCGTTTGGATGTTTACGGTATTGTTTTATTATATTTTTACTTGAACCATCTGGCATATATTCAACAATACAAAGCACTTCATGGATAACGCCAAGTGAATAGTCTTGATCAATTAACATATATTTATAGTTCAGCGGAACAAATCTTTCACCTTCAAATATTGGATATTCAGGATATTTTTTGATTACATCGGTTCGATAAACAAATTTTTTATCCCCCACTACATTGTATTTGGATTTCAATTGATAATATTTACATTCTTTCATTTCAGTAGGAAAAGGTGTCCCAACAATAGAAGCATCCTCAAAAGCATCTAATCCTAACAATCCTGCCCAATGAGGTTTTTTATTGTTTTTCCAAAAAGCAATAATTTTTTCAACTGAATCATTTGGCATATAATCATCAGAATCTATGCATACGTTAAGTTCGGTAACTATATTTTTGTAGGCTGTATTGTGAGCGCCATGCATTCCTTGATTATTTTGATAAATGTAATGAATTTCAATTTTATCTTCAAATTTCCAGCCATCAACAAGTTCTTTTGTGTTATCAATTGAACCATCATCAATAATCATCCACGAGAAATCATTACTTGTTTGTGCAACTAAACTCTCGTATAGCTTATGTAAACAGTAAGCTCTGTTATAAGTTGGAGTAAAAACTGTAATTGACTTCATTACACAAAAATATAATTTTTAATCTTCAAAAAAACTATTTACTCAAAATTACATTAAGTAAATATGTAAACATAAAATAAATAAAAATAATTCTTACCATTATTTGATGCTGATTAATAAAAAATTTCATTTTTAGAAAAGGATAAATTATTAGTAAACCCAACATAAACCAAGATAGATAAGCAAATCTATTTGAAAAATTAGCTTTAATAACTAGTATCCAAATGGCATTAGAAAATAGATAAACATTGAAAATTTTTATATAAAATTCATCTTCAAACTTTTTTTTAACTATAAAATACCAACCAGCAAAAACTCCTGTAGCACTATATAAAAGAAAGTCCCATCGGAATCCAATTTTTAAATCAGAAGCATTTAAATCATCACTAAGTTCTCCTAAATATCCTGAAATTCTTTCATTTTCAACTAGTCCTAATCCTAAAAAAAAATTGGTAAAAAAGTCACCTAAAAAAACTGACGCTGGAATTGATAAAATCCAAAACTTTAAATACGTTTCTGGTTTATTATAAAAAGTAACGGCAAAAAAAGCAAAACAAGGAAGCACTAACGACTTGTGTATAAAAAAACTTAAAACGACAAATAGGATTGAGACAGCTTTTTTTTCATTTGAAATTCCATATAAAAAAAAACTTGTTGCAATTCCATTTCTAATTCCGTTTACACCATAAGCCCAGAAAGAAAGCGAAATAACCAACATTAAAAAACAATACTCCCAATATTCTTTAAATATTTTTTTGGAAGCCAAGTACACAGGAATAACATACAAGCAAGCACATACAAAAAAGAACATTTGTGCAGACATTATTTTGGAACTATAAAAAATAAAATATTCGAAAAAAATATCTTTTTCTGAAAAAATTGGTTCTCCTTGCTGGTATTTCTCAAAAGTTAGGTTATAGACTCCCATGTCGCTAAAAACAAAGCTTATAGGTCTTAAACCAATATAAAGAAGAACAAATAAGAAAATTATAAAACCAAAAGTAGGTTTTGTACTAAAATCAGATTTTAAAGATTTTAGAAACAAGAGAATAACAACTAAAAATAGTACGTTAAAATAAACTAAAGAATAATATTCTAATGGAATTAATGTATTCAATTTTTCTTAAATTTTAGTATTGAATCACATACAGCTTTTGTAAACTTTTGTCCGCCAACTTTGTCTAAATGAACGCCATCATACGTTTTGTATTCACTACTATTTTTAGTAAAATCCATATATTGCACTTTATTTTCACTGGCTACTTTAGTAATATCTGAATTAAAATCTTGCCAATACTCTTTTTCTATTGCAACTATTTTATCACTACTTGGCATTCTTACTAAAACAACGGTACCGTGATTTTTGAGAAACTTTATTGTTTGACTTAATTGTTCTATTCTATAATTAGACTTTTTCCATTTACTCTTAAAACCGCCATATAGTTTTATTTGATTTTTTTTCCATTCAGAAAGAGTTGCAGTATCTTTAGGTAAATTATATTCTTCCAGCCACCCATCATTATGTACAATAGAATTTTTGCGTATTACAGCCTTGAAATGAAAGTAATCGTAATTCTTAAAAAAATATTCTATATTGGGATTCATTGCCAAATACTTCATGTTTCCGGGTGGGAAAGATTCTTCAAAATAAATTCCTTTTTCAAAATCATCTTTATCACGTTGTGACAAAATATAAGGATGAACAGACAAAACAAAAAGGCCATTTTTAGTTTTAGCATTTATCTTAGCTTTAATGCCATTTAACAGGCTTTCACCATAAGAAACTTGAGCCAATGTAAAACTGAAATTATACATTGGTAAATCAAAGTCTTTACTCAAATTATCATTAAAAACCGAAGGTTGTAAACCTTGAAAACTCCTTGAATCGCCTATAATAATTGCTGATTGTCTTGGCGATGCACATTTGTTATAAAAATAATCCACATAACCACCATATCGGTGAAGCAAAAACAATATAATACTTGAAATAAGTATTGAAAAAACCAAAAGTCGTACTAAAAATTTTTTCATCTAAAATTGAAAATAAATGAATGAATCGGAACTTGCACCAAAGAATAAAATTAAAACAAAAACTAACAAATAAATTATCCATCTGATAAATGTGTATTTGATAGTTGATAGTTCAAGACCATGCGCTTTTTTTCGTTGAATCCATTCAACAAAAATCAAAATAATGATGTATATAAATGGTTTTAAATCTACTTGAGGAAATCCGTATGCTTTGTAGTTAAAAATTTTAACAACATAAAGCCAAGCTTCTGTCACCGTTTCAGCTCTAAAAAACACCCAAGCAATTGTAGTAAGAATAAAAGTAATTCCTATTTGCACTATTTCTTTTACCGTAGGCAAAACAGAATTCTCAGCAACTATATTGGTGTTATTTCTGTTTAGTTTAAAAATTACCAATGGCAAGATGTAGAGTGCATTAAGTGCTCCCCAAATGATAAATGTCCAATTAGCACCATGCCAAAAACCACTCACTACAAAAATTATTATTGTATTTCTGACTTGCATCCAAATTCCTCCTTTGCTTCCGCCAAGTGGAATGTATAGGTAATCTTTAAACCATGAGGATAGTGATATATGCCAACGTCGCCAAAACTCGGCAATATCTCTAGAAAAATAAGGATAATTAAAGTTACGTAATAATTCAACACCAAATAATCGGGCGGTTCCTAATGCTATATTAGAATATCCAGAAAAATCACCATAAATTTGAAATGCAAAGAAAATAGCTCCTACAAATAACGAACCCGCATTTAATGATTCTTGCTTTTCAAAAACTTCGTTAACAACCGTTGCGCAATTATCTGCAACTACTACTTTCATAAATAAACCCCACAAAATTTGACGCAAACCATCAACTGCTTTGTAGTAATCAAAATGTCTTTCACGTTGTATTTGTGGCAGTAAATGTGTGGCACGTTCTATTGGACCAGCTACAAGCAAAGGGAAAAAACTAACAAAAACAGAATAGTCAACTATATTTTTTTCAGGTTTAATTTTATCGTTATAAATGTCAATCACATATGACAATCCATGAAAAGTATAAAACGAAATTCCAACAGGAAGAATGACCGAAATAGTCCAAAAATTAGCTTGAAAGCCAAAGCCTTCTAACAATTCTTGAAAAGAGCTAATAAAAAAATTATAATATTTAAAAATTCCTAAAAATCCTAAATTAATACCAATACTGAGCCAAAACCAGAATTTTTTTCCATTTTGGGTAGCTGCTTCGTGCATTTTTATACCTGTGAAGTAATCTAAAAAAGTTGAAAACATTAATAGAAACAAAAATCTGTAATCCCAACAAGCATAGAAGAAATAACTCGAAACAAGTAATAAAAGGTTTTGACTTTTACTACTACTTTTCGCTAAAATCCAATAAAGCGCAAAGACAATAGGAAGAAATAATAAGAAGTTAAACGAATTAAAAACCATTTTATAACTATTTAGAGCAAATATATTTATTTTTAAATAATATGAGTAAGAATAGTTGCAAAACTCAGTAAATAGTGATTTTTAATTTTTAACAGACGATACTGAAACAATCATATCACTCCACTGTTTCATCACTTTTTCCTTTGAAAATTTTTGAACATTGTCAGCTGCTTTATCACCAAAATTTATTCTTAATTTTTCATCATTCATCAAAAGTTTGAGTGCTTTTTGGAAATCTTCAATATTGTTTTTTTCAACTAAAATGCCATCAGAATTGTTATTGATTATAAATCTTGGACCGTTGGGACAATCAAAACTCACTATTGGTAAAGAACAAGATTGCGATTCTAATAAAACCATTGGAAAACATTCTTCATAAGATGTTAAAGCAAATACAGATGCTTTCTGCATTTCTTCCTGAATATTGTTTGTTGAAGGCAGAACAAATGCTGTTTCAGTCAAATTATATTCTTCAATTAATTGATTAATTTTTTTTAAAATAGACGAATCTCCATCACCAAATATTTTCAATTTCCACTCAGGAAAATCCGCCGAAATTCCTTTCCAAATTTCAATTAGTTTATCAAATTGTTTAACTGGAGCAATCCTTCCTGCTGCTATAACTGTTTTTTCTCTATTATCCAATTTAAGGGAATTAGGCTTAAAGTCAGTAAAATTTGGAATAACTATTTTATTTTTATTGGTGTAATAACTCTTTTCTGTTTCATTCAACAGAATTAAAGTATCATATTTAGTAAAAATAGTATCTAGCGTTCGTCTTAGAAAACTAGGTTTATAATTATTTCTTGAAGTGTGAAACTCTTTGAGTTTAGGGATTTTTTTTTCAATAATTGGTAAAAAGTATTGGTCTGGAGAATAACTCAATGAAATAATAACATCGGGATTTATCCTTTTAATTTCTCTTTTTAATTTGATAAAATGAGAAATTGATTTAATTAAATTTTTTGGATGAAAATAGCTTATTTCTCGATGATAATTTATTCCTAAATCTTTTGATTTTATTTTTGAATTTAAAAAATAAACTGGTTTATTATTTTTTTGCTCAGTTGTAATAAGGAATACATCATAATTATAAACTTCAATAAAATGATTTAATTTCAGAGATAAAATACGTTCAGCACCACCATGCAAATAAACTTGGTCTGTTAAGTAAAGTATTTTCATTTATTTTTTATTTTTTACTAAACCTAATATATATTCTATTCTTTTGTAGCCAAAAACATTCATCATCTTCATTTTTACAATATTTCGCCAACGCTTTTTATATGGAATCCAAGATTTTGCAAAATGATGAATACAAAATGAATTTTTTGTTAATTCGATTTTTCCGGTCTTATAACTTTTTGGACAAAAGTATTCATTTGGATAAAAGGCAACATAACCAAGGATTTCTTGAAAACTATTGTTCATTTTAAAACCTTTGTCTTTCATGATTTGAGTAATTATAACAGTATTCGAAACGGTATCGAACTCGCCATTTTCTTTTATAAAAGACCTGTTATCATAATATCTTAAAAGCTCTGTTACCCATGTACCGTTTTTTTTACTAGCCATTATTCCAGTTGGTACAAAATCATCATTTTCAAACCCTGAAAAAGCCGGATGATGTAAAAAACTATCCAAAGATTTTAATACTTCAACATCGGTATCCATATAAACACCTCCAAATTCTTTTAGAGCATACAATCTACAAACATCAGATACGAATGCAAATTTTCTGTTTTCGAGCGCTTCTTTTGCAAATTGAAATTCTTCCAATGGAAAATTATCTTCATTCCATTCAACAACTTCATATTCAGGAAGATGTTTTTTCCAAGAGGCTAAACAATCTTGAGCTAGTTTTGGCAATGGATTTCTTCCAAACCAACAATAATGAATTATCTTTGGTATCATAATTTTTGATTTAAAAATTCAAGAATCCTATTGTTTGCATTTCCATCACCATAGGGATTGTGTTGTTTTGCCATATTTTGATATGCCAAATCGTCACTTAACAGCTCATTTGTAGCGTTTGTTATTTTTTCAAAATCGGTTCCAACCAATTTAACAGTTCCAGCATCAACAGCTTCAGGTCTTTCTGTTGTGTCTCTCATCACTAGAACAGGTTTTCCTAATGATGGTGCTTCTTCTTGTACTCCGCCAGAATCTGTAATGATTAGATAAGATTTACTCATAATCCAAACAAAAGAAGGATAATCTAAAGGATCAATTAGATGTATGTTTTTATGTTCTGAGAGCAATCGCATGACAGGTTCTTGAACATTTGGATTTAAATGTACCGGAAAAACAATTTCAACATCATTATGATTGGCAATGTGAGATAATGATTTACATATATTTAAAAATCCTTCTCCAAAATTTTCTCTTCTATGTCCTGTTACTAATATTATTTTTTTTGAAAAATCAACAAATGATTTTATGTCATTTATCTTGTCATTTGTATATCCGCTTTTGAGTTTTTCAACTGTCCAAAGCAGCGAATCAATTACTGTGTTTCCTGTTACCGTAATTGATTCTTTTGAAACATTTTCTGAGAGTAAGTTATTTTCAGAAGTTATAGTTGGAGCAAAATGAAAATCTGCAATTCTTCCTGTAATTTGTCTATTTAACTCCTCAGGAAAAGGGGAAAACTTGTTATATGTTCTTAAACCTGCTTCTACATGAGCAACTTTAACACCTCTATGAAATGATGCTAATGCACAAATACTTGAAGTTGATGTGTCACCATGAACTAAAACAATATCTGGTTTAAATTCATCTAAAACAATATCAAATTTTGAAAAAATCCTGCCACATAATTCATTTAAAGTCTGATTTGGTTTCATTATATTCAAATCAAAATCGGGAATCACTTCAAAAAAATCTAGTACTTGGTCTAGCATTTCTCTGTGTTGAGCAGTTACACAAACTTTTATTTCAAAATTTGATATTTTTAAATGATGTACAAGTGAACACATCTTTATGGCTTCTGGCCTTGTGCCAAAACAAACAAGTATTTTTCTTTTCATTATTTTATTTTGAAATAAAATTTCTACACTTTTCTTTCAGGGGTTCAGCTAGTTGATGATGTTTTTCAAGATTTTTTATGATCGTATCTTTAGAAATTTTTCCATCGAGAGGAAAATTAGCTTTAAATTCTCCTGTTTTTGTATTTACATCTATACGATTAAATAGGTCTAAAATACCATCAAATCGACAAGAGTCAACAAAACTATCAAAACCGTTAACAAAAATAACTGGTGTTCCCATTGCCAGACAAGGTAAAGCACAGTGAATACGAGAAGTGATTACAAGTTTGGCTTTGGCATATTTATGAAGTAAATCTTCTGCCATTTGAAACTTTTCGGCTTCCGTATATTTATTTGCGGGTGGTTCTTGGTTGACATAGATAGCTTTTTTAAGGACTTCTTTATCAATAAAATTGGTAACATGTTTTTTTTGATGCCCTAGTTTGAAAATTTTTCCATTTTGAATACTTCTCAAAAAACGTTTCCAGTTATAGGTTACTTTTTCCCAAGTTGGATAGCTATATAATGGGTCAACAATATAAATCTCGTCATTACGCAATGAATCGTCAACTTTGTAGGTATCTAATGTAAGTGTAAGACAACCTGTAAAATAGGCATCAATTCCCTTAGCTTTTAGCGTATCTGCCGAAAATTGATCTCGACAACCAATAGGTTGATGCTTTTTAAGATAGGTAATCCCTTTTTCATTCAACATTCCAGGAGCCGCAGTATTATTGACATGAAAAGAAACAAATAAAGGTTCTATATCATCTGATGGTACCCAATTGGTATAATTATGAGTAAACCAACCATTCAATATTAATTTTATTTTTTCACCTTTGTAATCAGCAAGTCTTTCTCTATTTAGAAAAGTATCTACTTGAGGCAAATACTGTTTAGCAGCGAGACTTTGAATATTATCTCCTACATTAAAAAACTTTTTATTTTCTTCGTAAGTTAGTAATCCGTATTTCATATTTGTAGATTAAAATTTCCTTCTCAATTTTAAATAAGTGCTAAATATTTTGGGAAATTTATTAATTAAAATATATTTAATTTTTTTAATTTTCGATACAGAAATTAAATCATTATTAACAACTTTACTTATGATTTTCAATGTGTTATCTAATTCTTTTTTTTCTAAATCTGCATTAGAAAAAACAAAACACTTTGCAGATTTAGATTTTTCTAAAATTTCATTCCAAAAAAACTGTGTCCCTTTTGATTTGAATCCTCTTACAACTGTTTTATTAATTAATTTATAAATGGTTTCATCTACCTTAAAGCCGTATTTATTGGGATTATCTCCTGAAAGCATTATAGCAAATATTGTTCTTAAACATTTTTCACATTTTGAACAATTAAGTCCTTCTTTAAGTTCAGAATAACAAACTCTTATTGTAGTTTTTTTATCAAGTTGATTAACAGCTGTAACAATAATATCAACTTTATCTTGGCGTTTTAACTCAAATCCATCATGAAAAACATTTACACCAGACCATTTAATTTGATTATCAATTTCAGGCATAGAACCCCATGGATTAAATTCCATATGAATTGATCTAGTTGAAGCAATATAAATAGTGCTATATTTTTTGATATATGACAACGGAGCAATAACACCAGTTAATGCTAAACCATGTTGAATATTACCCCACCATCCTATATTAGGTAATAACAGATCAACTTTGTATGTATAAAAAGTTCTAAAATTTGATTTAATATATACTTTTTCTAAAGAATTTAAAATTGGTTCATTTTCATTAAATTGCACCACATTATTCCATTGGTATTCATCTTCTAAATCTATATCTGCACCGTGAATTGTAATTAAATTTGGTTCTTTTTGATAAAGTCTAAAAAATGAAGCAAAAGCATCAACACCACCGCTAAAAAGCAGCGCTATTTTTTCTTTAGGAAAATCATTTTTAATTAATTTTTTATATTTTATTTCAGCTTTTTTATTTTGTATGCTTGGATAATTTTTAATGAACTCATTTTTAATATTTAGTAACGCAAAGTAAAAATCTTCATCTATTTCATCAACATAAACGTCAAATCCAGCAAACCAAGCTATAGGCATTACATTAGAAAGAAAAGGAATTATATTTATACTTGAAGGAACTAAAGACACATCCTCATTATACTGAACAAAAAAAGGAAAGTTAGGATTAAAGTATTCACTTATAGCAGTATCATACTCATAATTATATAATATGCGAGTTCCGTTATTAGAAAAGCTACTATTTTTAAGAATCATAACTTTTTAATTTTAAAAAATTTGGAATAACACTTTTTATCATATCTTTTTCGGTTTTATTCATTCCAAATTTAAACATAACAAATGAGAATAAAACTAAAAAAAGGATAATTTTTAGAACAAGATTAATCCAACCTGAACCTGGTATATAATTGATTGCATTACCAATTATCAAAATTACAATAAAAGCAGGAACAATTCTGTTAGACAATTCTTTAAAAAATCTTGGTATTTCAAGTTTTAATATTTTAAAATAGTAAATATTCATGATAATCTGACTAATTAGCCAGCCACCTGTTGAACCAATTACTAAACCAATAATTCCTATGTATTTTACTAAGAAAGCACCGATAATTGTTCCTAGAACGATTAGAGAAATATAAACAAGTGCTTTAAAACTAAATTTGCTTTTTGCTTCAAGTATAGAATTTGCAAAAGATTGCACCAACGGAAGCGTATAAGAAAACATTATTATCAACGCTATTAACCATGAATCAGTAAAAGAATTACCAACCCATAAAAGGACAAACTGTTGGCCAAAAAGCAAAAACCCTCCTAAGATTAGCAATAATACTAAAAGAGAGAACCTTCCTATTCTAATCATCATTGAGGTAAGTTCTACACTTGTTGCTTCTTGCACAGTCATTTTTGTTGCTCTTGGAAGAAAAACACCCGAAATAGCTGTGGAGAATGATCCATAATAAGTTCCTAACATTATACCTACTCCATATACTGCAACGTTTTTTGTACCAGATATGATTCCTAAAATAATCTGTCCTGATTGCCATTGGAATTGACCAACTATAGCAAAAATAAAAATCCAAATTGAATAGGAAAATATTTCTTTTACTAAAGGCATTTCGAGATAATGCAACTTGACTTTTACCTTCAGAAATTTAAAAACATTAAAAGCATTAAGAGCAATAACACAGACATTTACTACTGTATCTAGAACTACTATTCCAACTGCATCACTTCCGTAAAAAAGTATAACAACAACTAATATTGAACGAGTTATATACTTAATTATGTTTAATGCTCTAGGGAACACAAAATGTTCGTAAGCCGAACTTATTGCAGCAAATGCGCCTCCTGGAAGTGTTATTGCCATATTGAAAACCAGAATTGAAAACATCAATTTGGCTTTACTTAGCTCAGAATTGGTAAGATTATTAAAAATAGAATCTAAATTATAATACAATACTATTCCAAGTAAAATTACTATGATAGAAATAAAAAAATAAATTAAGAAAGTGGTTGCCAAAAAGTTTTCTTGACTTCTTATGTCTTCTTTAGCTCTATACTTGGCAACAAAACGAATGATAGTGTTATTTAACCCAAAATCTAAAATACTTATATAAGCAATTACAGAGCCAATTAATGTATATAATCCATATTCAGAATTTCCTAATTTATGAATCATATATGGAGTTAACAACAATCCTATACCATTAGTAATGATTATTGTAAGATAGGATAGAATAGCTCCTTTTTTGAGTTGACTCATTTAGTAGATTTATAATATCTAGTTATATTGCTTTTCGTAATACTTAGCGTATTCGCCAGACGTAACACTATTCAACCATTTTTCGTTGGCTAAATACCAGTCGATAGTTCTTTCTAGACCTTCTTCAAAAGTAACTGATGGCTTCCAGCCAAGTTCTTTATTGATTTTTGAAGCATCGATAGCATAGCGCAAATCGTGCCCTGGTCGGTCTTTTACATATGTAATCAATTCTGCCGATTTTCCTTCTGGCCTGTTTAGTTTTTTGTCCATTATTTGGCATAAAAGTTTTACCAAATCAATGTTTTGCCATTCGTTAAAACCGCCAATATTGTAGGTTTCATGATTTTTTCCTTCATGAAAAACTAAATCAATAGCACGAGCATGATCTTCAACAAAAAGCCAGTCACGTGTATATTTGCCATCACCATAAACTGGCAATGATTTGTTATTAATGATATTATTAATAAAAAGAGGAATTAGTTTTTCAGGAAAATGAAATGGCCCGTAATTATTAGAACAATTGGTTATAACATAGGGCAAACCATACGTTTCGCCATAAGCTCTAACAAAGTGGTCAGAACTTGCTTTAGAAGCAGAATAAGGTGAATTTGGATCGTAAGAAGTAGTTTCTGTAAATAATCCTTCTGCACCCAGCGAACCATAAACCTCATCGGTAGAAATATGGTAGAATCTTTTACCTTCAAAATTATCTTTCCAGATTGTTTTGGCAGCGTTTAAAAGATTCATAGTTCCAATTACATTTGTTTTTACAAACGAAAGTGGATCGGTAATAGAACGGTCAACGTGCGATTCAGCAGCTAGATGAAGTACTCCATCAAATTGATGTTCTTGAAATAAAGCGTTAATAAAAGTTTCATCAACAATATCACCTTTTATGAAAGTGTAATTTGGTTCATTTTGAATATCCTCAATATTTTCAAGATTACCTGCATACGTTAATGCATCAAGATTGAAAATTTGACAATTAGGATATTTTTTTACAAATCTTCTCACAACATGAGAACCTATAAAACCTGCTCCGCCAGTTATAACTATCTTTTTCATTTTTTTATAAATTACCGTCAACGTTTATTTTTAAAACTCCTTTTACATCATATAAAACGGAATTTTCTTTTCTAACTTTTTCTAAATCTAACTCTAAAAATTCTTTGTGCGAAACTCCTAATACTACTGAATCATATTTTCCGCTTGGCAATTTATCTGTTGTAACAAGATTATATTCGTGCAAAACATCGGCAGGGTTTGCCCATGGATCATATATGGTTATATTTACATGGTATTCTTTTAGAGCCTTAATAACATCAACTATTTTAGTGTTACGAACATCAGGGCAATTCTCTTTAAATGTGATTCCTAATAATAATATATCTGCGTTGTTGATTGTAATTCCTTTTTTAATCATTAACTTAATAATTTGAGAAGCTACATATTCGCCCATACTGTCATTTAGCCGTCTTCCAGCCAAAATTATTTCGGGATGATAGCCCAATTCTTGTGCTTTTTGAGCTAAATAATATGGGTCAACACCTATACAGTGACCGCCAACCAAACCTGGTTTAAATGGAAGAAAATTCCATTTTGTTCCAGCAGCTTCCAAAACATCGTGGGTATTTATACCCATGATATTAAATATTTTTGCTAGTTCGTTTACAAAAGCTATATTAATATCACGTTGTGAATTTTCAATTACTTTAGCAGCTTCTGCAACTTTTATTGTTGGTGCAAGATGTGTTCCTGCAATAATTACTGATTTGTATAAATCATCAACTTTTTCACCAATTTCAGGAGTTGACCCAGCGGTAACTTTTAGAATTTTTTCTACCGTATGCTCTTTATCACCTGGATTTATTCGTTCAGGGGAATAGCCTGCAAAAAAATCAACATTAAATTTCAATCCACTAATTTTTTCGAGAACTGGTACGCATTCATCTTCGGTTACACCAGGATAAACAGTTGATTCATAAATAACGATATCGCCTTTTTTGAGCACTTTTCCAACTGTTTCACTTGATTTATAAAGAGGTGTCAAATCTGGACGATTATTTTTATCAACTGGTGTTGGCACAGTAACAACATAGTAATTACAATCTTTAATATCGTCTAAATTTGCACTACAAAACAAGCCTTTTTCGTTAGGAGAATTTACCAAAACAGCTTTTAGAACTTCGTTTTCTACTTCAAAAGTAGTATCTATACCTGAATTTAATTCGTTAATTCTCTTTTGATTAATATCAAAACCAACCACAGAATATTTTGTAGCAAAAAGTCTTGCTAACGGCAAACCAACATATCCTAACCCTATAACTGCTATTTTTGTATTCATTTTTACACTATCAATTATGAACCTATTGCCTGATAAACAAAACCTATTTTTTTGAGTTTATCTCCGTCTAATAAATTTCTTCCATCAAAAACAAAAGCTGGTTTTTGCATTTGATCATAAATTTTATTCCAATCTAGTTGTTTGAACTCATCCCATTCTGTTAAAATAGCTATAGCATGCGCATTATTACAAGCTTCATATGCATCAGAAAAGGAAGTAACAAATTTAGCATTTTCGATGGAATTCCTAGTTTCAAGATAATCTAAATCGGCTAAAACTTGTTTTTGAGAAACTTTTGGATCGTAAACTGCTATTTTGGCATTTTCATTGACTAAATCATTAGCAACATATATTGCAGCAGACTCTCTAGTATCATTAGTATCTTTTTTGAAAGCCCATCCTAAAAATGCAATTTTTTTATCAGAAACTGTATTATATAATGTTTTAACAATATTATTCGCAAATCTTCTTTTTTGATGGTCATTCATTATTATAACTTGTTCCCAATAATCAGCTACTTCGTTCAATCCGAAAGATTTTGAAATATAAACCAAATTCAAAATATCTTTTTGAAAACAAGAACCTCCAAACCCAACAGAAGCTTTTAAGAATTTTGATCCGATTCTGCTATCCATTCCGATTGCTCTTGCCACTTCATTTACATCTGCTCCTGTTTTTTCGCATAGTTCAGACAATGCATTAATTGAAGAAACTCTTTGTGCTAAGTAAGCATTAGCTGTTAGTTTTGACAATTCAGATGACCAAACATTGGTTCTTAAAATTCTTTCTCTTGGCACCCAATGAGCATAAACGTCTTCTAACGCTTGGATTGCTTTTTGTCCTTCAGGAGTAGTATCTCCTCCAATTAAAACTCTATCAGGATTTAATAAATCTTCAACGGCAGTTCCTTCGGCTAAAAATTCAGGGTTGGATAATATTTGAAATTGAACTCCATTCCCGGTATTGTCTAAAATACTTTTTATGGCTTCAGCTGTACGAACTGGCAATGTAGATTTCTCTACTATAATTTTGTCATTTTTAGAAACTCTTGCGATTTGTCGAGCACATAACTCAATGTATTTCAAATCGGCAGCCATTCCTTTTCCGGCCCCATACGTTTTGGTCGGAGTATTAACAGAAATAAATATCAAATCAGCTTCATCAATGCCTTTGTCAACATCTGTTGAGAAAAATAAATTTCTTCCTCTTGCCTCGCCTACAATTTCACTTAACCCAGGCTCGTATATTGGAATATTATTTACGTCTTTATCATTCCATTTAGCTATTCTTTCTTCATTAATATCTACAACTGTAACTGTAATTTCTGGACATTTTTGGGCAATAATTGCCATTGTTGGTCCTCCAACATAACCTGCACCTATGCAACAAATTTTTGTGATTTTCATTCTATTATTTCTTTATTTCAAATTTTCCCAATACCATTTTACGGCTTCTTTAAGACCTTCATTCATAGAGTATTTTGGGTCATAGCCTAGAAGTTTTTTTGCTTTATCTATACTTGCTAATGAGTGAGGAATATCTCCAACTCTATTTGAACCATGAATAACTTCAACATTAGCAATTTTTGAATCATAAGCAGCTAAATATTCTTTTAAATAAGCGACTAAATCGTTTAATGTATTTCTATCCCCATATGCAGTGTTATAAACGGTATTTATGGCTTCCTGATTAGTTGTATTAATAGCCAGTTCATTCATTTGAATTACATTATCTATATAGGTAAAATCTCTTGAATAATTACCATCTCCATTTATAATTGGACTTTCATGATTCATTAATTGCATTACAAATTTAGGAATTACTGCTGCATATGCTCCATTTGGATCTTGTTTTCTTCCAAAAACATTAAAATATCTTAGTCCAATTGTTTCTAAGCCGTATGTTTTACTAAAAATTTCTGCGTAAAGTTCATTTACATATTTAGTTATTGCGTATGGCGAAAGTGGTTTACCAATAACATTTTCGACTTTTGGCAATGATTCAGAATCGCCATAAGTAGAAGAACTTGCAGCATAAATAAACCGTTTTACTTTGGCATCTCTAGCAGCAACCAACATGTTTAGAAAACCTGAAACATTTACATCATTACTTGTTATAGGATCATTTATAGAGCGTGGAACTGAACCAAGAGCAGCTTCGTGTAAAACATAATCTACTCCAAAAGTTGCTTTGTTACAATCCTCACTATTTCTAATATCTCCTTCAATCAATGTGAAATTAGGATTTTCTAACAAATGTGCAATATTATGTTTATGTCCAGTTGAAAAATTATCTAAACAAATTACTTTGTTTCCTTTTTCTAAAAAATATTCACATAAATTAGAACCTATAAACCCAGCTCCTCCAGTTACTAATAAAGTTTTCATTAACTTAAGATTTAAAACGTTTAACTAATTTACTAAAAAAATTATTCTTTTTACTTTCAATATAGCTATCATCATAATTTCCATAGCCATGTCCATAGCCATAAGACGCACCATACTTAGCTTTGTTTTCAACCCCATTTAATACAATACTAACATTAGATAACTCACCTCTTTTTACAGCATTATTTAACAAACCAGCCATATTTTTCTTAGTAACATTTTGTCGCATCACATATATTGTAACATCGGCATAACTAGAAAGTTCTAATGCGTCTGTTACAAGTCCCAGTGGTGGTGTATCCAAAATTATATAATCATATTTCTTTTTTAGTTCATCCATCATTTCCTTTAAACTTTCTCCCATAATTAATTCAGAAGGATTAGGAGGAATTGGCCCTGATGTAATTACATCTAAATAAGGGATTTGGGTTTTATTTGTTACTTCTTCCAATGTTTTTTGACCAATTAGGTAATTCACAACTCCTATTTGATTATTTAATTTAAAGTCCTCAAAGATTTTTGGTTTTCTTAAATCGAGTCCAACAATTACTGTTTTTTTCTCACTCAAGGCAAAAACAGTAGCAATGTTGATTGAACAAAATGTTTTTCCTTCGCCACTTATAGTCGAAGTTAACATCAAAGTTTTTGAACCTTGAAGATTTTGCCTTTTATATAAAAATTGTAAAGAAGACCTGATGGATCTATATGATTCTGACAGGACGGATTTTGGTTTTTCAAAAACTGCTAAATATGATTTTGCTTTATTAACGCCTACTACACCGATTAATGGAATTGAAGTAAGCCTCTCAACATCATCAGAATTTTGAATAGAGTCGTTAAAAGTAAAGATAAATATGATTACTAAAAATGGTATTAAAAACCCTAATAAAAAAGCAATCACATAATTTACTCCTGTTTTGGGACCAATAAGGCCTTCTCCAATATCTTTAGCAGAATCAATAAACTGAATATCTGATAAGTTAGCTGCTTTTACAATAGAAGCTTCACTTCGTTTTTGCAAATAAGTTTGATAAATATTATCACTAAGATTATATTTCCTCATGATTTTGATAAGTTCTTGCTTATCATCAGGCATTTGTCTTATATCAGTTTCGGCACTATTTATTTTGTTACTAACTTGATTGTAAGAATACTGTATTGCGGCTTTTGCAGCTTCAATATTTTCTATCAAAACTCTTTTTAAAGAAGAAATTTCGTTGTCAATATTGTTTAACATTACGTCACTTTTAACACTGTAAATCATTTCAGATCGTCTAATAGATAACTCAATCATATTAGCTACATTATTTATGATGTTTGGGTCATCAATACCCGCTACAGAAGGAGCTGGAAGTTTTGAATAATCTTTACTATTTTTTAAATAATTTGATAATGTATTGAAATAATTTATTTTTCTAGAAATTAAATCTTTTTCTACATCTAATTCGAGCATTTTATTTTGAATGTTTGAACCACCAAGCTCAATTTCTACAACATTTTTATTTTTACTAAAACTCTTTAAATCATCATTAGCTTCTTTAAGTTTCACTTCCATTAATGCTAATGTTGTATCAATAAAATAAATTGTATTATCTGCAAATAGATTTTTTTTGTCTAATTGATTTTTCATTAATACCTTAACAGTTTCATTAAGGTAATCAACAATTCTTGCTTTATTGGTTCCTTCCAAAGATAATTTAAGAATTGAAGGTGCTTTGTCATCAACATCAACGCGAATTCCTTTATATTGCTGAACTACAGAGTTGTAATCACTAAAACTAACTTTATATTCTTGGCCAATAAAATTTTTAGAAGCGTCTTTAATGATAAGTTTCCAACTTAAAAAAGGCAAGTTTATGTATTCTCCAATCTTAAAATTTTTAGTAAAAACTCCTTCTGAAACATTAATTGATTTTAAAGAATAATCATTGTAATTATAGGTGTCAACTAAGCTCGATTCAAAATCAACTTTAATTTGATATTGTGTAGATGACAAAAACTTAATAGAAATTGGACTTTTTGCTAATTGAGGTTGTTTTTTATCTATTTCAACCTCAAACGGGCAATTACCATAAATACTTTCGGTAAAATATTCTTTATCTTGAAGATAATCAATATAATATTTTAATTTTTCAACTACAATTTCATTATGTGTTCTAGATTTTAATGTAGTAGCAATTGTCGAAACTTTATCAGATGTTCCTCCCCAATTAAATACCAAACTAGTGTTTGAAGTAAATAAAGGATTATCTTCTTCCTTTACACCAATGGTGGTTTCAAGTCCGTATATTTTCTGTTTTCTAACATTTATTTGGTAAGCACCTATCAAACATAATAATATTGACACTACAAACCATTTCCAATAACTAGTTACTTTAATCAAAAAACCTTTGAAATCGAAGTTATTTTGACTTTCAAGAAAATTAAAATCTTTAATATCTAACATCTAAAATAGTTTATTTTTGTAAAAGTAAAAAAGTAGTTGTTACTAAAGACAATATTGTGAAGATTGTACTTAGCGACTGAATTCCTGTCGTGCCAGTTCCCCATGTTTTTTGCTTTAACGGTTTAACATAAACAAAATCATTAGGTTGCAAATAAAAATAGGGCGATTGCAATGCATTGTAATTGGTTAAATCTATTGAAAAAGTTTGTACACCTTGTGGATACTGTCTTATTATCATTACTTCCTTCCTGTTACCTACAACTGTTATATCGCCTGCATTTGCAACTGCTTCAAGGACTGAAACTTTGTCTTGATTCAAAATTTTTGTTCCAGGAACATTAACTTCACCATTAATTGTATATCGAAAACCAGCAAGTTTTACACTTACAAATATTCCGGCTTCTTTATTAAAATGATCTTTCAATAAAAGTGTTTCAATTTTTTGTCTAACTTGATCGGTAGTTAATGCCAAAACATTTACCTCTCCAAGAATCGGAAGTCTTATATTTCCATGATCATCTATTGAGTATCCTTTATAATAAAATAACTCATTTGAAATATTTGGATTATTAACTATATTTTGATTAAAAATTTCAACTAATTTCGAATCAATAGCCGATACTGTAATACTTAAAACATCACTTACTTGCAGTCTATAAGGTTTAAAAGGAATCTGAGCAACTGGAGCATTTTCTAAATTTTCTTTACCTTGTAAATAGATAATGTCTTTTGATGGCACACATGAATTAAAAAAATAACCTACAAAAAATAATAGTATAAAAATTCTGAAATTCATTCTTAACGGATTTTAGCAAACAAAGATAGTTTTTCAATTCTAAATACAAAAAAGTTGTGACTATTATTGAATTAAATATTTTTCAATGAATTCTCAAATGGAACTCTTTGCACAATACTTCTTCCTAAAGTAACCTCGTCTGCATATTCTAATTCGTCGCCAACGGCTATTCCTCTTGCTATTGTAGAAGTTTTGATATTACACTCTTTTATCTGTTTAAAAATATAAAAATTGGTGGTATCACCTTCCATTGTTGAACTTAGCGCAAAAATAATTTCTTCAATCGAACCTAATTTTACTTTTTCGACTAATGAATTGATATTCAATTGACTTGGGCCAACTCCATCAATGGGCGAAATTTTACCGCCAAGAACATGATAAATTCCTTTAAATTGATTGGTATTTTCTATAGCCATAACATCTCTAACATCTTCAACAACGCAGATTATTTTATGATTTCTTGAAGTATTCGAGCAAATTTCACACACATCAACATCTGAAATATTGTGGCAATTTTTACAAAATTTAATCTCATCACGCATCAAAGTTAATGCTTGCGATAAAAAATGTGTTTGTTCACTGGGTTGTTTCAATAAATGCAACACCAATCGCAAGGCAGTTCGTTTACCAATTCCGGGTAATTGCGCCATTTCGTTGACCGCTTTTTCGAGAAGTTTTGATGAAAATTCCATTTGGCAAAGGTAAAGAAAAAGTTTGGAAGCGTGAAGATGGAGGACGGAAGATGAAAATTTTGAAGATTTTATCTATTTTTGGTAAACTTCTATCTTCCAACTCCCATCTTCTAACTTTTTTACTATTTTAGCACAAACAAAAAAACTATTTATGTCGCCAATTGCTATTCTAATTTTAATTGTGGTTTACTTCGGATTATTAATTTTTATTTCGAATATTGTTAGCAGAAAAAGCTCTGATAACGATACTTTTTTTAAAGCTAATAAAAACTCAAAGTGGTATTTAGTTGCCTTTGGAATGATTGGAACTGCCATTTCGGGAATAACATTTATATCAGTCCCTGGCGAGGTTGGAAATCCTGATTTACAATTTAAATATTTTCAGTTTGTAATAGGTTGTGCTATTGGATTTATTATTGTAGCCAAGGTTTTACTTCCATTATATTATCGAATGAATTTGACTTCAATTTATGGCTATATAGAACAACGTCTTGGAATTGTAAGCTACAAAACGGCAGCAACTATTTTCTTAATTGGTAGAACAATTGGTTCGGCTTTTAGACTATATTTGGTTGTATTTGTTTTACAAAAATATGTTTTCGACGCATTCCAAATTCCGTTTGCAGTTACTGTTTTAATTTCGCTTGGGTTGATTTTTGCTTATACTTATCGAGGTGGATTAAAAACTATAATTATCACTGACACACTACAAACTTTTTTCTTGATTTCATCGGTATTCTTAACTATATTTTTTGTTTGCAGAAGTTTAGATTTTAGTTTAGTTGAAGCTTTTGAAGAAGTTAAAAACAGCAATTATTCAAAGGTGTTTTTCTTTGAAGATTATTTGAAAGGCACCTATTTTTGGAAACAAATTTTAGGTGGAATTTTTGTAACCATAGCAACCGTAGGATTAGATCAAGATTTAATGCAGAAAAATTTAAGTTGCAAAAACATTGGTGAAGCACAAAAAAATATGTTTACTTTCACAGGTGTTTTTGTTTTAATTAATATCTTTTTTTTAAGTGTAGGTGCGTTACTTTATATCTATGCGGAGAAAAACGGAATACAGGTTCCAATGGTAAATGATGTTGCAAGAACTGATTTGCTTTTTCCTGAAATTGCTATAAATCATTTGAGTATTATTCCAACAATAGTTTTTTTATTAGGATTGACAGCAGCAACTTTTGCCACTACAGATAGCGCTTTAACCGCTTTAACAACATCTTTTTGTGTAGATTTTCTAGGAATGGATAAAAAAAAGTCGGAAGATGGAAGTCGGAAGATGGAAGATGATAAAAAGTTGATTAGAACTAGACATTTGGTTCACGTTGGATTTTCTGTTTTGATGTTTTTGGTGATTATTATTTTTAATTCAATCAATGATGATTCTGTAGTGAAAATGGTTTTTAAAATTGCTACTTATACTTATGGTCCGTTATTAGGTTTATATGCATTTGGTTTATTTGTAAAATCAAAAACAGTTCACGATAAATTGGTTCCTTTTATTTGTTTAATTTCTCCTGCGATTTGTTTTTTGATTACTCAAAACTCAGCATCACTTTTAGGAAATTATGTGATTGATAACGAATTAATTATCGTTAACGGATTGATTACTTTTATTGGATTGTTGATTATTAGTAAACCCGCCACTAGTCAGACGAAGTTTTAGGAATGGAAATTTCTATAAGTTAATAATCAAAAATTAAAATGGAAACCAACCTAGCCCTGATTGTAGTGGCATCTCGTCTTTTGGGACGAGATAGAACGAAAAGCAGGAACCTGTCTGCCTACAGGCAGGTTACCATCACTGATAAATCCCGAGTCTTTCGCTTCTAATATTGATTAGTTGTCAATAAAACCAAGGTGCAAGCTTCTTCAACTTTGATTGAATTGGCTTTGAGTAACTGATAGAACTCCGGGTTTTCGGTGCCAGGATTAAAGACTACTCTTTTAGGCTTGGTTTCGATTATATAATTGTAATAATCACGTTGGCGCACCGGATTGAGGTACAAAGTAACAGTGTCGATATTGGCAAGCGGAATATTTTTAGTTTTTATGGAAATTCCGGCAACTTCGCCTTGATTTTGACCGATGGCTATAACCGAATGACCTTTTTCAACTAGCATTGTTATGGCTTTGAAAGCGTATCTTTCGGGTTTGGTGGAAGCACCAAGAACTAGTGTTTTCTTATTTTTCATGGTACAAAATTACGGATAATTGTTTTTATTTTAACTTTAAGCATTAATTCTTTATTTATCTTTGTCGAAAATTTATACTTTTCAAAAAATGGATATTTTCTTGAATACTTTTTTTGTTTTGCTTGGAGCGTTGTTTTCAGTATTGAATCCTATTGGTGTGATTCCTTTTTTTGTGGGTTTAACTCAAGATTACAACAAGGTCGAACGCTCGCGAGTTTCTTTATTAACAGCTATAAATGTGTGCATCATTTTATTGATTTCGTTTTTTGTTGGTGAATACGTTTTGAGTTTTTTCGGAATAACGATTTCGGCACTTAGAATTGCTGGTGGAATTTTGATTGCAAGTTCGGGTTTTGGTTTGCTAAACGCCAATCCGAAAAAGCGAAAAGGAATTAGCAAAGAAGTGGAAGAAGATTTGCAAAGCAGAACATCTATTGCTTTAACGCCGCTCGCAATGCCAATGTTAGCTGGACCAGGTTCGATTTCGTTATTAATAGCTTTTAATCAAGACCACAAAACTACACCTGAAATTTTATCTTCTACACTTTCTATTTTAGTGGTTTCTCTTCTAATATTTTTAGTATTGAGAAGTGCACATTATTTGGCTAAATATTTAGGTGCGTCAGGAATTGTTGCTATTTCTAGAATTGTCGGTTTCTTGACAGTTGCTATTGGTATTCAGTATATTATTAGCGCGGTTTTGAGTATTGTTAGAGGAATTTAGAAAAGTACGAGGTAAAAAATACGAAGTACGAAATACGAAATACGAAGTTTGAAATAAATAATCCCAAATTCCAAAATAAACAATTGGAATTTGGGATTTCGTTTATTCTAAAATATTGGCTTCGAGAGTCTCAGCCAACACAAAGATTATTTTCTTGGAAGAAAAACTTCTGCCATCATGCATCTTGCGCTTCCGCCACCGCATGCTTCTATGGTGTCTAGGCTTGAATGAATAATTGTAATATGTTCTTCTAATTGTGCGATTTGTTTTTTGGTTAAAGCATTGTAAGCCGATGAACTCATGATTAAGTATCTTCTTTCGTCTGCACCTTGTAATTCTAACATATTTCCTGCAAAATTGTTCATTTGATCTTCTGTGATTAGAACAATCTCTTTTTCATCAGAACGAAGACTGTCAAGAACCATTTTGCGTTCTTTTTTATCATCGATACAATCAGCACAAATAACAGCAAAAGTGTCTCCAATGCACATCATAACATTGGTATGATAGATTAGTTTTCTTTCGCCATCAACTGTTTGAAATGCTTCAAAAATTATTGGATTTAAGTCGAAATCTTCGCAAAATTCTATAAATAATTCTTCATCTGCTCTTGGAGAAAGTGCGCAATATGCTTTTCCATTTTCTCTGTCAAGAACAATACTTCCTGTTCCTTCTAGGTAAAATCCATCCTCTTCGGCAGAAGTATAATCCATAATTCCGTCGCTGATTTCGTAACCTTTGGCTTCCAAAATATCTAAAATATCTTCACGTCTTTCGGCACGACGATTTTCGGCAAACATTGGATACAAAACCACATCACCATTTTCGTGAAAAGAAATCCAATTGTTTGGAAAAATACTGTCGGGTGTATCTGGATCTAAAGTGTCGTCAACAACCGTAACGTCTATTCCGACCATTCTTAGTTTGTTTACGAATGTATCAAACTCTTGTTGGGCTTTTTCGTTGACATTTGCAGGAGTTAATCCGTCAAGGACTTTTTGATAATAATTGTTTACCGCCGTTTGTTCGTTCATTCTAAACGCTACCGGACGAATCATTAATATGGAGTTTGTAGTTTGATTCATTTTATTTTAGTTTTCTGTTGTCGGTTATCAGTTAACAATCTTTGTGATTAGTAGTTAGGTTTTCCAATTGCTTTCAACATATTTTATAAAGTTAAATATTTTTGCTCCTAAATTATCATAATCAGTTATATATCTATCAATATCAGGAATCAAATCTTTATACAAATGTTTTATCTTAATCAAATGTCCTTTTGTTTCAAGACAACTTGAATGTGAAAACACTAAAAATCTAATAAAATCTGCCTTATAACGGTTTCTTCCGTAACCTTCAACTATATTTGAATTTACTGAATCTGACGAACGTCTAATCTGACTTCCTAATTCATACATTTCATACTTAGGCAAAAGTAATGATGCTGGATGAACTTCGTAAAACAATGCCAAACTAATTTTATAAATATCCAAATCCTGATAACTGCTCATTTCAACAATTTATAAAGTTAATAACTGTCAACTGACAACCGATAACTTTTCTAATCTCTTATTAAAGGCAATGTCGAACATCTCAACAATCCTTCTTGTTTTGCTATTTCAGCGTATGGAATTTCTTCTACAGTAAAACCTTGTTCTCTTAACCAGTTGTTCAATCTTGTAAAGTTTTTTTCGGAAACTACAACATCTGGTGCAATTGAAAACACATTGGAATTCATATTATACATTTCGTCTCGAGTGATGTGAAACAGGTTATCTTTTCCGAATAATTTTACTAGGTAAACATAATCTGCTTCTTCACGAAAACCACTTTTATAGATGATTCCTTTATTTGTTCCAACAGGTTGAAAGCAGCAATCAAGATGCAATGCATTATCACGAGCTTCTAATTTAGATTTTACCAAGTCAAATTCTTTCACAATTTTGTTTGGAAACAACTCTTTTATGTATTGAACCCCTTGCATATTGGTTCTTGCCGTGATGTAATCTTTATAGTCAGAACCTTTATATGTTCCTATAAAAATATAGTCGTTCCATAGCATAACATCACCACCTTCAATATGCACATCATCTGGCGGGCGAACAACTTTAGCAGGATTTATTTGGTCAACTACATAATTTATTGCATCCAATTCACGGCTTCTATCTGGAAGAATATTGGCTTTTATAAAAACATCATCAATTACAAAACCAATATCACGAGTAAAAATTTGGTTATAATTTTCAATCGTTTCTGGGCGAAAAACTTTCACATCATATTTTTGAAATACTTTGTTGAACGCTTCCATTTCGTTAACCATATCTTCTTCAATAGGATATGTTCCTGCGAGAATGTGTTCTAATGATTTTGGGTCGTAGGCTTCATCTGCTGTTGGCGTTGGTCCATTATTGACTGCTGAACCTAACACGACGGCTTTTAATCTTGAGGTTTCGTTTTTTACATTTAATTGTAACATATAATTTGCTTTTGGCATAAGGCAAATATAAAAAAGCTCCGTTGATTAACGAAGCTTTTGTTTATAAGTATTTAAAGATTTTTATCTTTTATCCATAGTAACAAAATCTCTCAATGGATGACCTGTGTAAACTTGTCTTGGTCTTCCAATTGGCTCTTTGTTTATTCGCATTTCTTTCCATTGTGCAATCCAACCTGGTAGACGTCCGATTGCGAAGAGAACAGTGAACATATCTGTTGGAATTCCTAATGCACGGTAAATAATTCCTGAGTAGAAATCAACATTTGGATATAATTTTCTTGATACAAAGTACTCATCTACTAAAGCTGCTTCTTCTAATTTTTTTGCGATTTGAAGAATTGGGTCATCAACACCCAAAGTCCTTAGCACTTCATCGGCTGCTTTTTTAATGATTTTTGCTCTTGGGTCGAAGTTTTTATAAACTCTATGTCCAAATCCCATTAAACGGAATGGATCATCTTTATCTTTAGCCTTAGCCATAAATTTGTCAGCATCCCCACCATCTTTTTGAATTTCTTCTAACATTTCAAGAACAGCTTGGTTAGCTCCACCATGCAATGGCCCCCAAAGTGCAGAAACTCCAGCAGAAATTGAAGCAAACAATCCAGCATGAGACGAACCAACAATTCTAACAGTAGAAGTAGAACAATTTTGTTCGTGATCGGCATGAAGAATAAATAATTTATCTAAAGCAGCAACAACTGATGGATTAGTAGTATAAGGCGAAGTTGGAAGTTTAAACATTAACTGCATAAAATTCTCAACATAACCTTGTGTATTATCATAATAATTCAAAGGATAACCCATCATTTTTCTGTAAGTCCAAGTTGCAATTACAAGGAATTTACCCATTGTTTTACAAACGGCTTCATACATTTCTTTTTCGTTATCAACATTAACTACTTTTGGATTAAAAGCTGTTAACGCAGAAGTCAACGAAGACAAAACTCCCATAGGGTGAGCTGTTTTTGGGAAACCATCTATGATGTTCTTCATTTCTTCGTTTACCAAAGTGTATTTGCGGATGTCAGTTTCAAATTGAGTTAATTGTTCTTTTGAAGGCAATTCTCCAAAAATAACCAAATAAGATACTTCAAGAAAATCAGCTTTTTCAGCTAAATCTTCAATAGCATAACCTCTGTAGCGTAAAATTCCTTCTTCTCCATCAAGGAAAGTAATGTCACTTTTGCAAGAACCCGAATTTTTATACCCTGGATCTAAAGTGATGGCGCCTGTCAAGGCACGGAGTTTTTCAATATCGATAGCTGGTTCGTTTTCGCTCCCAACAATTACTGGAAACTCATACTTTTGGCCATCATATTCTAATATTGCTGTTTTTGACATAATAGGTGTGGAAATTAATCGTGAAATTTATAATTTAACAAAATTATGGAATTCTAAATGAATTAAAAAACAAATATGTTGACGTTTTCGTTAATATTTTTATAAAAGTTGCAAGGTTGGTTATAGATTAATACAAAATCAAAACTTATTTTGTTTCAATTCTATGAAAATATTAGTATTTTAGAAAAAAAATAAAAAAAAATAAATAGATTAAAAAGCTAAAATGTGGAATTTGATTAGGCCTCGGTGTAGATTAACATATATATAATGTCGAGTTAAAATAAAAACACCTGACAAGTTTAAAACTCATCAGGTGTTTTTTTTTTTACAAAATAGTTATGTGATTACTTCTGTTTAAAAGCTTTCAATCCTGGAAAGTAAGCTGTACTTCCTAATTCTTCTTCAATACGTAATAATTGATTGTATTTAGCCATTCTATCTGAACGTGAAGCCGAACCAGTTTTGATTTGTCCACAGTTTAAAGCTACAGCTAAATCAGCAATAGTATTATCTTCTGTTTCTCCAGAGCGATGTGACATTACTGAAGTATAACCAGCATTGTGAGCCATGTTTACAGCTGCAATTGTTTCTGTAAGCGTACCAATTTGGTTAACTTTTACAAGAATTGAATTGGCAATTCCTTTTTCAATTCCGGTTGACAAACGCTCCACATTAGTTACGAATAAATCGTCACCTACTAATTGGGTTTTGTCACCAATTAATTCTGTTAAGTATTTCCATCCTTCCCAATCGTCTTCATACATTCCATCTTCAATAGAAATAATTGGATAATTTGCCGCTAATGAAGATAAATATTCAGCTTGTTCTTTAGAAGTTCTAATTTTTCCTGTTGCACCTTCAAATTTTGTATAGTCGTATTTTCCATCTACATAAAATTCTGAAGCAGCACAATCCAAAGCAATCATAATTTCGTCACCGAATTTATAACCAGCGTTTTCTACGGCTTTTTTAATTGTATCTAATGCGTCTTCTGTTCCTCCTGCAAGATTTGGTGCAAAACCACCTTCGTCACCAACAGCAGTTGACAAATGTCTGTCGTGTAATACTTTTTTCAAATTGTGGAAAATTTCAGTTCCCATTTGCATAGCGTGAGTAAATGAAGTTGCTTTTACAGGCATAATCATAAACTCTTGGAAAGCAATCGGTGCATCAGAGTGCGAGCCACCATTGATAATATTCATCATTGGAACTGGCAAAGTATTAGCAGAAACACCCCCAACGTAACGATATAATGGCAATCCTAATTCATTTGCAGCCGCTTTTGCAGCCGCAAGAGAAACTCCTAAGATTGCATTAGCTCCAAGATTTCCTTTATTAGAAGTTCCGTCTAAATCAATCATTAATTGATCGATAAGATTTTGTTCAAAAACTGAAGTTCCTAATAATTCAGGCGCGATTTTGGTGTTTACATTTTCAACGGCTTTTAAAACACCTTTCCCCATGTAAGCTTTTCCACCATCACGAAGTTCAACAGCTTCATGTTCTCCAGTAGAAGCGCCACTTGGTACAGCAGCTCGTCCTAAAACGCCATTTTCTGTAACTACATCTACTTCAATCGTTGGATTTCCTCTTGAATCCAATATTTGTCTTGCGTGTACTTTGATTATAATACTCATTTGTTATGATTTTATTAATTTTTAATTCACTTTTTTGTCAATACCACAAACTTAAACAATCTAAAACACACTAAAACATTACAATTAAAAAACTTATAAACGCAATCGTTTTAGTAATTGTCATTAGGGTATAATTTGAAGCTAATGGCTTGGGATTTATCATTTATACATGTTCCTGCTTTAAGTTCCAAACGAAGTTCACTGAACTCAAATAAAAAAAAGTTATGTGAAGTAATCTTATGTTGCGATTTTCGCAAAGCGAAAACCGCAACATAAGATTACCAATGCCATCAGGGCTAAGAGAGTTTACTTATACTTCTTGTAAACTTTTGGATTTTTGCATTGCAGCAACAAACTCATCAAACAAATAAGACGAATCATGTGGTCCTGGGCTAGCTTCTGGATGGTACTGAACAGAAAAACAATCTTTAGATTTCATCTTCATGCCAGCCACAGTATTGTCGTTAATATGATAATGTGTTATTTCTAAATCTTGGTGCTTTTCTAATTCTTCTCTGTTTACAGCAAATCCATGATTTTGGGAGGTTATTTCACCTTTACCTGTCAAGACATTCATAACAGGATGATTTATTCCTCTGTGACCGTTAAACATTTTATATGTAGAAACTCCGTTTGCAAGACCAATAATTTGGTGTCCAAGACAAATTCCGAAAATAGGTTTATCAGAAGCTATCATTTGCTTAGCTGTTTCTTGCACTTGCTCTAATGGTTCTGGATCACCTGGTCCATTGGACAAGAAATATCCATTAGGATTGAAAGCTTTTAAAGCATCAAATGAAGTATTGTATGGAAAGACTTTTATGTAGCAATCTCTTTTGCCAAGATTTCTTAAAATATTTCTTTTGATTCCTAAATCTAAAGCTGCTATTTTATAAGTTGCATCTTCGTTTCCGAAAAAATAGGGTTCAGTTGTTGAAACTTTTGAAGCCAACTCAAGACCTTTCATATCTGGAACCTTTGCTAGTTGCTTTTTAAGCTCATTTACTGAAGTGCCATCTGTTGATATTACTGCATTTTGCGCTCCGTTATCTCTGATATAACTTACCAATGCTCTTGTATCGACATCTGAAATGCAAACTAAATTTTGCTTTTCAAAATAATCGTAAAGATTACTTTCAGAATCCGGACGTGAATGGTTGAAGCTAAAGTTTTTGCAAACTAAACCAGAAATCATAATTTTTTCAGATTCTACTTCGTTTGCATTTACTCCGTAATTACCAATATGAGGATTGGTTGTTACCATGATTTGTCCGAAATAAGATGGATCGGTAAAGATTTCTTGGTAACCAGTCATTCCGGTATTGAAACAAACTTCTCCAAAAGTAGTTCCAGAAATGCCAATAGATTTTCCGTAAAAAATGGTTCCGTCAGCTAGAAGTAAGATGGCTTGTGGTCGTGTTGTGTATTTCATTTGTGGTAGTTAGTTGTTGTGTTGCAAATTTAGGATATTCGTTTTTAATACTAAAGTTGTTTTTATTAAAGTTTATAAACAATCAAATAGTTAGTTTTCTAGCCCCGATTGGAGAGGAAATCCTGTTGTTGTGAGATTGCCATGCAAACTCACAATAACAGATTGGAACGGAAAGCGGGAATTACCATAACTAGTATAGCCCAAGCCATTCGCTACTAATTATTAGACTTGATCCAAAAAAACACCGTCCTCAGATTGCTCATACCAAAGGACGAAAATAAAAAAAAGGATAAACTCGAAAGCTTATCCTTTTTATATTTATGAAATTGAATTCATTATTCAGCTGATTTTTCAGGAGTTTCTTCAGAAGGAGTTTCTGGAGCTTTTTCTTCTGCAACTGGTGCAGTAGCATCCGCTTTTTTAGCTTTTCCACCACGACGGCTTTTAGCTTTTTTCTCTTCTTTTTTACCACCGTTGTATAGTTCGTTAAAATCTACTAATTCGATCATTGCCATATCAGCATTATCTCCAAGACGATTTCCAACTTTGATAATACGTGTATAACCACCTGGGCGATCCCCAACTTTAGCGGCAACATCTCTGAACAAATCTGTTACAGCATATTTGCTACGTAAGTTAGCGAAAACGATACGACGGTTGTGAGTAGTATCTTGTTTAGATTTTGTAATAAGCGGCTCAACGAATTGTTTAAGTGCTTTAGCTTTAGCAACTGTTGTGTTAATACGTTTGTGCTCAATAAGAGAACATGCCATATTGGCTAACATAGCTTTTCTATGTCCAGTTTGTCTGCTTAAGTGGTTGAATTTTTTTCCGTGTCTCATGACCTATTTTTTTAATCTTCATCTTGCTACAATCCGCTTTGGAGAGCAAAATATGAAGTAAATTACTCTTTATCTAATTTGTACTTTGCTAAATCCATTCCGAAGGTTAAATTTTTAACAGCTACTAGTTCGTCTAATTCTGTTAAAGATTTTTTTCCAAAATTACGGAATTTCATTAAGTCATTTTTATTGAATGATACTAAATCACCAAGTGTATCAACTTCAGCAGCTTTCAAGCAGTTTAATGCTCTAACTGATAAGTCCATATCAACTAACTTAGTTTTTAGCAATTGTCTCATGTGCAATGATTCTTCATCATACGATTCAGTCTGAGCAATTTCGTCAGCCTCAAGAGTAATTCTTTCGTCAGAAAACAACATGAAGTGGTGAATCAAAACTTTAGCTGCTTCAGTTAAAGCATCTTTAGGATTGATAGAGCCATCCGTTTTGATTTCAAAAACTAATTTTTCGTAATCTGTTTTTTGTTCAACACGGAAGTTTTCAATTGCATATTTCACATTTTTAACAGGTGTAAAAATTGAGTCTGTAAAAATAGTACCAATAGCTGCATTTTGTTTTTTATTCTCTTCTGCTGGAACATAACCTCTACCTTTTTCGATTGTTAACTCGAAATTTAGTTTGATTTTGCTGTCTAAATTACAGATTACTAGTTCTGGATTAAGAACTTGGAAACCTGAAATAAATTTTTGAAAATCACCAGCAGTAAGTTGGTCTTTACCAGTTACAGAAATAGTAACAGATTCGTTATCAATGTCTTCAATCTGACGCTTGAAACGAACTTGTTTCAAATTAAGAATGATTTCAGTAACGTCTTCAACAACTCCTGAGATAGTAGAAAATTCGTGATCTACACCTTCGATACGCACCGATGTGATTGCGTAACCTTCTAGTGCAGAAAGCAAAACTCTTCTAAGTGCATTACCAACAGTCAATCCGTAACCTGGTTCTAAAGGTCTAAATTCAAATTTACCTTCAAAATCGGTTGAATCGATCATGATAACTTTATCGGGCTTCTGAAAATTAAATATTGCCATAATTTCGACTAAGTCAATTATTATTTGTTGTACAATTCGACGATTAGTTGTTCTTTAATGTTTTCTGGAATTTGCAATCTTGCAGGAACAGAAACAAAAACACCTTCTTTAGTATCGTTGTTCCATGTAATCCATTCATAAACATGACTAGAACTAGCTAATGAGCGCTCGATAGATTCTAATGATTTAGATTTTTCACGAACGGCAACTTTATCGCCAGGTTTTAAGTGATAAGATGGAATGTTTACCAACTCACCATTTACGGTTATATGTCTGTGAGAAACTATTTGACGTGCACCTCTTCTAGAAGGAGCAATACCCATTCTGAAAACCACGTTATCAAGTCTAGCTTCACACAATTGAAGTAAGATTTCACCAGTTACACCTTTAGATGCAGCTGCTTTTTCGAATAAATTTCTGAATTGTTTTTCTAAAATTCCATAAGAATATTTAGCTTTTTGCTTCTCCATTAATTGGACAGCATATTCAGATTTTTTTCCTCTTCTTTTAGCCATCCCGTGTTGTCCAGGAGGATAATTTCTTTTTTCGAAGGCTTTATCGTCTCCGAAGATTGCTTCGCCAAATTTACGAGCGATTTTGGTTTTTGGACCAGTATATCTTGCCATTTTATAAATTTTAAGGTAGAGATTATGAATTCAGGTCATATCCTCCGATAATCTTTATTCTACCTAGGTTATACTATTAAATAAAAACTAGACTCTTCTTCTTTTTGGAGGTCTACATCCATTGTGAGGCATTGGAGTTACGTCAATGATTTCAGTAACTTCAACTCCAGAGTTATGTAGAGAACGTATAGCAGACTCACGTCCGTTTCCTGGTCCTTTTACATATACTTTAACTTTTTTCAGTCCAGCTTCTAACGCTACTTTTGAACAATCTTCTGCAGCCATTTGAGCTGCATAAGGTGTATTCTTTTTAGAACCTCTAAAACCCATTTTTCCAGCTGAAGACCATGAGATTACTTCACCTTTCTTATTTGTTAAAGAAATAATAATGTTGTTAAAAGTGGCACTAATATGAGCTTCACCTGTAGATTCAACGATAACTTTACGTTTTTTTGTTGTTGCCTTAGCCATATTACTTATTATTTAGTTGCTTTTTTCTTGTTAGCAACAGTTTTTCTTTTACCTTTTCTCGTTCTTGAGTTATTCTTAGTTCTTTGTCCTCTTAAAGGAAGACCAGATCTGTGACGAATACCTCTGTAACAACCAATATCCATCAAACGTTTGATGTTTAGTGACGTTTCAGAACGTAACTCTCCTTCAATTTTGTAATAAGAAACCGCCTCACGAATTGCTCCAATTTGGTCATCATTCCAATCTTGAACTTTAATATCCTGGCTAACTTGAGCTTTATCTAAAATCTCAATAGCTCTACTTTTTCCTACTCCGAAGATATAGGTAAGTGCTATAACACCTCTTTTGTTTTTAGGTACATCTACCCCTGCTATTCTTGCCATAATTATCCTTGTCTTTGTTTAAATCTAGGATTCTTTTTGTTGATTACGTATAATCTACCTTTTCTACGAACGATAATGCACTCGGCACTTCTCTTTTTTACTGATGCTCTTACTTTCATTTTGAATATCTTTAATATCTATAAGTAATTCTTGCTTTTGACAAATCGTAAGGACTCATTTCCAGTTTCACTTTATCACCAGGTAATAATTTGATGTAATGCATACGCATTTTTCCTGAAATATGGGCAATTACAATATGTCCATTTTCTAATTCTACACGGAACATCGCATTTGATAATGCTTCAATGATTGATCCGTCTTGTTCTATTGCTGATTGTTTAGCCATATGTTAAGCTACTGCTTTTCTATTTTTACCCGTCTTCATTAAACCGTCATATTGTTTGTTTAATATGTATGAGTTTATTTGTTGAATTGTATCAATAGCAACACCAACCATAATGATTAATGATGTTCCTCCGAAAAACATTGCCCAAGATTCTTGAACGCCTAGTCCTACAACTATTGCTGGTAATATAGCAATAAGGGCTAAGAAAAGAGAACCTGGGAAAGTAATTAAAGACATTATTTTATCTAAGAAATCAGAAGTTTCGATACCTGGTTTTACCCCTGGAATAAATCCACTGCTTCTTTTTAAATCATCTGCCATTTTATTAGTAGGAACTGTTATAGCGGTATAAAAGAATGTAAATACAATAATTAATAATGCAAATACAAAATTATACCAAAAACCAAACATATTACTAAAAGCACCAGCTATTGACTGAGATGTTTCTGATTTTGACAAACCAGCAACAGCAGCAGGAATAAACATGATAGCTTGAGCAAAAATGATAGGCATAACACCAGCAGAATTCAATTTTAATGGAATCCATTGTCTGTTTCCATCTTGTTCAAATTCTCCAGAAACTGTT
>NZ_JBILJG010000012.1:0-65640 GCF_044377315.1 Flavobacterium sp.
GATTGCCATAACTAATAAGACACAAGCAATAATTACTAACAGCCATCCTATTACTTCAAGAACAAGAATCATTGGACCACCATTATTATTAGTAATTGTTGACGTAAATTCTTGAATAAATGCTTGTGGAAGTCTAGCTAAAATTCCAACCATGATTAATAAAGAGATACCATTTCCAATTCCTTTATCAGTAATTTTTTCTCCTAACCACATTGCGAAAATGGTACCTGTTGTAAGGATCAATACTGATGAAAATAAGAATGAGAAAGAATCAAATCCTAATATAAAAGCGTTACTAGGTAAAGTTCTATAAAGATTGTAGATATAACCAGGACCTTGAACTAAAGTAATTCCGATAGTTAACCAACGTGTTATTTGATTAATTTTCTTTCTACCACTTTCTCCATCTTTTTGTAATTTTTGTAAGTAAGGAATAGCAATTCCCATTAATTGAACTACAATAGATGCAGAAATGTAGGGCATAATTCCTAATGCAAAAACAGAAGCTTTTGAGAAAGAACCACCTGTAAACATATCTAGAATTGAACCAATACCATCCTTGGTTTGACCTGCTAAATTTGATAATTGAGTAGCATCAATACCTGGAAGAGTTACGTGAGCACCGAAACGGTAAACAACCAATAATCCAAGGGTCCAAAGAATTCTATTCTTTAACTCTTCTATCTTCCAAACATTGGCTAATGATTCAAAAAATTTCTTCATGTTACTTGAAAAATTATAATGTTACAGCTTCTCCTCCAGCAGCTTCTATAGCAGCTTTTGCAGTAGCAGTGAATTTATGAGCAGAAATTTTTAATTTCGCTTTTAATTCTCCTCTTCCTAAAATTTTAACCGTTTCATTTTTAGTTGCTAAACGATTAGAGATATAATCTGTCATATCAACAGTATCTTTAATCATTCCGTTATCAACTAATAATTGTAATGTATCAAGGTTTACACCTTCATATTCCTTACGATTAATGTTTGTAAAACCAAACTTAGGCACACGTCTTTGAAGTGGCATTTGTCCACCTTCAAAACCAATCTTTTTAGAATAACCAGAACGAGATTTTGCTCCTTTGTGACCTCTTGCAGAAGTTCCACCTTTTCCAGAACCTTCACCTCTACCTAGTCTTTTATTTTGATTGTGCGTAGAACCTTCAGCAGGTTGTAAGTTACTTAAATTCATAACTATAATTGTTATTTAACTTCCTCTACGGAAACTAAGTGTTTAACTTTATTTATCATTCCAAGGATAGCAGGATTTGAATCATGCTCTACAACTTGTCCCATTTTACGAAGACCTAAAGCTTCCAAACCTCTTTTTTGAGATAAAGGGCAATTGATTTTGCTTCGTACTTGTTTTACTACTAATTTAGCCATAATTTCCTTGAATTAACCTTTAAAAACTTTTTCTAAAGAAACACCTCTTTGTTTTGCAACTGTGTAAGCACTTCTCATTTGTAACAAAGCATCAAAAGTTGCTTTTACAACATTATGAGGATTTGAAGATCCTTGTGATTTTGATAATACATCGTGAATACCAACTGATTCAAGAACTGAACGAACAGCTCCACCAGCAATAACTCCTGTACCATGAGATGCAGGCATTAAGAATACACGTGCTCCACCAAATTTACCTTTTTGTTCGTGAGGAACAGATTGACCACTTAAAGGAATTCTAACTAGATTTTTCTTTGCATCTTCCACCGCTTTAGCGATTGCTTCAGAAACGTCTTTAGATTTTCCTAGACCGTGTCCAACAACTCCATTTTCATCACCTACCACTACAATTGCAGAAAAACCAAATGCTCTACCACCTTTTGTAACTTTAGTAACACGATTTACACTAACTAGACGATCTTTTAATTCAAGACCACTTGGTTTAACTAACTCTACGTTTTTGTATTTATTAGACATACTATTAGAATTTAAGTCCGGCAGCTCTTGCGCCTTCTGCTAATGATTTAATACGACCGTGGTATAAATATCCACCTCTATCAAAGGTAACATTTTCTATACCGGCTTTCACCGCTTTTTCTGCAACAAGTTTTCCAACTGCAGTTGCAACTTCAACGTTTTTACCTTTACCTACTTCTTTTTCTCTTGAAGATGCAGCTAATAAAGTTACTCCATTCACATCATCAATTAGTTGTGCGTAGATTTCTTTATTACTTCTGAATACAGAAAGTCTTGGTTTAGTAGCAGTACCACTTACAATCTTTCTAATTCTGAATTTAATTCTCTGTCTTCTTTCAGATTTTGTTAATGACATAATCTTATTTTTTAAGCTGATTTACCTGCTTTTCTTCTTAATACTTCACCTACGAATTTAACACCTTTTCCTTTGTAAGGTTCTGGTTTGCGGAAACCTCTGATTTTCGCAGCAACTTGACCAACTAATTGTTTGTCAAAAGATGTTAATTTTACGATTGGGTTCTTTCCTTTTTCTGAAATAGTTTCCACTTTTACTTCTGGAGCAACCTCCAAAACTATATTGTGAGAATATCCTAAAGCTAAATCCAATTTTTGACCTTGGTTTGAAGCTCTATAACCTACTCCAACTAATTCTAATTCTTTAGTAAAACCTTCTGACACACCAATAAACATATTATTGATTAAAGATCTGTACAAACCATGTTTAGCTCTTTGATCTTTGCTATCAGATGATCTTTCAACAAGAACTTGACCATCTTCAACTTTTACAGTTACATCAGAGTAATTCTGTGTAAGTTGACCTAATTTTCCTTTTACTGTAATTACAGCATCACTAACTTCTATAGTTACTCCTGCTGGAATTGCAACTGGATTTTTTCCTATTCTTGACATCTTAACTAGTCTTATTAATTAGTATACGTAACAAATAACTTCACCACCAACATTTAACTGTTTGGCTTGTTTTCCAGTCATCAAACCTTTTGATGTAGAAACAATAGCAATTCCTAATCCATTAAGGATTCTAGGAATGGAAGAAGCACCTGCGTACTTACGTAAACCTGGTTTACTAATTCTTTGGATATCCTTTATTACTGACTCTTTAGTATCTTTATCATACTTCAAAGCAATTTTGATTGAACCCTGAACAGCGTTGTCTTCAAATTTGTAACTCAAGATATAACCTTGATCGAATAAAATTTTGGTGATTTCTTTTTTAAGATTAGAAGCTGGGATTTCAACTACTTTATGATTAGCAGCGACAGCATTTCTGATTCTTGTTAAAAAATCGGCAATTGGATCTGTATACATATGTATCAATTTGCGATTATGGTTTTCGATAAATACTCATTTACCGAACCTTTAATCAATTAAAACTCTAAAATTATTTTACCAGCTAGCTTTTTTAACCCCTGGAATCAATCCATTATTGGCCATTTCACGGAATGTTACACGAGAAATACCGAATTGACGCATATACCCTCTTGGTCTTCCTGTTAGTTTGCAACGATTGTGCATACGAATAGGAGAAGCATTTTTCGGTAATTTTTGCAAACCTACGAAATCTCCAGCCTCTTTCAAAGCTTTTCTTTTCTCAGCATATCTAGCTACCGTTTTTTCTCTCTTAACCTCACGGGCTTTCATTGATTCTTTAGCCATATCTTAATTCTTTTTAAAAGGTAAACCTAATTCAGCTAATAACGATTTTGCTTCCTTGTCTGTTTTAGCAGTAGTAACAAAAGTTATATCCATTCCTGAAATTTTATTTACTTTATCAATATCAATTTCTGGAAAAATAATTTGTTCTAAAACTCCAAGATTGTAGTTTCCTCTTCCGTCGAAACCAGTAGCTTTTATACCACTAAAATCTCTAACACGTGGTAAAGCCGAAGTAATAAGTCTATCTAAAAACTCATACATTCTTTCACCTCTCAAAGTAACTTTTGCACCAATTGGCATTCCTTTTCTCAATTTGAAAGATGCAACATCTTTTTTAGAGATTGTAGAAACTGCTTTTTGACCAGTAATCTTAGTCATTTCTTCAACAGCATAATCAACTAATTTCTTATCTGATACAGCTGCTCCAACACCACGGCTTAAAACGATTTTTTCCAATTTAGGAACTTGCATTACGTTTTTATAACCGAATTCTTCTTTAAGAGCAGAGATTACTCTGTTCTTATATTCTTCTTTAAGTCTAGGTATATAAGCCATCACTATAGTACTTGATTAGATTTTTTTGAAAATCTTACTTTCTTATCTCCTTCTACTTTAATTCCAACTCTAGTAGTTCCTTTTGTTTTAGGATCAATTAGAGAAATATTTGAAATATGTATTGAAGCTTCTTTCTTAACGATTCCACCTTGAGGGCTTTTTGCACTTGGTTTAGTATGTTTTGAAACCATGTTAACACCTTCAACAATCGCTTTGTTCTTTTCACGATCTACTTTTAGAACTTTACCTTCAGAACCTTTATGGTCTCCAGCAATAACTCTTACGATATCTCCTGATTTTATTTTTAACTTTATCATCTTGCAACTAATTAAAGCACTTCTGGTGCTAATGATACAATTTTCATGAATTGTTTTTCACGAAGTTCTCTTGCAACTGGACCAAAAACACGAGTTCCTCTCATTTCACCAGCAGCATTCAACAAAACGCAAGCGTTATCGTCAAATCTGATGTATGAACCATCGGCTCTTCTCACTTCTTTTTTGGTACGTACAACAACTGCAGTTGAAACAGCTCCCTTTTTAACGTTACCGTTAGGAGTTGCATCTTTAATAGACACTACAATTTTATCTCCAACAGAGGCATAACGACGTTTCGTTCCTCCTAAAACACGGATAGTCAAAACTTCTTTTGCTCCTGTGTTATCTGCTACTTTTAATCTTGATTCCTGTTGTACCATAATTACTTAGCTCTTTCAATGATTTCAACTAGTCTCCAACATTTAGATTTAGATAAAGGTCTTGTTTCCATGATCTTTACAGTATCTCCAACGTTACAGTCGTTTGTTTCGTCGTGCGCAACATATTTCTTAGTTTTCAACACGAACTTACCGTATAATGGGTGTTTTACTCTACGTACTTCAGCTACAACAATAGATTTATCCATTTTGTCGCTAGTTACAACACCAATTCTTTCTTTTCTTAAATTTCTTTTTTCTTCCATTTTTCAGCAGAATACAATTATTGTAACTCTCTTTTGCTTAGCTCTGTAGCTAATCTTGCAACTGTCCTCCTAACTCCTCTAATTTGAAGTGGATTGGCAATTGGTGAAATAGCGTGAGCCATTTTTAGGTCGGCATATGTTTTCTTAGTCTGGCTAAGTTTTTCTTGCAACTCCGCTGCAGAAAGATCTTTTATTTCTGATTGTTTCATAATATAATATAGATTATGCTTCGAAATCTCTAGCAATGACGAACTTTGTTTTTACTGGAAGTTTTTGAGCTGCAAGACGTAAAGCCTCTTTTGCAACTGACAATGGAACTCCACCAACTTCAAACATTATTCTTCCTGGTTTAACAACAGCAGCCCAATATTCGACTGCTCCTTTACCTTTACCCATACGTACTTCAAGAGGTTTCTTGGTTATTGGTTTATCTGGGAAAATTTTGATCCATAATTGACCTTCCCTTTTCATGTAACGAGTTGCAGCGATACGTGCAGCTTCGATTTGACGAGAAGTAAGGAACATACCATCTTCATGAACAGATTTAATACCAAACATTCCATTAGAAAGTTCATGCCCTCTTTGAGAGTTTCCTTTCATTTTACCTTTCTGTACCTTACGGTATTTTGTTCTTTTAGGCTGTAACATTTTTCTTTAATTTAAAAATTTACTTTCTTTTACGAGCGTCAGGTTTACCACCTTTGTTAAAAGGCTTTCTATCTCCTCTTGGAGAATCGCCACCTTTACCGCCACCTGTCCCAGATTGTTTTTTATCCATTCCAACAAGCGGAGAAAGATCTCTCTTTCCGTAAACTTCACCTTTCATGATCCATACTTTAATACCCATTCTACCGTAAGTAGTGTGAGCTTCAGCAAGAGCATAATCGATATCAGCTCTGAAAGTTGATAGAGGAATTCTTCCTTCTTTGAAGCCTTCAGAACGTGCCATTTCAGCACCATTCAAACGACCAGAAATTAAAACTTTAATTCCTTCTGCATTCATTCTCATAGATGCAGCGATTGCCATTTTGATTGCTCTTCTGTAAGAGATACGGCTTTCAATTTGACGGCAGATGCTAGTCGCAACTAGATAAGCATCTAACTCAGGTCTTTTGATTTCAAAGATGTTAATTTGAACCTCTTTATCAGTAATTTTCTTAAGTTCTTCTTTTAACTTGTCTACCTCTTGGCCACCTTTTCCGATAATAATACCAGGTCTAGCAGTAGTGATAGTAACGGTTACAAGTTTCAAAGTTCTCTCGATGATTACTTTTGATACACTAGCTTTTGATAAACGAGCATGGATATACTTTCTGATTTTATAATCCTCAGCGATTTTGTCGCCATAATCATTACCACCATACCAGTTAGAGTCCCATCCTCTGATGATACCAAGTCTATTTCCAATTGGATTTGTCTTTTGTCCCATCTTATTATTTGCTTTGTGTGTTATCTAATTGCCCTAATACGATTGTAACGTGATTAGAACGTTTTCTAATTCTGTGTGCTCTTCCTTGTGGGGCTGGACGAAGTCTTTTCAACATCATACCACCATCTACACGGATCTCTTTAATAAATAAAGCTGCTTCTTCCATACTAGCATCTGGGTTTTTTGCTTGCCAGTTGGCAATAACAGATAAAACCAATTTTTCTAGTTTTCTTGAAGCTTCTTTAGAACTAAACCTTAAAATATTAAGTGCTCTTTCAACCTTCTGACCTCTTACCAAGTCCGCTACTAAGCGCATTTTTCTAGGTGAAGTAGGGCAGTTATTCAATTTCGCGAAAGCAATCGACTTATTAGCCTCTTTTCTCGCATCTGCTGTTTCTCTTTTACGAACTCCCATTGCTTCTTATTTTTTACCTTTATTTTTTGCTCCAGCATGACCTCTAAAAGATCTAGTTGGTGAAAACTCTCCTAATTTATGACCTACCATGTTTTCTGTTACGTAAACAGGTACAAACTGACGACCGTTATGAACTGCGATAGTTTGTCCAACAAAATCTGGAGTAATCATTGAAGCTCTAGACCATGTCTTAACAACTCCTTTATTACCTTTCTCAATATTTTCTTGAACTTTTTTATCTAATTTATAGTGTACAAAAGGTCCTTTTTTTAATGAACGTGCCATATCTTACTTATTTCTTTCTACGTTCTATAATATACTTACTACTCGGATTTTTCTTAGAACGGGTTCTGTAACCTTTAGCAGGTATTCCGTTTCTAGAACGTGGATGTCCACCAGAAGAACGACCTTCACCACCACCCATTGGGTGATCGACAGGGTTCATTGCCACAGGTCTAGTTCTTGGTCTTCTACCTAACCATCTAGTTCTACCTGCTTTACCAGATACAATTAATTGATGATCAGAATTAGATACAGCTCCAATTGTTGCAGAACAAGTTAACAAGATTAATCTAGTTTCGCCTGACGGCATTTTAATTGTTGCATATTTACCATCTCTTGCCATTAATTGAGCAAATGTACCAGCAGAACGAGCAATAACGGCTCCTTGACCTGGACGTAACTCAATACAAGAAATTACTGTTCCTAATGGAATTTTACTTAGTGGCAATGAATTACCAATTTCAGGTTGCGCATCTGCACCAGAAACTAATTTCTGACCAACTTGCATACCATTTTGAGCAATTACATATGTTTTTTCACCATCAGCATAAGCTAATAAAGCGATAAAAGCTGTACGATTTGGATCGTATTCAATTGATTTCACAGTAGCTGGAATTCCATCTTTTGCTTTTTTGAAATCAATTACACGATATCTTTGCTTGTGACCACCGCCTGTATAACGCATGGTCATTTTTCCTTGACTATTTCTACCTCCAGAGTTTTTTATCGGCGCTAACAAAGAGCGTTCCGGCTTATCAGTTGTAATAGCGTCAAAACTATTCACAACTCTAAATCGCTGACCCGGGGTAATAGGTTTTAATTTTCTTACTGACATCTTTTTATATTAGATATTGTTGTAAAAATCTATTGTTTCTCCTTCTTGTACTTGTACAATTGCTTTTTTGTAAGCATTTGACTTTCCACTGATTAGACCACTTTTAGTGTATTTTGTTGTTCTATCTGGTCTTACATTCATGGTATTAACACTAAGAATAGTTACTCCGTAAGCAGCTTCAACAGCTTTCTTAATTTGCACTTTATTAGCTTTTTTGTTAACCACAAATCCAAAGCGATTCAAAACTTCACTTTCTTTGGTTACTTTTTCAGTTACTATAGGTTTAATTATGATACTCATATCCTATTATTTGCTTAAATTTTCTTCAATTCCTTCTAAAGAACCTTCCAATAACACTAAATTATTAGCGTTTAAAATAGCGTAAGTACTTAATTCTAAATTAGTTACTACACTAGATGCCTTTAAATTGCGTGAGGACAAATATACATTTTTATTTGAATCACCCAACACGAATAAAGATTTTTTATTTTCCAACCCTAAAGCTTTTAAAACTGAGATGAAATTTTTAGTGTTTGGCGTTTCAAAATTGAAATCTTCAACTACTATTAAATTTGAATCTTTTGCTTTTAAAGATAGCGCTGATCTTCTTGCTAAACGTTTTAAGTTTTTATTCAATTTGAATGAATAACTTCTTGGTCTAGGTCCAAAAACAGTACCTCCCCCTTTGAATAATGGGTTTTTAGCACTACCCGCACGAGCAGTTCCAGTTCCTTTTTGCTTTTTAATCTTACGAGTACTTCCAGCAACTTCAGCTCTTTCTTTAGCTTTGTGAGTACCTTGTCTTTGATTTGCTAAATATTGTTTAACATCAAGATATACTGCGTGATTATTTGGCTCTATACCGAATACTGAATCAGAAAGTTGAACTTTTCTTCCAGTATCTTTTCCGTTTTTATCTAAAACTTTTACTTCCATTACTTCTGAATGATTACATAAGAGTTGTTACACCCAGGAATACATCCTTTAATAACAAGTAAGTTCTTTTCAGAAACTACTTTTAAAACTCTAAGATTTTGTACTTTTACATTATCTCCTCCCATTCTTCCAGCCATACGCATTCCTTTGAATACTCTAGATGGATAAGAAGAAGCTCCAACAGATCCTGGCGCTCTTAAACGGTTATGTTGTCCATGTGTAGCTTGTCCAACACCACCAAAACCGTGACGTTTTACAACACCTTGAAAACCTTTACCTTTAGATACACCTTGTACATCTACAAATTCTCCTTCTTCAAAAATAGAAACATTGATAACATCTCCTAATTTTTGTTCCGTTTCAAAACCTTGAAATTCAACGACTTTTTTCTTAGCAACAGTTCCAGCTTTTTTAAAGTGACCTACAGCCGCTTTAGTGGAGTGTTTCTCGTTTTTGTCATCGAAACCAAGTTGCAACGCTTCATACCCGTCGACCTCATTGGTTCTGACTTGGGTAACAACGCATGGTCCAGCTTCAATAACGGTACAAGGAATGTTCTTCCCATTTTCGTCAAAGATACTAGTCATGCCAATTTTTCTTCCGATTAACCCAGACATAAATATTAATTATTAATTATTAAAAAATAGTGATTAGAAATTAGTAAACAGTGATTAGCCGAAACCAATCACTATTTATAGATTCCAATTACTGAAAATTATACTTTGATTTCAACTTCAACACCACTTGGTAACTCTAATTTCATTAGAGCATCAATGGTTTTAGAAGAAGATGAGTAAATGTCAATTAATCTTTTGTATGACATTACTTCGAATTGTTCTCTCGCTTTTTTGTTAACGTGAGGAGAACGTAGCACAGTAAAAAGTTTTTTATGAGTTGGCAACGGAATTGGACCTGTTACTACTGCACCTGTGCTTTTTACAGTTTTTACAATCTTTTCTGCTGATTTATCAACCAACATGTGATCATAAGATTTTAATTTTATTCTGATTTTTTGACTCATTTTCTTAAAAATTAAGCGTTACCTTTTGCTTTTTTGATTACCTCTTCAGAGATATTAGAAGGAGTTTCTGCATAGTGAGAAAATTCCATAGTTGAAGTTGCTCTACCAGAAGACAATGTTCTCAATGTTGTAACATATCCAAACATTTCTGACAAAGGCACATCAGCCTTAATGGTTTTTGCTCCAGCTCTATCACCCATGTCATTAACTTGACCTCTACGACGGTTAATATCACCAACGATATCCCCCATGTTTTCTTCAGGTGTAATAACTTCCATTTTCATTATAGGCTCTAAAACGATTGCACCAGCAGCTTTTGCTACTTCTTTATACCCCATTCTTGCAGCAAGTTCAAAAGAAAGTGCATCAGAATCCACAGGGTGAAAAGATCCATCTGTTAAAGTTACTTTCAAACTATCAACTTGGTAACCTGCTAAAGGTCCTGTTTTCATAGCTTCACGGAAACCTTTTTCTACAGAAGGGATATACTCTTTAGGCACGTTACCACCTTTTACAGCATTAACAAATTGTAACCCAACAGGCACTTTACCGTCAACTTCATCAGCTGGCCCTAGTGTAAATACGATATCACCGAATTTACCACGACCTCCAGATTGTTTTTTGTATGTTTCTCTGTGTGTTGCAGTTCTTGTGAAAGCTTCTTTGTATTCAACTTGAGGCTCACCTTGGTTTACTTCAACTTTGAATTCACGCTTCATTCTATCAACAAGAATATCTAAGTGTAACTCACCCATTCCTGAAATAATAGTTTGACCTGAAGCTTCATCAGTTCTAACTGTAAATGTTGGATCTTCTTCAGCTAATTTAGCTAAAGCCATACCCATTTTATCAACGTCAGCTTTAGTTTTAGGCTCAATTGCGATACCAATTACTGGCGCTGGGAATTTCATAGATTCAAGGATAATTGGGTGTTTTTCATCACACAATGTATCTCCTGTTTTAATATCTTTAAAACCAACTGCTGCTCCAATATCTCCAGCTTCGATATATTCGATTGGATTTTGTTTGTTAGCGTGCATTTGGTAGATACGAGAAATTCTTTCTTTACTTCCAGAACGAGTATTTAACACATAAGAACCTGCATCTAAACGACCTGAATAAGCACGGAAGAAAGCTAAACGACCTACGAATGGATCAGTAGCAATTTTAAATGCTAAAGCAGCGAATGGCTCTTTAACATCTGGCTTACGTAATATTTTAGTTTGATCTTCTTCTAAAAGTTCAGCATCATCAGGATGAATACCTTCGATACCATCTTTATCCATTGGAGATGGCAAGTATTTACATACAGCATCTAACATGAATTGAACCCCTTTATTTTTGAAAGAAGAACCAGCAATCATTGGAATAATAGCCATGTCCATAACAGCTGCTCTCAATGCAATATTGATTTCTTCTTCTGTGATTGATGCAGGATCTTCCATATACTTATCTAGTAAGTTCTCGTCATAATCTGCAACAGCTTCAATAAGTATGTCTCTGTATTCTTTAACTTCTTCTAACATATCTGCAGGAATATCAACAACTTCATAAGTTGCACCCATTCCAGCATCATCCCAAACAATAGCTTGATTTTTTACTAAATCAACTACACCTTTGAAATCATTTTCTTCACCGATTGGCAAAGTGATTGCAACTGCGTTTGATTTTAGCATATCTCTTACTTGTTGACAAACCATTAAAAAGTTTGAACCTTGTCTATCCATTTTGTTAACAAAACCGATACGTGGCACACGGTATTGATCAGCAAGTCTCCAGTTAGTTTCTGACTGAGGCTCAACACCATCAACAGCACTAAATAAGAAAACCAAACCATCAAGTACACGTAACGAACGATTTACCTCTACGGTAAAGTCAACGTGTCCTGGAGTATCGATAATATTAAAGTGATAAGGCAACGTTTCAGGCAATAATTTACCTTGATTAGTTGGGAAATTCCATTCACAAGTTGTAGCAGCAGACGTAATTGTAATACCTCTTTCTTGCTCTTGTGCCATCCAGTCCATTGTTGCAGCACCATCGTGTACTTCACCAATTTTGTGTGATTTTCCAGTATAGAATAATATACGCTCAGTTGTTGTTGTTTTACCAGCATCAATGTGAGCAGCAATTCCGATATTTCTTGTATATTTAAGTTCTCTAGCCATTTCTTATCCTAATTAAAATCTAAAATGTGAGAATGCTTTGTTTGCTTCAGCCATTTTGTGAGTATCCATTCTCTTTTTAACAGCAGCACCTTCTTCTTTAGCAGCAGCTAAAATTTCAGAAGCTAGTTTTTGAGCCATAGATTTCTCATTTCTTCTACGAGCATAAAGAAGCATCCACTTCATTGCCATAGAAATTTTTCTGTCTGGTCTGATTTGCATCGGGATTTGGAATGTAGCTCCACCTACTCTACGGCTACGTACTTCTACGTGAGGCATAACGTTAGTTAAAGCATCTTTCCAAACTTCTAAAGATGATTTTTCGTCATTTTGCTTTTTAGCTTCTACGATATCCATTGCATCATAAAATACTTTGAAAGCTGTTGATTTTTTACCATCCCACATCAAGTTGTTCACGAAACGTGTAACTAACTGATCGTTAAATTTAGGATCTGGTAAAAGAGGTCTTTTTTTGGCCTGTCTTTTTCTCATGTCTTTTTCTTAAAAGTTTTTAAATTACTTTTTTGCTTCTTTAGGGCGTTTAGCACCATACTTAGATCTTCTTTGTGTTCTTCCTGCTACACCTGATGTATCAAGCGCACCACGCACAATGTGATATCTAACTCCTGGTAAATCTTTTACCCTTCCGCCTCTCACTAATACTATCGAGTGCTCTTGTAGATTGTGTCCTTCACCTGGGATGTAAGCGTTTACTTCGTTACCATTAGTCAAACGTACACGCGCAACTTTACGCATTGCAGAGTTTGGTTTTTTTGGTGTTGTAGTGTAAACACGAGTACAAACCCCTCTTCTTTGAGGACAAGAATCTAAAGCAACCGATTTACTCTTCTTAGTGATTTGAGTTCTTCCTGTTCTTACTAATTGTTGAATAGTTGGCATAATTAAATACTAAAAATTACTTGTTTATAAAATTCCCGCTTTTTACGGGGTTGCAAATGTAGTAATTATTTTTAATAAAAAAAATGTTAATTGATTAATTTTTTCACGAACTAAATATTTGTTTTTTAACGGAATAAATAATAGCCATTCACAACTTTTTGTTTTAACATTCACTTACTAGACAATGGCTATTTCAATACGATTTATAAACAAATAAAAAAACACAAGAAAAATGTGATTTTTACGTTATTTTTACAACCAATTCAAAACCTAACTAGCCCTGATTACTTCACAAAGTATTTATTTTAGTGGGGTTCAGTGAATGCTTAGCATTTGTAACGGAAATCCTTTTCTTTTTTTCTTTAAAAAAGAAAAGACCTGCCTGCCGGCAGGCAGGTTGCAACGAATAGCAGGAAATACATAACTTAAAAAATCCCGAGCCACTCGCTCCTAACTTTAAAAATAGTGAAACACTTTTTGTATTTATTTTTGTTAATTAACCTAAATTGTTTTGGGCAAAATTTTCATTTAAAAATAGCTAGCGATAACCAAAGCGAGACAAAAATTATCGACTCAATTGGCTACAAAAAGAAACTTAAGGAAGAAAAATTTATCTTAAATGAGCTTGAAAACCTAACAAAAGAATTACAACAAATTGGTTTTATTGAAAATAAAATTAGTAGTCAAAGTAAACTAAATGATTCGATATATGTTGTGAAATACGACTTTGGAAAAAAAGTTGACTTCATACATATATATATAGGTAAAAATAATTCGTTAAGAAAACTCATTTTTGAAAAAGAAAAAGATACCTTACTAATTCCTTTTACTAAAACAGAACTTTTTTTGAAAGAATCAATTTCAAAACTTGAAGAAAAAGGATATTCGCTTGCTAAATTACAGTTGATTAATTTTAGAAAAAGTGGTTCTAGTCTTACTTGTGATTTAGAAATAAAAACAGACCAGATTAGAAAACTTGATGAAATTGTGATTAAAGGATTTGAAAAGTTTCCGATTGGTTTTAAAAAAAATATCGAACGAAACTTTAAAAAGAAAGCTTTCAACCAAGAGAGCGTAAAAAAGATAAATAGCGATTTTGACAAAATTAGATTTGTTAAACAATTGAAGTATCCAGAAATATTGTTTACAATAGACTCAACCAAAGTTTTTGTTTATTTAGATAAAAGCAACCCAAATACTTTTGATGGTTTTATTGGATTTGGCAACAATGAGAAAAATAAAATTAATTTTAACGGTTACCTTGACTTAAATTTGGTGAACTTATTAAAATCAGGTGAAACTTTCATGCTGAATTGGAAAAGTGATGGAAATGACCAAAAGACATTTAATGTTTCACTAGAACTTCCCTATGTTTTTAAAAGTCCATTAGGAATAAAGGGGCAATTAAACATCTTTAAACAAGACAGCACCTTTCAAAACACCAAAACTGCCGTTGACCTTGGTTATTATTTTTCAACTAATTCAAAACTGTTTATAGGCTATCAATCTTCAGATTCAAATGATATTCAGAATTCAAATTCGAGTTTGTTGAATGATTTTAACAATTCATTTTTCACAACTAATTATGATTTCTCAAAAACAACCCCAAGAGATAATTACGACTCGTTTCTATTTCCTGAAAAAACTAAAATTTGGGTAAAAACTGGATATGGAAACAGAGAAACCCTTAACAACTCAGAAAATCAATTTTTTGTGGAGATAAATTTGAAGAACAATTTTTATTTAAACGAACGAAACAGCATTAACATAAAAAGTCAAAATTTCTTTTTGCAAAGTGATAATTATATAATCAACGAACTTTATCGTTTTGGCGGCATAAATTCGATTAGAGGATTTAATGAAAATAGTCTTCAAGGTAGTTTTTTTAGTTCAATTTTAACAGAATACAGGTACACTATTAGCCAAAGTCTTTACACACATTCTGTAATTGATTACGGTTATTACCAAGACAAAACATCAAAAGTTAATGGAAATCTTTACGGATTAGGTTTAGGAATAGGATTATTGACCAAAAACGGATTATTCAATCTGTTGTACGCTAATGGTAGCTCTGAAAGCCAAACCATAAAGCTAACAAATTCAGTAATTCACATAAGTCTAAAAGCGAATTTTTAAAGAAATTGTGTTAAATATTAAATTTAAGTTAACAAAAGTTTGGAATGTTAACGAATAATTAAGACTTTTGAGGCAAACTAATTCAAAATAATAGACTATGAAACTAAAGTTTAATGGATTCTTAGCAATGTTTTTATTGCTAATGTCGCAACTAACGTATGCGCAAGACAAATCGGTTAGCGGAACAGTAACAGACCAGAGTGGTTTGCCGTTGCCAGGAGTTAATGTCCTTGTAAAAGGAACTCAAAACGGTACTCAAACCGATTTTGATGGTAAATTTAAAGTAGCTGATACTCAAGGAAAAACCTTAGTATTCAGTTTTACTGGTATGAAAACAATGGAAGTATCAGCTTCTAATGGCATGAAGGTCAAGATGGCTGATGATTCAGCAATACTTGATGAAGTTGTAGTAGTTGGTTATGGAGTTCAAAAAAGAAACGAAGTGACCAGTTCAATAACAAGAATTAAAGGTGATGACATGAAGGGGTTGGTTACTCCAAGTTTTGAAAGCCAATTAGCAGGTAGAGCTTCTGGAGTTCAAGTAACTTCGCCTACAGGAATTATTGGACAAGCACCAAGAATAAGAATAAGAGGTGTAGGATCTATAACCTCTGGAACTGAACCTTTGTATGTTGTTGATGGTATGCCTATATATTCTGGAGATTCTGGTTCTTATACTTTTGCAAATAGTTTAGGTGACATTAACCCTAATGACATTGAATCTTTTGACATCCTAAAAGATGGAGCTGCAACAGCAATCTATGGTTCAAGAGGTGCTAATGGTGTAGTTTTAATTACAACAAAAAAAGGTAAGAAAGGTGATGCCAAAATTTCATACAGCAGCACAGTAGGTTTTAATAAAGCAATCGAGACATTTGATTTATTGAACACGGAGCAATTCTTAACGATAGCAAATGAAAAAAGAACAAACGCAGGTCAGCCTGCATGGGCGGTTGGAAATCAATACGATACCGACTGGCAAGCTGCAGTTCTTAACAATAGGGCTTTACAATTAGAACATTCGTTATCACTTAGTGGAGCAAATGACAAGACAAATTATTACATGTCTATTGGTTACAACACTCAAGAAGGTGTAGCAAAAAGCAATAGCATGGATCGATACACTTTTAAGACAAATCTAGAACATAAAGTAAATAGCTGGTTCTCTTTAGGAGGTAATGTTGGTTTGACAAAAACTGATTATTCTGGTTTAAACGTGGGAAGAGGTTCAATTTCAGGAAACATTTTTAGCGCTATTAGACAGTTACCTAATACTCCTATCTACGATGCTTCTAACCCAACAGGCTACAATATAAATTTAGCTAATGGAAATGTTGGACAAGGAACTAACTTACAAGGAGTAGGCGCTAACTTATCTAATATTGTTTATGTGCTTGATAAAAATAAATTTGAATCGCAAAACACAAGAATACTATTAAATACCTTTTTGTCTGCAGATTTAGCAAAAGGTTTAAACTACAGACTTCAAGCATCTGTTGATAAACAAGATTTATTAGGCTACTTGTACTGGAATCCAACTCATGGAGATGGAAGAAGGGATAATATTAATGATAGTGGTAGAATTCAAAATGACAATACATCAAATCTTAGATGGAATATTCAAAATATCTTAACTTATAACAAAACGTTATTTGAAAATCACAATTTTGCTACAACATTCGTTGCGGAATATCAAAAAGAAAGAAATCAATTTTATGAAGCGGCCGGAACTGGTTTAGCAAATGAATTTTATGATAATGGTATTGTTACTGGCGCTTATGGGGTACAAACTGTAGCTGGAGGTATAACAGAAGAAGGTTTATCTTCATATTTAGGAAGATTAAGCTATAATTATAAACAAAAGTACTTCTTACAGGGTTCTTTGAGAAGAGATGGATTATCAAAATTTAGTCCCGACACTAGATGGGAATATTTTACTGGATATTCTGCAGGATGGGATGTTGCAAAAGAATCCTTTATGTCTTCATTGTCTGATAAAATTTCAAGTTTTAAATTAAGAGCTTCTTATTCTGAAGTAGGAAACACAGGAGTTCCAGGTTCTTATCCTTATCGTGGACTAACTTCTGCCTCTCAATATGGAGCTGCAAATGGTATAGGATATACACAATTTGGTAATGATCAGTTAAGATGGGAAACAAGTAGAAAAACTGATTTTGGTATAGATTTTTCTATCTTAAGAAATAGAATAAAATTTACTTTTGATTATTTTAAAAATGATCAAGACGGACTTGTATTGAGAGTTCCAGTTGGAGCATCACTTGGTCTTCCTGGAATAGCTGGAGGTACAACAATAAAAAATGTTGGAGCGATAGAAAACAAAGGTCAAGAATTTGGAATTGATGCAAGTATTATTGATACAGAAGATTTCAAATGGTCGGTAAATGCAAATTTAACGCTACAAAAAAGTTTAGTTACATCATTACCATCTAATAACGCTGATATATTACCAAGTCCATCAACAACTGATATAAATGTTAATCCAAACATTATTATACGACATAATGAATCTCCTAATTCTTTATATGGTTTTGAATATTGGGGTGTTAACAGTGCAAATGGAAATCCAGTATACGTAAAAGCAGACGGTTCTTTAGTACAAGGTAATATTGCCACCCAAACTTACGTAACATTTGACCCAAATAATCCAACAAATGTTTCTACAGCTTCAAACTTGACTGCGGCTGATAGAAAAGTGCTTGGTAATACTTTACCAACTTATTTCGGAGGATTTAGTTCAAATCTATCTTACAAAAATTTTGACTTTGGTTTTTTAGTTAGATTTAGTGGTGGTAATAAAATATTCAATGCTACAAGAAGAGAAATGTTAAATCAAGATTTAAATAACAATAGTACAGAAATAATTGGAAGATGGCAAAGTCCATCAGAACCAGGTGATGGTGTTACACCAAGACTATGGGCTGGAAGAGGAAATTTTATCAACCAAACAAGCGCTACCTCTAGATTTGTTGAAAATGGCGATTTTATTAGTTTAGACAATGTTTCTTTCGGCTATAGTTGCCCAAAAAGTTTGACAGAAAGAATTAAAGTAGATAGAATTCGTTTCTATGTTCAATTACAAAACATGTTCATTATTACTGACTACAAAGGTTTAAATCCAGAAATGGAAACATTTGGTGTTGATTTAAATGGTTCTCCTAGAGCAAAATCAATGTCGGTAGGTATTAACGTAAACTTATAATAATTATGAAAAAGTATATAAAATTAGCTTCAGTTGCTATATTTTCATTACTGGTTTCTTCATGTTCAGAAGAAAAAGTATTGAATCTTTCACCAATAAATAACATTTCTAATGAAGATGCATATTCTTCTCCATCTTTAATTGCTCTATCTGTAAATGGAATGTATAATGCCGCTCAACTTGGCCAGTTTAACACAACATCTTCAAATGGTGGTAGAGGTTATGTATGGGGAGCAGCATTTGTTCAGCAAGGAGACAACAGAGGTGAAGATGTAGTAAATCTTCAAGCTTTTTACCAAATAACATATCAGTCAACTTATGACCCTAACTCAGCCAATAATGTTTATTACTGGATTGATGGTTATAAACTAATTAACAGATGTAATCTAGTTATAGAGGGTGTTTCAAAAGCTGTTGCCAATAATATTATTTCCTCAGCTGTAGGAAATGATTATATTGGACAAGCAAAATTCTTAAGGGCTATTACACATTTTGAATTACTTGCCTATTTTGCTCAACCTTATAATTTTACTGCTACTGCTTCTCATCCTGGTATCGTATATAGAGAAGTTGGCATAGATACTCAAGGAGAAATTGATTCTGAAATCCTTAAGGGAAGAAACACTGTTGCAGATTGCTATTCAAAAGTAATCGCTGATTTAAACGATGCTGAAAATTTAATTACGCAAACAGCTGATAAAAGTTTGGCTACAAAAAATGCTGCTATTGCATTTAAAACTAGAGTTTATTTACACCAAAGAAAATGGGATGATGTAATTACAGAGGGTGCTAAAACTTTAGCTGTAAATTTATTAACAGCAACTCCAAATGGTCCTTTTGTAACTAGTGCTAATCTAACTAATTCTGAGTCTGTTTTTTCAATAAGACATGCCCCTGGAACAGGTCAAAACCCGGGTGTAAATGCTGCACTTGCTTCACAATACAAAACGAGAAGATTAGTTTGTATTAGCCCAATCATATGGAACGACCCAAGTTGGTTAGCAGATGATAAAAGAAGAGAAGAAGGTGTTATGGTTGAAACTGTATCAGGTGTCAAATACACAAACAAATACAAAGATGGTGGAACCTATACAGATGCTGCACCAGTTATACGCTATGCTGAAGTTGTATTGAATATGGCAGAAGCACAAGCAAGAAAATCTTCTCCAGATTTAACAGCAGCAATTTCATTATTAAATAGTGTAAGAAACAGATCGTTAGCATCTCCATCAACACAAGCATACACTGCTGCAACATTAGTGACTCAAGCAGATGTTGTTAATGCAATTCTTAAAGAAAGAAGAATTGAGTTTTTAATGGAAGGTAGAAGATGGTCAGACATTCATCGTTTACTGTATGATGACATTGCAGCCACTAATGGAATTCCTGCAAAAGTAGGAAATGGTACAAATACAGCTGCGCTTTATAGTACAACGACTCCATATTCAGGTCCTTATGGAGAGGCTGCTATTCCTAAAACAAACTTTAGAATTTTATGGCCAATTCCACTTCAGGAAATAAATACAAATCCAACATTAGCCAGTCAACAAAATCCAGGTTGGTAATTTAAAAACTAGTTTAAATATCAAAACCATCTCGCTCAAAACGAGATGGTTTTATTTTATATCTTTGCGCCATGGAAAAAGAAAATCAAATAGTTGTTATTATAGCGATTATTGAAGCAATTCAGTCAGGTGCAACTGTGGATAAAGTATATATTCAAAAAGAAGCTTCAGGCGAATTGATGAAAGATTTGATGAAAGTCATGAAGCGAATATATTAAAAGTTACTATTATAAAAACTAGTTGATTAATTTGAATAAATTAAAATATTATATACTTTTGGAATATTAATAAATTAAATATGGAAACATTACTTTTAAATAGCAATTCAAAGAAAGATATTAATCTATTACTTGATATTGCAAATAAATTAGGGATTGACCTAAAAATAGTACCTAAAGAAGAAGAAAAAATAATAACGAAAGAAAAATTATTTTATAAAAAAATTGAAAATGCTATCAAAGAATCAAAGGAAATTGCATCTGGAAAAAAGATAGGAAAAAAATTAAGTGATACATTAAATGAAATTTGAATTTGTTGAAACATCAATATTTGAAAAAGAACTAAAACGACTTTCAAAGAAACATAAATCAATCAAAGAAGACATTCGCAATTTAATGAATACTATTGAGGAAAATCCAGATATCGGTGTAGATTTAGGAAATGGCTTCAAGAAAATAAGAATGAGTATCACATCCAAAGGTAAAGGAAAAAGTGGAGGAGCAAGAGTTGTTACTCAAAATATTATTATTAACAAGGAAGAACATAAAATAATCATGGTCATTCTCTGGGATAAGAGTGAAGTAGAAAACGTTGACATCAAAATATTAAAAGATTTAATCTAGTAAACCACCAGCCTAAAACTGGTGGTTTTTTTTATATCTTTGCGCCATGGAAAAAGAAAATCAAATATTTGGTATTAGAGCGATTATTGAAGCAATTCAGTCAGGTGCAACTGTGGATAAAGTATATATTCAAAAAGAAGCTTCGGGCGAATTGATGAAAGATTTGATGAAAGTCATGAAACGAAATGACATCAACTTTTCCTATGTTCCTGTAGAAAAACTAAATCGCCTTACTCCTAATAACCACCAAGGTGCAGTGGCAACCGTATCTCCTATTGGTTTCTTCGACTTAGAAACTTTAATTGATGATACACTAACGGCTAATAAAGTTCCTTTATTCTTAATCTTAGATCAAATTTCAGATGCAAGAAACTTTGGAGCCATTATCAGAACGGCTGAATGCACAGGTGTAAATGGAATTATTGTCCAAAAGTCGGGCTCTGCTCCTGTTAATGGTGATACCGTTAAGACTTCTGCAGGTGCGGTTTTCAATGTGCCTATTTGCAAAGTTGAGCATATTAAAGATGCCATTTACTTATTGCAAGCAAGCGGAATCAAAACTGTTGCCGCAACCGAAAAAACAGACCATACCATTTATGATGTTGCTTTAAATTCGCCTGTTGCCATCATTATGGGAAGCGAAGACAGAGGCGTTAACCCATCAGTGCTAAAAATAGTCGATGAGAAAGCCAAACTTCCTATGTTTGGAACAATCGGTTCGTTAAATGTTTCTGTGGCTTGTGGAGCGTTTTTATATGAAGCAGTAAGACAAAGAAGTTAAACTTTAAAAATAGATTTAACAGAAAATTTTAAATTAGGAAACGTAGGACTTTCTAATTTACTATTCTCAACAAGTGGCTTCAAACCAATAAACTTGTCGTCTTTTAAAACATAAATCAAAATTGTTTTTTCAGATTGGTTGACAATCCAATATTCTTTAACACCGCTTTCTTAGTACAAATCAAATTTGATAGTCATTTCACGATTAGAATTTCCCGGTGAAAGAATTTCTATAATCAAGTCTGGCGTACCTATGCAACCTTTTTCGTCTATTTTTTCAACATCACAAATCACACACAAATCAGGTTGAACAACTGATAAAATCTTTTTATCAATTGTACTTTGTTTAAAATTGATTAATCTTACATCAAAAGGGGCAACATACATTTGACAAGTTGTTTTCCTAAAAACTTTGCTTAACTGATATGTTAATTCGCCAGAAATACGCTGATGAGAGGAACTTGGAGCAGGACTCATTTTAAAAACTTTACCTTTAATAAGCTCTACTCTGTCTTTAAAATTCCATAGCAAATAATCAGCATAAGTATAACTTGCCTTTAAATCGAGTTGCTTGATATTTGAGATAATAGTGCTCATTGAAAAAATAATTAAACAAAAATACAAATATATCAATTTGATTTTTTAAAATTATAAGTAATATTTTCATTAGTAGTAAAATAATCCTCAATTTCCTCTTCAATTGGTTTATTTACAAAATTTCCGTTTTCGTCAAATCGCTCCAAAAACTTATCGCCTTCTGGGTTATAATCTGGTTTTTCCCATTCATATTGCGTGGCTTTTTTATAGTCGGGAGTTTTGAAACGTACAGCAAAAACAAATCCTGTGAGGAGTCCAGCCAAATGACCTTCCCAAGAAATTGAGTTTTCTATATCTGGAAAAATGTACCAAAACATACCACCGTAAACCGAAATAATCGTTAGCGACAAAGCCACCAATCGGTAATATTGACTCATCAAACCTTTAAAGAAAATAAAGCTAAAAATCACATAAATCAATCCGCTTGCACCAATGTGATACGATTCACGGCCAATCAACCAAGTGATAATTCCCGAAAGTAGCACTCCGTAAAACAGCACTTTCAACGAAACTTCTCTGTAAAAATAGATTAAAGCTGCAGTAAAAATAAATAGCGAAATAGTATTATTCGCCAAATGGTTCAAGTTACCATGCAAAAACGGACTACAAACCACGCCAATCAAACCCGAAAAAGTTCTCGGAAAAATACCCAATTGCGCCAAATGCAAATTAAAAGAATCATCGATATAAAAAACCGACCACATCAGGAAAATCAACAGTGTTGGAACAATCCAAACAGAAGGCGAATATTTAAAATAGTTGTCGTGCATTTCTAAAGCTAGTCAAAAATACAGCCAAAAATAAAAAACTGCTATTTTGTCATAACTAGAAACGAATGGCTTGGGTATTTTAGCAATCCTTATTCCTGCTACTGGAACTCGCTTTATCTCGTTTTGAGAAAACGAGACAAGAGCTCAAACAATTCCAGTATCAGGGTTAGTTAGGTTTTGTATTGAAAAGAGGCAGAATTTCAAAAAAAGCACTCTTGCAACCAACTGCCCTAGCCCTGATTGCAGTGGAAATCCTTTTATTTTTTTCATTAAAAAATAAAAGATTGCAACGGAAAGCAGGAAATAGCTCCTTAAAAAAGTCATCAGTTAGCAGTTACTGAAAACTGAGACTGAGACTGCAAACTAATAATTCAAAAGTTCTTCCATTTTCAAACGCACTTTATCCACATTTGGAATCATGGTAAACTCCAACGTACTATTTAGTGGAATCGCAGGCATATTTTCCGAACCAATTACCATTACTGGCGCATCAAGATATTTAAAACATTTTTCTTGAATTAATCCAGCCAAACTTCTTGCGAAAGAATTGTTTGTTGGTTCTTCGGTTACAACAAGGCATTTTTTGGCTTTTTTAACCGATTTAAAGATAGTTTCTTCATCAAGTGGAAAAAGAGTTCGTAAATCGATAATTTCTACTTGATTTTTCATCGTTGCTGATGCGTTCAAAGCCCAATGAACGCCCATTCCGTAAGTGATAACGGTTATGGTTTCGTCGGTTTCTTGTTCCCAAATTTCTTGAACGATATTGGCTTTTCCGAAAGGCAAAATGTAATCTTCGCTAGGTTCGTTGACTCTGGCGGCATCCGTTCCTTTTACTTTACTCCAATATAAACCTTTATGCTCCAAAATCACAACCGGATTTGGGTCGTAATAAGCAGATTTCAGCAAACCTTTTAAGTCGGCACCATTGCTTGGATACGCGATTTTTATTCCGCGAATATTTGTTAAAACACTTTCTACAGAAGACGAATGATAAGGTCCACCACTTCCGTAAGCACCAATTGGCACACGAAGAATCATGCTCACTGGCCACTTTCCGTTGGATAAATAACACGAGCGACTGACTTCGGTAAACAACTGGTTCAATCCTGGCCAAATGTAATCGGCAAACTGCACCTCAACAATTGGTTTCAAACCAACAGCCGACATTCCAACCGTAGAACCAACGATGAAAGCTTCTTGAATTGGCGTATTGAATACACGTTCGTCACCGAATTTTTGTGCTAAAGTAGCGGCTTCTCTAAAAACTCCACCCAATCTTCCGCCAACGTCTTGTCCATACAGCAAACATTCTTGGTGCTTTCTCATTAATTCTTCAACTGCAAAAAGCGCACAATCAACCATCACAACTTTATCTTCACGCTCTGGATTTCGTTCACCAACTTCCTCCATAATTGGAGTTGGAGCAAAATCGTGTGTAAATAAATCTTCTGGTGTTGGATCTTCAGCTAGTTGTGCTTTATCAAAATCAGCTTGGACTTTGGCAACAGCCGTATTTTCTATAGTTTGAATTTCTTCATTAGTAAATCCAGCTTCCAACAATTGTTTTATCAAAACCGGAAAAGGATCACGCGATTGCGCTTCTTCCAAATCGTCACGATACCATTCCATTCGAACACCAGAAGTATGATGATTCAACAACGGAACTTTAGCATGAACTAAAAACGGACGACGTTCTTCACGAATCGTTTTTACCACTTTTTGTAACGCTAAATAACTTTCAGTAAAATTAGCTCCGTCAATCGAAATCGCTTCAATTCCGTGAAATCCTTTAGCGTATTCAAACGCGTTTTGAGCACGAGTTTCAGCAGCATTTGCCGAAATATCCCAACCGTTATCTTGTACCAAATATAAAATTGGAAGTTGTTTCAACGCTGCCATTTGCAATGCTTCGGCGATTTCTCCTTCGGTTACGGATGCGTCTCCAAGTGAACAAACAACTAATGGTTTCTCTTGATTAGCATCTTGAATTCCTATATTTTCTTTATACCAAAATCCCATAGCTGCACCAGTTGCCGGAATCGCTTGCATTCCTGTTGCTGATGATTGATGTGGAATTTTAGGTTTATCAGCATCTTTCAAACTTGGATGACAATAATAAGTTCGTCCGCCCGAAAATGGATCGTCTTTTTTTGCCATCAACTGCAACATCAAATCATAAGGTTGCATCCCGATTCCTAGCATCATTGCATCATCACGATAATACGGAAACGCATAATCTTGTGGCAACAATTGCATCGCCATCGCAATTTGAATCGCTTCGTGACCTCGGGAAGTTGCGTGCACGTATTTGGAAACTATTTTGAAATTATCTTCATACAAGGTTGCCATAGCTTTGGCAGTTGCCATTGTTGAAAATGCTTTTTCTAGTGTATTTTTATCTAACATTTATTTTAAAATTTAACCACAAAGAAAGCGAGAAGCTCACTATTTATGTAACTTTGTGTTCATTGTGCCTTCTTAGTGTCTTAGTGGTTTAGAATTTATTTCGCTTCTACAATCCAACCAAATTCATCTTTGATATCTTGCACTTTAATAGCATTTAAAGTGTCATTTACCATTACCGAAACTGGGTTCTCTGCTGGAAATTTAATCGATAAATCGTTGTTTCCAATTTCTTCTACCATTGCGATTCCAACTGCTGTTCCTGTTCCGAATGCTTCTTCTAAAGTTCCGTTTTTAGATGCTTCGATGATTTCTGAAATGGTTATTGGTCTTTCTGTTACTTCAAACCCTTTACTTCTTAATAAATCGATAACGCTCATTCTGGTAATTCCAGACAAAATAGAACCGGTTAAACTTGGCGTAATGAATTTTCCATCAATTTTGAAGAAAATATTCATCGTTCCTACTTCTTGAATGTATTCAAAATCTTGAGCATCCAACCACAACACTTGGTCAAAACCTTTAGCTTTTGCATATTCTGTTGGACGAATTGCTGCTGCGTAATTTCCGGCTGCTTTGGCTTCTCCAGTTCCACCATTTACGGCACGAACGTATTTTTTCTCTGCGAATAATTTGATTTTTTTACTAAAAAATGGTCCTGCTGGCGATGCCATTACGATGAATTTGAAACTTGTAGCTGCACGCATTCCGATAAAAGCTTCATCGGCATACATAAACGGACGCAAATACAAAGCACTTCCTGTTGATTGTGGAATCCAATTTTTTTCTAAAGCGGTGAATTGTTTCAAGGCTTCCACAAATAAATCTTCTGGAAAGGAAGGCATTCCCATTCGGTCAGCACTAAAATTCATTCGTTTTGCGTTTTCATCAGGACGAAATAATAATGGTGTTCCATCTTTTCCTAAAGTTGCTTTCATTCCTTCAAAAATAGCTTGTCCATAATGTAAAGCCATTGCTGCAGGATGTGTTGGAATCAAAGCCAATGGTTCAATTCTTGGATTGCTCCATTCTCCATTTTCATAATCACATATAAACATATGATCAGTGAAATTGGTTCCCATCGTGATGTTTTCAAGATTTACTTCTGAAACTCTTGATTGTGAAACTTTAGTTATTTTTATTGCTTGTGTCATTACTGTTTCCATAATGTTATATTGTTGTGTTTGCGTCAAATTGTTCTAAATAATCGCCTACTTTTCGTAAGAATGAACCTCCTAAAAATCCATCAACTACACGATGGTCGAAGGATAAAGAAAGATACATCATACTTCGGATGGCGATTTCGTCACCTTTTTCAGTTGTGATAACTTCGGGCCGTTTTTTTATTATTCCTAATGCTAAAATGGCTACTTCGGGTTGATTGATAATTGGTGTTCCCATCAAACTTCCAAAAGTTCCTACGTTGGAAATAGTGAATGTACTTCCTTGAATTTGTTCGGGTTTTAATTTGTTATTTCGTGAAGCTTCCGCCAAATTATTTACATCTTTTGCTAAAGCGACTAAATCTTTTTCATTGGCATTTTTCACTACTGGAACAATTAAATTCCCTGATGGTAATGCGGTTGCCATTCCGATATTGATGTCGTTGTGAACGATAATATTTTTCTCGTCCACAGAAACATTAATCATTGGAAAATCAGCTACAGCTTTTGCTACAGCTTGAACAAAAACTGGTGTAAACGTTAATTTCTCGTTGTGTTTTTGTTGAAATTTGTCTTTGTTTTCGTTTCTCCAATTCACTAAATTTGTAACATCTACTTCAATATAAGAAGTTACGTGAGGTGAAGTTTGCTTAGAATACACCATGTGATCGGCAATCATCTTGCGCATTCTGTCCATTTCTACAATTCGGTCTTTTCCTTCTACGAAATTGATTTTTGGTTTTGGAAAGGCTGTAGGTTGTGGGTTGTAGGTTGTAGGTTGTGGAATACTTTTTAAAGGATATTTACGGTTCTTCAAATAGTTAAAAACATCGCTTTTTTGTAATCTTCCTTCGGTTCCTGAACCTGGAATAGTTTGTAATTCTTCTATGGAAAGGTTTTCTTTTTGAGCAATTGAAATTATTAATGGGCTTATAAAGGTTGTAGGCTGTAGGTTATAGGTAGTGGGTTGATTTTGGGTTGTGGGTTGTGGGTTGTAGGTTGTAAGTTGTGTGTTAATCTTTGTAGATTTTTCTACTACCTCATTTCCGCTACCTACTACCTCAATCCTACTACCTAATACCTCTTTACCTACCACCTCAATTAGTGCCAAAACAGTTCCAACCTCAACAACGTCATCTTTTTGAAAACGAATTTCAGTAATGACACCCGAAACAGGCGAAGGAACATCACTATCGACTTTATCGGTAGCGACTTCTAAAATAGTTTCTTCGGCTTCTACAAAATCACCCACGTTTTTAACCCAACTGATTATTGTTGCTTCGGAAATACTTTCACCCATTTTGGGCATTTTGAATTCTGTTATCATATTTTAGTCTTCAGTCGCAGTCGCAGTCGCAGTTTCAATAGTATCTGAAAACTGAGACTGAGACTGTCTACTTATTTTTAAATTCTTCTAATGTTTTATAAAACGCTTCTTGTGTTGGTCGATTGGCAGGAATTTCTCGCAATGGTTCAACTGCTTTTAAGGTTTCGTAACATTCTTTTGGCAATTGCTGATACAAAGCGGTTCCTTTAGTTTTCCAATCAATCATTTCATCAGAAACATCTTTTATTATTGTGGATGGATTTCCTACTACCATTTTTCGGTTTGGGATTTGCATTCCGGCTTTGATAAAACTTAATGCACCAATAATACATTCATCGCCAACATTTACGTCATCCATAATTACGGAGTTCATTCCGACAAGGCAATTAGCTCCGATGTTAGCTCCGTGAATAATCGCTCCGTGACCGATGTGTGCTCCGGCTTTCAATACCATTGATTTTCCTGGAAACATATGAATCGTACAATTTTCTTGTACGTTACAACCATCTTCAATAATGATTTCGCCCCAATCGCCACGAATCGCTGCGCCTGGACCAACGTAAACGTTTTTTCCAATAATCACATTACCCGTAACCGATGCTTGCGGATGGATGAAACTACTTTCGTGTATTACTGGGATGAACCCTTTGAATTCGTATACCATTTTTTTTAGGTTGTAGGTTGTAGGTTGTAGGTTGTAGGATAAGGAATAAACCTAATACCCAATACCTAAAACCTACCACCTTATTTAAACTTCTTCAATGTTTCTTTTGTAAAATCAGATAAAACTAATCTTCCGCTTATTGCAGCTCTTTCGGCTAATAAATTATCCCAATCTTCGGTGCCTCGCCAAAATACTTTTTTCATTTCGAGCATGGCTTCCGGATTGTAGGTGCATAAATGTTCGGCGAATTTTTGAACAGCTTCGTCCATTTCTTCTATGTTTTCAAATATTTGAGCGAACAAACCTTTTTCTTTTGCCCAATTGGCTTCATAAAATGTGTTGGCGTCGATTGCAATTTGAGACATTGCTGAAACTCCCATTTTTCTTTCGATAGCTGGTGATACAACGAAAGGTCCGATTCCGACATTTAATTCTGATAATTTAATGGCTGCAAATTTAGTTGCCATACAATAATCGGTTGACGCTGCTATTCCAACTCCACCACCAACGGTTTTTCCTTGAATGCGTCCTATTATGAATTTTGGACATTTTCGCATTGCGTTAATTACGTTGGCAAATCCTGAGAAAAATACTTTTCCGGTTGCTGCATCGTTGATGGAAATTAGTTCTTGAAAACTTGCTCCAGCACAAAAAGTTCGTTCGCCACCACTTTTTAGGATGATTACTTTTACTTCTGAATTATTTCCAACTTCTGTTATTGTGTTGGCTAATTGTGCTAATATATCGCTAGGCAATGAGTTTTGTTCTGGATGAAAAAACTCGATGGTGGCGATGTTGTTTACTATATTTTGTTTTACGTATGCTTCTGTCATAATTATTTTTTTGGACGCGGATGACACAGATTAAACTGATTTACGCTGATTTTCTTTTTTATTCTATATTCCTAGCCCTGATAGTAGCGGCATCCTTTTTCTTTTTTCTTTAAAAAGGAAAAGATATAGCGGATAGCAGGATTAGCTTCTAATCATTATTCTATAAAATATTAAATTGTTCAAAGTGATGGTTCAAATGCTTTCTTTCTAACAGATAAGAGGCGTATTTATTCATTTCTCCGAAGACCATATTCTTTAAAATCGCTTCTGGATTTTCTTTGAAAAATGTTTTATAATTTTCTCTGGCTTCGAAAAATTTGGCTTTGGCAGTTTCAAAATCAGGATGAATTAAATCTTCTAATTCATCTTTTTTCATCGTTGGAAACTTGGTTCCCATTGGAAATTTGTCATAATTATATAACGAATTATGGACTTTATCCAAAATCTTTTCGGGCGTTACGATTTCGAAATCCTGAATTTCTCCTGACATGATTCGGTAGCCTTGTTCCAAATGTTCTAACAAATGCTGTGGCGTTAAAATTCCCCAACTTGGTTTTGAATTTTCGGTAAGTTTATTCAAACATTCGGTTATTTTTTCATCCGTCATTTCAACGAAAACTTCTTGTTTTTTCTGAACCATTGTTAGAATTGTTGCTACTGCTACCAATTCGTTTTCGGTATCAAAAACTTCTACAAACCATTTTACAATTCCGCTTGGATGTTCTGCTGACGCGACATCTCTATCTACTTTTTGCTTGCAGGTTAAACGCACATAAACCGTGTCGTTGTGGTAAATTGGGCGCAAGAAACGGCATTCTTCTAATCCGTAATTGGCTGCTACCGGACCTTTATTTGGGTAAACAAACAATCCTGCCGCGGCGGCCAAAATGAAATAACCGTGAGCCGTTCTTTTCTTAAATATACTTCCGTCAAGCGAAGTAATATCGGTGTGTGCGTAAAAATGATCCCAAGTGATATTGGCAAAATTGATAATGTCGGTATCTGTAACCGTTCTGTTGTGCGTTCGCAATGACATTCCAGGTTGGATGTCTTCCCAATGGTATTGAAATGGATGTTGTGTAATTTCTTTATAAGCCGAATTCGCTTGATAAATTCCGGTGATTTCAGTTAAAGTTGTTGGCGAACCTTGAATGGCACAACGTTGCATATAATGTTTAATTCCTCGAACGCCACCCATTTCTTCGCCGCCACCAGCGCGACCTGGACCACCGTGAACCAACAATGGCAATGGCGAACCGTGACCTGTACTTTGTTTGGCATTTTCACGATTTAGAACCAAAATTCTACCGTGGTGTGAAGCTGCATTTACTACATATTCTTTGGCTATTTCATCAGAATTTGTAACAATTGATGAAACTAACGAACCTTTACCCATTTGAGCTAATTCGATAGCTTCATCCAAATTTTCATATGGCATTATGGTTGAAACTGGTCCAAATGCTTCGGTTTCGTGAACGGCTAAATTGGTAAACGGATTGTCTTCACGAAGTAAAATCGGACTCACGAAAGCACCTTTTTCGTCTGCTCCGATTATGTTGGTTTTTTCTAAATCGCCATAAACTATTTTGGCAGATTTTGATAATTCTTGAACTCTTCCTTTTAGAACATCAACTTGGTCTTTGCTTACCAATGCGCCCATTCGGACTTCTTTCAATCTTGGGTCACCGATTGCAACTTTATCTAAAGAATTTGAAAGAGCAGCTTGAACGTCATCCATTAATTTTTCTGGGACAATCATACGGCGAATTGCTGTACATTTTTGTCCGGCTTTTACGGTAATTTCGCTTCGAGCTTGGTTTATGAATAAATCAAATTCAGGCGTTCCTGGAACTGCGTCTTCTCCTAAAATTGATGCGTTCAAACTATCGGCTTCCATTGTAAACGGAACTGATTCTTGTAGTATTCTTGGATGTGATTTCAGTAATCTTCCTGTGGCTGCCGAACCTGTAAAGGTGATTACGTCTTGGCTTTCTACAGTATCAAAAATGTTTCTAGCTGTTCCTGAAATTAATTGTAATGCGCCTTCAGGTAATATATTAGATGCTATAATTTCACGAACAACTGCTTCTGTTAAATAGGCTGTTACTGGTGCTGGTAAAACTACAGCTGGCATTCCTGCCATCCAATTGCAGGCACATTTTTCTAACATTCCCCAAATTGGGAAGTTAAAAGCGTTGATGTGAATGGCAACTCCTTTTTTTGGAACCAAAATATGATGCGCCATAAATCGACCACCTTTTGACAAATCGATTGGATCGCCTTCTACGTGATACGATTGATTTGGGAATAATTTTCTTAAAGACGCATTAGCATAAAGATTTCCGAAACCACCTTCGATATCAATCCATGAATCGACGCGAGTGGCACCTGTTTTATAACTAATTTCGTAAAATGCTTCTTTGCGTTTGGTTAAATACATCGCCAAACTTTTAAGCATATTACCGCGTTCTTGGAAGGTCATTTTGCGTAATTTTTCACCGCCTTTTGTTCTTCCATAATGTAAAATGGCTGGAATGTCTAATCCTTCAACAGAAGTTTCTGCTATGAATTCTCCGGTTATTGCATCAAAAGATGGTTTTCCTTCTCCTGTAGCAGAAGTCCATTTTCCTTGTACGTAATGTTGTGTTTTGTTCATATTACCAATATGTCGCTCCTACGGAGCTTTTATATTAAAATAAAAATCTTTTTTTTCATTTTTTTCATTGGCTAAAGCCAATGGCTATTGAACTACGCGTTCGATAATTGCTGCGTATCCTTGACCAACACCGATGCACATTGTTATTAATGCATATCTTTTTCCTTTTAGTTGTAATTCTAAAGCTGCTGAATAAGCGATTCTTGCTCCCGTTACTCCTAGTGGATGACCGATTGCAATTGCTCCTCCGTTTGGATTTATTCTTGGATCGTTGTCTTTTAATCCGAGCTCACGAATACACGCTATACTTTGGGCTGCGAAGGCTTCGTTTAGTTCTATAATATCTATTTGATCTAGTGTTAAACCTGCTTTTTCTAATGCTTTTTTGGTGGCTTCTACTGGGCCAATTCCCATTATTCTTGGCTCTACTCCTACTACCGATGAACTTACTATTCGAGCCAATGGTTTTAGGTTGTATTTTTTAACAGCTTCTTCTGATGCAATTATTGTTGCACAAGCTCCGTCATTTAATCCTGAAGCGTTTCCGGCAGTTACGCTTCCGTCTTTTTTGAAAGCTGGTCGTAATTTAGATAAACCTTCCATTGACGTATTTGATTTTATAAATTCGTCTTTTGAAAACTGAATTGCATCGCCTTTTCGTTGTGGGATTTCAACCGTTACAATTTCTTTCGCTAATCTTCCTGAAGCTTGTGCTGCTGTTGCTTTTTGTTGGCTATTTAAAGCAAACGCATCTTGATCTTCACGAGTGATGTAGTATTTTTCTACTAAATTTTCGGCTGTTTCACCCATTGCATCAGTACCGTACATTTCGTGTAGTTTTGGATTTATGAAACGCCATCCGAAGCTGGTGTCATACATTTTAGAATCGGTTCCGTAAGCTGATGATGGTTTGGAAACTACTAATGGTCCGCGTGTCATATTTTCTATTCCGCCTGCTATAAAGATGTGTCCGTCACCTGCTTTTATGGCACGATTGGCATGAATTATTGCTGATAATCCTGAACTGCACAAACGGTTTACGGTTTCGCCTGGAACAGAATATGGTAAACCTGCTAACAATAATGACATTCTAGCCACATTACGATTGTCTTCTCCAGCTTGATTTGCGCAACCTATGATTACATCGTCGTAAGCTTCTTTTGGAATGTTTGGATTATTTTCTACTACGGCTTTAATGACCAATGCTCCTAAATCATCTGGACGAACCGATGCTAGTGTTCCTTGGTAACTTCCGATTGGAGTTCTTACTCCGTCTATGATGTATGCTTCCATTTTAGGTTTTAGGTTGTGGGTTCTAGGTTGTAGGTTGCTCAACTTTGAACTTATATTTGTTTTTTATTTTATTATCTATTCAATACATTTCCTTTTTAGCCCTGATTGGAGAGGAAAGCTCCCGATTTTTTCGGGACTTGGAACGGAAAGCAGGAATTGCCATTATTGAAAATGCCCGAGCCATTCGCTCATAATGATTTATTTGATTGTTGATTAACGATTTTTGATTGCAGAGCTTTATGAAACTTCAAAAATCAAAAATCTATATTCTTCAATCGTTAATCTTATTCTTCCCAATCTTTTTGTGTGCGATAGACAACGCCTTTGAAAAGCGCTACTAATTCATCACCTCGTTTTACTTCTATTATATTGAATCCTAACTTGTTATTTACTTTTTCTATTACTGATTCGGCTATTAAATAATCTCCTTCGTTTACGGCTTCGATGTGATTTATTGAGGTTTCGATGGAAACGGAAAATTTACCGTGTGTGTTGGCTGCGAATCCGAAAGCGGTGTCGGCCAACGAATAGGTGATTCCGCCGTGGGCTTTGAACATACTGTTGAGCATTTCTTTGCGAACCGTCATAGCGACTTTACAACGACCGATTTCGCATTCGAGAATTTCGATGCCTAGCCATTGGCTATAAGCATCTTGACTTAACATTTTATGAGGTATTAGGTGGTTGGGGATAGGTTTTAGGTCTGACATACTAACTATTTATTCGTTTACCGATTATACTTCTTAAACTGCTAATCATTTTTGTGATTTCTGATAGAACTTGTCTATTTAATTCGTTTGTTTCTTCAGAAATATAATTTCTTAGATAGGCCTTTGAACTACATGAAACACATTCGTGAGCACTATGCCAAGCGTTTCCAAGATAATTATAGAACTGTTTATCTGTTCCTCCTGAACCTTCTGCAATATTTAAAGCTATAGAATCACTTGCTCTTTTAAATTGTGAAGTTAATTCATATCTTTCTTCTTTTGGAAAACTTTTTGCTTGAATATTAATCAATTCACCAAATTGCATTGCTTTTTGGTAAACTAACAAATCTTCAAATATAAAATGAAATTTTGATTCCATAATTTATCTTTTTCTACCTATACACCTACTACCTCAAAAAACCTATCACCTTTATTAGCCATTCTTCTTAATATTGGACTACATCTGTATCTGTCTTCGTGGTATTCGTTGTAGAGTTCGTCTAGTTTATCTACGCACCAATTGATTCCTAGTTCGTCTGCCCATGCTAGTAATCCTTTTGGATAATTTACTCCTTTGGTCATAGCGTTGTCAATATCTTTGGCTGATGCTATATTTAAAAATAATGTGTCTGCTGCTTCGTTGATAAGCATTACAATTACTCTTTCGAAAATGGTTTTTGCTAAAACAGAATCTTCTTTTGGAGCAGGTAAATCTTGATTGTAATTGTAAAATCCTCGACCTGATTTTCTTCCTAGAAATCCGGCTTCCAATAGTCGTTTTTGTGTGAATGATGGTTTGAATTTTGGGTCGAAATAGAATGCTGTAAATACGGTTTCTGTTACGATATAATTTACATCATGACCTATCATATCCATTAATTCGAATGGCCCCATTCTGAATCCGCCGATGGTTTTTAAAGCCCAATCGATTGTTGCAAAATCGGCAACACCTTCATCGTAAATTCGTAAACTTTCGCTGTAAAAAGGTCTTGCAACACGGTTTACTATAAATCCTGGTGTGTCTTTTGCAACGGCAACTACTTTTTTCCAATCGGAGATAATTTGTACTGATTTTTGAAGCACTTCTTCGCTGGTTTGAACCGCTGGAATTACCTCAACCAATTGCATTAATGGTGCTGGATTAAAAAAGTGAATTCCAATGACGCGTTCTGGTTTTTGGCAAGAAGCAGCAATGGAAGCTATTGATAAAGAAGACGTATTGGATGCTAAAATGGTTTCGGGCGAGACGCAATTTTCTAATTCTGAAAATAATTTTCGCTTGATTTCCATATTCTCAATTATGGCTTCGATGACTAAATCGGAATGCGATAATTCACCTAATGTGTGTGCGTAGGAAATATTATTTTCGATTCGGGATTTTTCGTGCTCGTCTATTTTTGCTTTTTCGACTAATTTCGATAGCGTATTTTCGAGATTGGATTTGCTTTTGGCAAGCGCATCGAGATTGGTGTCGTAAATTTTCACTTCACAACCTGCTGTTGCGGCTACCTGTGCGATGCCACTTCCCATTGTTCCTGAACCTATTATTGCAATATTAATTAACGATTGCTGATTAACGATTGCTGATTTTTGATTTTTTTCGTCCATTTTAAAATACACATCTATTTTTTTGAAGAAGCCGTTTTTACACTTGAAACAAAAATTGAAATTAGCTCATCATTTTCTTTTAACAATTTATTTAATGAATCAATATCAGTGACTAATTCAGCTCCTTTTTGGATTTTCATATTGATAAAACTTTCTCTCAATTCTTTTAAACAAATTTTCATTTTATGAAGAAAATCATTTGTTGATTCTCCACTTCTAGCTTCTCCATAATTTAAAGCAGAGGAAGTTGCAGAACGAATTAATTGTTTTGCTAAATGTTCAGAAGCAAAAGATTTATCAATTTTCTTACACATTATAATTACATCAACTGCAAACTGAATTAATCTATCTTCTAAATTTATTGGTTTCATAATGATTTATTTGAATGTTGATTAACGATTGCTGATTTTTGAACTTTATTATCTTTAAAATCAAAAATCGTTACTTATGCTCATAGTTAAATATTTTCTAATTTTTTTATTGTTCTTTTCTAAAATCAACAATCAAAATTCTTTAATCGTTAATCAATTCCCTTTGAATTCGGGTTTTCTTTTTTCTACGAAAGCGGTTACTCCTTCTTTGTAATCGTTGGATGAACTTGCTTCGATTTGTAAATCTGATTCTAGAGCTAGTTGTTGTTCTAGATTATTTGTCATGGATTGATTTAATAATCTTTTGGTTAAACCGATTGCTTTAGTTGGCATTTGAGCTAAAGTGGTTGCTAAAGTCATTACTTCTTCATCGAATAATCCGGTAGGGAAAATTTTATAAATCATTCCCATATTTAAAGCTTCTACTGCTGAAACTTTATCGCCTAACATCATTAAAGCAGTTGCTTTTTGGAAACCAATTAATCTTGGTAAGAAAAATGTTCCTGCACTGTCTGGAATTAATCCGATTTTACTGAAGGCTTGAATGAACGATGCATTTTCAGAAGCTACAACTATATCGCAAGCTAAAGCGATGTTTGCTCCAGCTCCAGCTGCAACACCATTTACAGCACCAATAATTGGTTTTTCGATGTTTCTGATTTTTTGGATGATTGGATTGTAATGTTCTTCCAATATTTTTCTGAAACCTGGATTTAATTCTGGGTCGGTTACTTCTTTTAGGTCTTGTCCGGCGCAAAATGCTTTTCCGTTTCCGGTAATTACTATTGCACGTACATATGTATCGTTTTCACAATTGTCTAAAGTTTCTTGTAACAGAAACGCCATTTCACGATTGAAACTATTGAAAACTTCGGGTCTGTTGAGTGAAATCCACGCGACATTGTTTTCAATTTTTAGTTCTATTGAATTATTGCTCATACCTTATTTATTGAAGATTGAAGAATAACGATTTTTGATTTTAGAACTTTTAAACTTCATAAATCAAAAATAAACATTCAGCAATCGTTAATCCTATTATTTTAAACATTTAAAGTAGTCGAATGGCTCTAAACAATCTTCGCATTGGAAAAATGCTTTGCATGCTGTGGAACCAAATTGACTTACCAATTTTGTGTTGAATGAACCGCATTGCGGACATTTAACAACTTTTTTATTTCCAAGAAGTGCTTCCTTATCAGCTGATTCTGATAATGGTGAAGCAATTCCGTATTTTTCTAATGCTGCTCTGCCTTTTGGAGTAATCCAATCGGTTGTCCATGCTGGCGATAGGATTAGTTCTATTTTGGCTTCGTAGCCTTTTTGTTTGAATGCTAATTTTATGTCATCTCCAATTACATCCATTGCTGGGCAACCGCTGTAGGTTGGTGTGATTTGAACTTCTACAATTTCATCTTTTATTTTGGCAGAACGCACTACTCCCATTTCCATTATTGATAATACTGGAATTTCTGGATCGGAAACTGTTTCGAGAATTTCGAATAGTTTTTGGTCGATATGTCCTATTGTTTCTGTCATAAAGATTTGTTTGATTGAAGATTAACGATTGCTGATTTTTGAAGTGAAAAAATTCAGAAATCAAAATTCAGAAATCGACAATCGTTAATCGTTTACCAATTCATATTTGGATAAGCTAATTGCATATATTGCATTTGTGCTAAAAGATATCCCATATGTTCGCTGTGAATCCCTTTTTTTCCTCCTTTTTGGAAGTATTCTATTATTGGAATTTGCAATGTTGCTTCTTCTAAAATTTCGTTTATTTTTTTAAAATAATTTGCTTTTAATAGTGTTACATCTACTCCAATTCCTTCTGTAACCATTGCTTTATCGGCATCAGTTTGATGGAAAAGTTCGTCTGTAAAAATCCATAAATCGTTGATAGCGGTTTGGATTTTGTTATGACTTTCTTCGGTTCCGTCTCCTAATCTTCTAATCCAATCGGAAGAAAATCTTGTGTGATACGAAACTTCTTTAATGCTTTTTTTGGCAATAGCAGATAATGTTTCGTCTTTGCTGTTTTGCAATTCTTCTAATAACAATAAATGATAAACATCGAACAGAAACTGTCTAGCAATGGAATTGGCAAAATCTTGATTGGGCTGTTCGACCAACAAAACGTTTTTATATTCTCTTTCTTTTCTTAGGAAAGCGATTGTATCTTCTGTGGCATCGCCTCCGATTAATTTAGCTGCATATTGGTAATAGCTTCGAACTTGACCGAATAAATCTAGTGAAATATTGGTCATTGCGATATCGGTTTCTAGACTTGGACCGTGACCGCAAAGCTCACCGAGACGTTGTCCTAGAATTAGAGAATTATCTGCAATTCCGTATATGTATTGAATTAAATTGTTTTTCATTTTGAAAAGGTTGTAGGTTGTAGGTTGTAGGTTGTAGGTTGTAGGACATTCATTTTTTCCTAATACCAAAAACCTAATACCTATGACCTAATTACATGTGTTTTAATTCGTCTGGCAATTCGTAAAAAGTTGGATGACGGTAAGCTTTATCCTTTGCTGGATCGAAAAGTTCGGCGCTGTCGTCTGGATTTGATGCTGTGATTTGTGCTGATGGAACAACCCAAATACTTACACCTTCCATTCGTCGTGTGTAAACATCGCGTGCGTTTTCTAATGCCATTGTTGCATCGCTTGCGTGTAAACTTCCGCAATGGCGGTGTTCTAATCCGTTTTTACTTCTTATAAATACTTCCCAAAGTGGCCAGTTTTTCATAGTGTTAAGGTTATAGGTTGTAGGTTATAGGTTGTAGGTTGTAGGAACCTTCTAAGACCTACTACCCAATACCTAACACCTAATTTATATTGCTTGTTTTACTTCTTTGTTTGCTTGTTTTTCGGCGTATGCCATTGCAGCGTCACGAACCCATTTTCCTTTTTCCCAAGCGTTAACTCTTGCTGAGATACGTTCTTTGTTACATGGTCCGTGGCCTTTTACTACTTGCCAAAATTCGTCCCAATTCATTTCGCCAAAATCATAAGATTGTTTTTCTTCGTTCCATTTTAAATCTGGATCAGGAATGGTTAGACCAATCATTTTAGCTTGAGGAACCGTTTGATCTACAAATTGTTGACGCAAATCGTCGTTGCTTTTACGTTTCAGTTTCCATTTCATTGATTGCTCGGTGTGAACCGATTCGGCATCTAATGGTCCTAACATCATCAATGATGGCCACCACCATCGGTTTAAGGCATCTTGCGCCATTTCTTTTTGCTCTAGAGTTCCTTCTGCTAAGGTCATCATAATTTGAAAACCTTGACGTTGGTGAAAACTTTCTTCTTTGCAAACACGAACCATTGCTCTAGCGTATGGTCCAAAAGAAGTTGAACATAAAGGCACTTGATTGATAATAGCTGCACCATCAACTAGCCAACCAATGGCGCCCATATCGGCCCAAGTTAGTGTTGGATAATTGAAAATACTCGAGTATTTTGCTTTTCCTGAATGCAATTGTTCGTATAATTCTTCGCGTGATACGCCTAAAGTTTCACAAGCAGAATATAGGTATAAACCGTGTCCGGCTTCGTCTTGAATTTTGGCCAAAAGTGCAACTTTACGTTTTAACGATGGTGCACGAGTAATCCAATTTCCTTCTGGTAGCATTCCTACGATTTCGGAATGTGCGTGTTGGGAAATTTGACGAATGTGTGTTTGACGGTATTTTTCGGGCATCCAATCTTTGGGCTCGATTTTTTCGTCTCTTGCAATTCGTGCATCGAAGATTTCTTCTAAATTTTTTACTTCTTTTTCTGACATACTTTTTTGAATTAGTGTTCAGCCTGCCTGCGGTAGGCAGGTGTTCAGTCGCCGTAATATTTTACTTTGCAGTAACTTTGAACGATTATTGTTTTATTTTTTTGCCACGGATTTAACGGATTATACAGATTTAAACTGATTATTATTTTACCGCAAATTCGCAAATTATATTTTTTTCTTTCGAACTATTAAGGTTCATTAAGATAGTGTTGTTTTATATTTCTAAATTTTATTCAATTCGTTTGCTTTCTAGCCCTGATTGGAGGGAAAAGCCTCGCTTCTTTAGCGAGATTTGGAAGGAAAGCAGGAAAATGGATTTCAAAAATGCCTAAACCATTCGCTCCTAAACGCCAAAATCGACTACTACTTTGTCGGTTGTTGGGACAGCTTGACAGCTCAAAACCAATCCTTTTGCGACTTCGTGTGCATCGAGTGCGTAATTGACTTTCATTTCGACTTCGCCTTCTAAAACTTTGCATTTGCACGTGCTGCATACGCCGCCTTTGCAGGCAAATGGTAAATCGGCTCCGGCTGCTAATGCACCATCGAGAATGTTATCGTAGGCTTCGTCCATCACGAAATGGAATTCTTTTCCGCCGTCGATGATGGTGATGTCGGTTCCGTTTACTTTATTTTCTACAATTCTTTGAATACGTTTTTTGTCTTCTTCGGAAATTCCGGAAGTGAACAACTCGTAATGTATTTTATCGCTATCTAATCCGGCAGCGGTTAATTCGTCGCGTAATAAGAAAATCATCTCTTCTGGCCCGCAGATGAAACAATCGTCGGTTGCTGGAATATCGATTATTTTTTCGATTAAAACCTGAATTTTTTCTTTGGTAAATCTTCCGTTGAATAATTCGGATGCTCGATGTTCTTTAGTTAGGAAATGAAAAATTTCGAAACGATTGAAATACAAGTTTTTAAGTTGTTCAATTTCTTCCTTAAAGATAATGGATTTTACGGAACGATTTAAATAAAATAATTTAAAAGTGCTGTTTGTCTCAGATTTTAAATGTGTTTTTATGATTGACAGAATTGGCGTGATACCGCTTCCAGCTGCGAATGCTATGTAATTTTTGGCTTTTTGGGTATCGATTTCTACATTAAATTTTCCGCTTGGTGGCATTATTTCTAGGATATCACCACTTTTTAGCGTTTCGTTTACGAAGGTTGAGAACAATCCGCCATTGATTTTTTTAACGGCTACTTTCCATTTATCTTCGATTGGAGAGGAACATAATGAATAGGAACGACGGACATCTTCACCGTCAATTGTAGCTTTTAGCGTGAGATGTTGTCCTGGTTTGTATTGAAATTCTTGCTTTAATTCTTGCGGGATTTCAAAAGAAAGTACGGAACAATCTTTGGTTTCCTTGTAAATATCGGCAATTTTTATGCTATGAAATTTTGACATAACCACTGAATAATTTTTAACTAACACTTGTTAGTTTGTTATGCAAATTTAGTGAAAATTTTAATATGTTACGAAAACGTTGTAATATTTTAAAGATTAAAGGATTTTGAGATTGATTGAAGGATTGAAAGATTTTTAAACAATTCCGTTTAGTAAGACCTGAATCATATTTGCCTTTAACACTTCTGGCTTGATTGTTTTTTTCTTACCATACCAAAGGTAGAGTGTTCGCAATGTTGACAGTGTTGAGAAAATTATGACTTCGATGTTTAGGTTTTTTATTTCTCCGTTGGCTATTCCGGTTTTGATTATTTGTCGGAAACTCTCTTCATAGTCGTTTCGCATTTTGATGAAATAAATTAAATCATCATCGGTTAAGTGCATCCAATCGTTGTTTAGACAAGCTAGTGCATCTGAATTTCTTAATGTAATATCGATGTGAAGTTGGATAACTCGTTCGATTTTTTGGATGGTTATGACATTAGATGCAAGGATTTCTTCTATTACGGAAGTAAATTCTTCGGCAATTTCGATGATGATTAAAACTAGAATTTCTTGTTTGGACTTGATATGATTGTAAAGACTTGCGGCTTTGATATCCATAGCCTGAGCGATGTCACGCATAGTTACAGCACTATATCCTTTTTCTTTGAAAAGTTTTGCGGATACATTTACAATTTCGGTTTTTCTATCAGTAATCTTCATACGATTTCAAATATAAAGATTTTTTTGACTTGGGTAACTTTTGTTACAACTTTATAGTATGTATACCATTAATTTTGCTGTGAAAATCTGAAATAGAAAACAAATTAAAAATATAAAATATGGGATTATTAAGTATGTTGGGTTTAGGCGGAAAATCGGAAAGTGTTAAAGACTATATAGATAAAGGCGCTGTTATTATTGATGTAAGAACAGTTGGCGAGTTTAGAGAAGGTCATATTAAGAACTCAAAAAACATTCCTTTAGATACCATTTTTTCGAAAGTTAATGAAATTAAAAGGTTAGAAAAACCTGTTATCGTTTGTTGTAGAAGCGGAATGAGAAGTGCGCAAGCAAACTCAATTTTAAAAAGCAACGGAATTGACTGTATGAATGGTGGAGGATGGCAAAGCTTGGAAAATAAATTATAGTTTATTGATTAAATAGTTATTGGTTTTTGTAAAAGTGACCTTGAAATTCATCGTCGCTTTTACCCTTTTATTTTAGATTGAAACTTTTGATTATTATTAACCACCTCACCATCATATTTTAAAGTCCAACCCATAGAACTTGTTAGAATTAAAATCTTAGATAATTCGCTAATTAATCTATTTTTAGCATTTAATTTTAAAGTAGATTTAGCTATTTTCTTTTTTAAATTCTCTCTAGCCAATTTATTGATTTTATTATAATCATCACCTGTAAATTCATTGAAAGTTGAAGATTCAGTATTATAATATATAATATCAGAACTAATTTTTATTTCTTCTTAAGGAATGTTTGTGATGGTTACTGTTTTATTTATTGCATCAATATCATATTTTACTTTGCTTAAATCAAAACCTACAGTTACATCAGCATTGATAACGACTAAAGCTTTTTTATCAAAACTCAAACCTGGAATATAAGTTTCTTTTCTGTCTTTATAAGTTAGAACTTCGGCAAAATGGCCTTCAGTTACAACTAGTTTTTTCAACATTTTTAATTTGTTGTTGTATTAAATTAGTATCATATTCTATCGAAGACGTTTCGCTTTTGGTAGTAAAAAATTTATATCCAAAAAACAAAACTAATCCTATTAGAATTAAAACTGCCCATTTTCGAAATTCTGATAAGGCTACAAAAAAGCCCACTTTAGGAGGGGTTTGTTGCGACATTTTAAAATTGTATTTGCGGATATTTTGAGACTAAAGTAGTGATTTTTTGATTTAAATTTTTCAAAAACTTTTGATGGTTTTCTGAATTTGGATTAAATGGTTTATGATGCAATGCTTTTTGAATATCACAAACTTGTTGCATGGTGACAAATTCTTTTTCATCAACATAATTTTCAAAGAATTTTATCCAAATATAGTCGATTGCTGTTTGGTTTGGATGCAACATATCTTCGGCATAAAATCTATAATCTCGAAGTTCGTCCATTACAATTTCGTAGGAAGGAAAATAGATTGCAGATTGCAGATTGCAGATTGCAGATTGTAAAGCGGTAATCAAATGCGCTTTGCTTCTTTGGTTTTCAACAAATCCATCTTTGATATGTCGCACAGGTGAAATGGTAAAAATAAAATTACAATTTGGATTGATTGATTGAATTAAATTGATGTTGTTTTTAATTGAATTTTCAATAATTTCTACAGCCAATATTTCTTTATCAAACTGATTTTGTGGCACTTTATGACAATTGGCTACAATTGCACCTGATATTTTATGTCTATATACCCAAGAAGTTCCAAACGTTAAGATTAAATGTGTTGCCTCTTGAAATTGACTTCTAAAACTATGTAAAACCTTATTCAAATTGGCAAGTAATAATTCTGATGAACTAGCGCTCAAATCGGAATGAACTTCAAAACAATGCCATCTTTCATTATGAAAAAAAATGTCGTTTTCGACAAACTCAATTTTGTTTATAGCACGATGAATCAATTTTTCAATAGAAACAGGATTAAAAATTATCCCAAAAGGATTTACACAATTTTGAAACTTAAAATAATCAAATTTTTCACCCATATTTTCAGCAAAACAGGAACCAAAAGAAATAATTTTAGAATTATAATCAATTGAATTTTGGTGTTTGAAAATTGGAATTTTAGTGGTGAAGTTCATTTTTTTTTATTTCTTTATAAACTTTTTGCTATAAATACCATTTTCACTTTCAAATTTAATAATATAAACTCCACTACTAATGTTTGAAACATCAATTTTTTTAAAATTAGATTTTTCAGACATGAGTTTTTTTCCTGAAATATCATGAATTGAAATTTCTTTCAATAGTATTTGGCTTTCATTTTCAATGTTAATAATACCATCGGAAGGATTTGGATAGAAATCAAAATTATTTTTTTCAAAATTATCCGTTGCCAATGTCCCATAATTAAAGAGGTGTTCAACTGTATTTCCAAGATAAGTAAATCTCAATTTCCATTGTCCAGATTGGTTAAAAAATGAACTGTTATATGTCCAATACCAATAAGATGAATAATAAAATGTTGTAAAATTATAATTAAAACTGTCAGCTATGGTATTGTTTGGTCGTATTATTTGAATAGTTCCCAATGTATTTGGCAACTGATCAGCTAAATAAACAGAGATAACAACTGGAGATCCAGTAGTAAAATTGTCACTTAAATAAGTATTCTCAACTTGCGGACAGCTGTTGAAACTAATAACTTGACTATGAGTCAAAACTGCATTTATTTTTGGCTCTTGATATGGTTTTTGATTTAACCACCAAGAATCGGTACTCGAAGTCCAATTATTACAATTTCCTAGATACGTATCAATCAATTGGTTAGCAGAGTTATAAACCTCGAAATGCAAATGAGGACCAGTTGAATTTCCTGAACTTCCAACAACACCAAGAAATTCTCCAGCTTCAACAATATCTCCAATACCTTTAGATGTTAAGGAGTTACTTTTCATGTGCCCATACCATGCCACACTTCCATCACTATGTTGTACATAAATTGCATTCCATTGATTATTGTTAAAACCACAACTCATATCAAAATTCCCATCTGTTTTATTAATAATTATTCCCGGAGCCGCCGCAATTACCCATGCTTGGTTATTTTGAAATTGATACCAGCTAAAAGGCCAAGTATAAATATCTATTCCTTTATGATTATAGCCTGCTGAAGTGTCATATGTTCGACCACCACAATTCCAATCTTGCAATTGGTTTGGATAATTAGGATTATGATCAACATGATTACTAATGCTCCATACATTATTATATGGCGCTGTGGGATTTTTAGTTACAGGCCAAATAAAAAGTGGATGGTCTAAAGGTTGTTTTGCATTTCTTAAAAAAACATTATTTTTCAGTTTTTCTCTATTTGCAGTAATTTCTTTAAAGACAACTTCTCTTTGTTTATCAGAAATACAGTCATCTATTGCTTGAGGAACTTTATACTCTCCACCACCATGATCAATAACTCCTTTTTGGGCAAAACCTGAAGAAATTATAAAAATTAGTAGTAAACAAATTTGATTTTTTTTCATCTTATCAAAGTTTAATTTTAACAAATATAATATTTTATCCAAAAAAAGCATAATGTTAACGGTAACTAATATTTGTTATTTTTGCCAATCAATAAAATCAAACATGAAACTATTATATAAATACATAATAAAACATAAATTACTTTTGTTTTTTGCGCTACTTATGGCGACAATCAACATCTGTTTTAGTTTATCGGATTCAATAATCACTGGTAAATTGATGCAAGATTGCGGTGTTGGAATTGCAAAATACAAAGGCAACGAAATAGGTTTTATCAAGTCTGTTGCTTTTTGGTTGGGACTTTCGCTTGGAGCTGCCATGATTTCGAGAATTACTAAAAATTTTCAGGATTATTTTACCAATATTGTCATTCAACGAACAGGTGCTCAAATGTATACTGACGGAATAAAAAAATCACTTGATTTACCATTCGAAGAATTCGAAGACCAACGAAGTGGTGAAACTTTGAGCAAATTAACCAAAGTGCGTTCTGATTCTGAAAAGTTAATTACACTTTCAATTTCGTTGATTTTTCAAACCGTGATTAGTTTTATTTTTGTGATTGTTTACGTTTCTCGAATAGATTATAGAATTTCATTAATTTTTCTAGTTACCGCTCCAATTATTGCTTTGATTAGTTCGTATTTGGGTAAAAAAATAAAAGTTGTTTCTCGAAAAATTGTTAATCAAACCAATTCCTTGGCAGGTTCAACTACCGAAAGTTTACGAAATATTGAATTGGTCAAAAGTTTAGGGTTAACCTATCAAGAAGAAAAACGTTTGAACTTAAATACGTTTAAAATTCTACAACTCGAATTGCAAAAGATTCGTTTTATCAGAAGTTTGAGTTTTATTCAAGGTACAACTGTTCATTTTCTTAGAACTTGCGTAGTTTTTACGCTGTATTATTTCCTTTTTGGAGGCAAAATAATTGTTGGCGATTTGTTAACTATGGTGTTCTTTACATTCTTCATTTTTGGTCCTTTACAAGAATTAGGCAACTTTATTATTGCTGTGAACGAAACGAAAGTTTCAATGGAAAATTTCAAGAATTTGTTGAATGCTCCAAAAGAATTTCGTCCTAAAAATCCAGAGCATGTTGGTGCCATTCATTCGTTATTGTTTTCTAATGTAAGTTTTCAACATAAATCTGCAAATTATAAAGCTGTCGATAACATCAATTTCGAAATTAAACAAGGTGAAACTGTAGCTTTTGTTGGACCATCTGGTGCTGGCAAAACGACTTTAGTAAAATTGCTAGTTGGATTGTATCCAACAGAAGAAGGAAAAGTTCTTTATAATGGCATTGATTCTACAAAAATTGATTTATTAGAATTGAGAAAACAATTAGGATTTGTAACTCAGGATGCACAATTATTTTCGGGAACCATTAGAGAAAATTTACTGTTCGTGAAACCATCAGCAACCGATAAAGAACTTAACGAAGTATTAAAAAAAGCAAGTTGTGAAAATTTACTAAAACGTGCCGAAGACGGATTAAACTCAACCATCGGCGAAGGCGGAATGAAAATTTCAGGAGGCGAAAAACAACGATTATCGATTGCAAGAGCTATTTTGCGAAATCCAAATTTATTGATATTTGACGAAGCAACCTCAGCTTTAGATTCGATTACCGAAGAAGAAATCAACGCCACAATTCGTACTATTTCTGATTCCAATAGAATCACAGTTCTAATTGCACATAGACTTTCAACTATTATGCATGCTGATAAAATATTCGTGCTTGAACAAGGAAAAATAGTTGAGCAAGGAAAACACAACGATTTATTGCAAGAAAAAGGCTTGTATTATGCAATGTGGAGACAACAGATTGGGGAACGAAAATAAATTTAAAGATGTTTAAAAAAGAATATTTACATCCAAACGAAGGATTTTCGCAAGTTGTAATTGTCGAAACTGAAACGACTAAAACATTGCATATTTCTGGACAAATAAGAGAAGGAAACGATTTAGAATCACAAACAATTGCGACGTTTAAAAATTTAGAACGACTATTAAAAGAATGCGATGCAAGTTTTCAAAATGTTGTAAAAATGAATACTTATATCGTTAATTTTAATCCAGAAACTGATTTACCGATTTTCAGAAAAATTCGTAAAGTTTTTTTAGGAAACAACAATTATCCAGCCAGTACTTTAGTTGGCGTTACTGTTTTAGGAAACAGAAATTGGCTTATTGAAATTGATGCTGTGGCAATTATTGAAAAAAAATAATATTGAAAAAGCCTTTCACTCAAAAAGAATGAAAGGCTTTTTAATTTAGGTAAGTCAAAACTATTTTACAAAATCAACAACTTTCTCCAAAGCATCTTTAATTCCGTTTACATTTTTTCCTTTCCCAGATGCAAAGAACGCTTGCCCGCCTCCGTTTCCATCGATGTATTTACCTAATTCTCTGATTATATTTCCTGCATTTAATCCTTTTTCAGCAACCAACTCTTTTGAAATATAACAATGAATATTAGGAGAATCATCTTCAACTGAAGCTAAAAATACAAACGAATTTGGTTTAGAAGTTCCAATGGCTTGCGCTAAATCTTTAGTCGAATTCATAGACAAATCTACTTGTTTTGCTAAAAAGTTAATACCATTTATTTCTTGAAAATCTGAAAGCAAATTATCTTTTAATCTATCCACTTTTTCTTTCAATAGTTGCTCAATTTGTTTTTTCAGCTTTGCATAATCATCTTGTAAACTTGCTACCGATTTCAAAACATCTTGAGGATTTTTCAATGTTTCTTTAATTTCTGCCAAAGTGCTTTCTTGATTTTTGTATAAATCTTTCACAGCATCACCAGTAATGGCTTCAATACGACGAATTCCGGCAGCAACAGCACCTTCAGAAATGATTTTGAAATGCCAAATATCAGCCGTATTTTTTACGTGAATTCCACCGCAAAGCTCTTTGCTTTCACCAAATTCAATCATTCGAACATTATCACCATATTTTTCACCAAATAAAGCCATTGCTCCTTTATCTAAAGCCTCTTTAATTGGAATATTTCTATATTCTTGCAATTGCAATTGTGCTTCTATTTGAGCATTTACACTTTCTTCAACCTGACGTAGTTCTTGGTCAGAAACTTTAGAAAAATGAGAAAAGTCAAAACGTAAGTAATTTGGATTTACCAACGAACCTTTTTGCTCTACATGTGTTCCTAAAATATTTCTCAAAGCCAAATGCATCAAGTGCGTAGCTGAGTGATTTTTGGAAGTCGAAGTTCTTAAATCAGTATTTACTTTTGCCACAAATCCAGCTTCAAGATTTTCTGGAAGTTGTTTTGCAAAATGCAATATTAAGTTGTTCTCTTTCTTAGTATCGATAATTTCAATCGTTTCGTTAGCTGAAATTAATGTTCCTTTATCACCAACTTGTCCTCCACCTTCTGGATAAAATGGTGTGTTATCTAATACAATTTGATATATAATTCCATCTTTTTTAGAATCTACTTTACGAATTCTGGTGATTCTTACATCATTTTCAGTTTGGTCATAACCCACAAATGTTTCTACATTTCCTGGAATTAAAACTGACCAATCTTCAGTTGAAACTTCTGAAGCAACACGTGAACGCGCTTTTTGTTTTTGTAATTCAGCTTCAAAATCTGCTTCGTTATACGTATATCCTTTTTCTTTTAAAATTAAAGCCGTCAAATCTTTTGGAAATCCGAATGTATCGTACAATTCAAAAACTTTTGCACCTGAAACTTCATTTCCTGATGTTTCAGCAACCACTTTATCCAATAATTGTAAACCTTGATCTAATGTTCTTAAAAACGAAGCTTCTTCTTCACGAATTACGTTGGTAACCAATTGTTGTTGCGATTTGATTTCTGGGAAAAACTCGCCCATTTGATTTGCTAAAACTTCTACCAATTTATTGATAAAAGGTTCTTTAGTATTTAAAAATGTAAATCCGTAACGTATTGCACGACGTAAAATTCTACGAATTACATAACCTGCACCAGTATTCGAAGGCAATTGTCCATCTGCTATAGCAAAAGCGACGGCACGAACGTGATCAACTATTACACGAATTGCGATATTAGTTTTATTTTGTTCTTCTGAAACGTTTTTAACTTCATTTGAAGTGTATTTTAAACCTGTAATTTGTTCAATTTTTTCGATTAGAGGCGTAAAAACATCAGTGTCATAATTGGAAGTCACATTTTGCATAGCCATACACAAACGTTCAAATCCCATTCCGGTATCTACGTGTTGCGCAGGCAATTTTTCAAGTGAACCATCAGCTTTACGGTTAAATTCCATGAAAACATTGTTCCAAATTTCAACAACTTGCGGATGATCAGCATTTACTAAATCTCTTCCTGAAACAGCATTTCTTTCGGCATCCGTTCTCAAATCGATATGAATTTCTGAACATGGACCACACGGACCTTGATCGCCCATTTCCCAGAAGTTATCTTTTTTATTTCCTAAAATAATTCGGTCTTCTGTAACATATTGTTTCCAAATATCCCAAGCTTCTTGGTCAAACGGAACATTTTCTGCTGGATTTCCTTCAAAAACAGAAACATACAAACGGTCTTTGTCTAACTTTAAAACTTCTGTAAGAAATTCCCAAGCCCAAGCTAAGGCATCTTTCTTGAAATAATCGCCAAAAGACCAATTTCCAAGCATTTCAAACATCGTGTGATGATAGGTATCAAAACCTACATCTTCTAAATCGTTGTGCTTTCCTGAAACACGAAGACACTTTTGCGTATCGGCTATTCGCTTACTTTTTGGAGTACCATTTCCTAAAAAATATTCTTTGAATTGTGCCATTCCTGAGTTATTAAACATCAAGGTTGGGTCATCTTTAAGCACAATTGGCGCCGATGAAACAATTAAATGTCCTTTTGATTCAAAGAAATTGAGGTATGCTTTACGAATGTCTTGTGATTTCATTATTTATTTTTGAATAGCAATTATTAATCTGTCTTTATTGTATGAGTAAAAAATAATGTGAAATTATCCAATCGAACATAAATTCAGAAATTTGGATTACTTGATATTGAATATACAGTTTTCAAATTTTACAGTATTTTGCAAACTTGACGCACAAAATTGCCAAAAGTTTTGCAATAAAAATAGGAAAACATGAAACATTTATTAAATTTGTTCGTATAACTATAGCTTACATCATTTTTTGAGCCACAAAAATAGTATATTTATAAGAAATGGCGAAGGTAAAATATTATTACGACCCTGAAAAACTAGCGTACAAGAAAATAAAAGTCAAAAAAAGAACCAAATTTGGCTATGCAATGATTTTTTTATTGGCTTCAGCACTGTTTGGCGTGTTGAGTTTTTTGGTTTTAATGAATACTTCGTTTTTTGAAACTCCAAAAGATAAAATTCAAGCAAGAGAAATTGAAAATTATAAAATTAGATACGCATTATTGAATAAAAAAATAGATCAGCTTGATGAAGTTTTAGAAAACATTGAAGATCGAGACAATAATTTATATAGAATTTACTTTAACACTTCGCCAATAGATGTTGACAAAAGAAAAGCTGGATTTAGAGATAAAAATAGGTACAAAGAATTAGAAGGTTACAACAATTCCGATTTAGTAATTTCGACTTCAAAGCGCGTAGATGTTTTGACAAAAGAGTTAGCAATTCAATCGAAATCGTTAGACGAAATATTGAAATTAGCTAAAGCAAAAGACAAATTATTGTCAGCTATTCCTGCCATTCAGCCAGTTAAAAATGAAGATTTGAAACACATCGCGTCAGGTTTTGGATATAGAAGTGATCCTTTTACTAAAGCAAGAAAAATGCACAAAGGAATGGACTTTACAGCTAGAAAAGGCACTCCTATTTATGCCACTGGCGATGGATTAGTTTTAAAAGCGGACAACTCACTTTCGGGATATGGAAATCATATCGAAATTAGGCACGGTTTTGGCTATTTGACTTTATACGCCCATTTGAGCAAATATAAAGTTCGTTTAGGCCAACGTGTAAAAAGAGGAGACGTGATAGGATATGTTGGAAGCACTGGAAGAAGTCAGGCACCACACTTACATTATGAAGTGCATAAAGATGGAAAAGTAGTAAATCCGATTAATTTTTACTACGGAACAATTTCGGCAGCAGAATATGTTGCAATTTCAAAAATTGCTAATCAAGAAAACCAATCCTACGATTAACGTATGTTGATTTAAGATATTAAACAAAACTAAATGCAGATAGAACTTTCAAAAAGTAAATTATATTATAGCATAGGCGAAATAGCCACAGCTTTTGACGTGAACGCCTCGCTTATTCGCTTTTGGGACAAAGAATTTGATATTCTTAAACCAAAAAAGAATGCGAAAGGCAATCGTATGTTTACGCAAGAAGATGTAAAAAATTTGCAATTAATTTATCATTTGGTAAAAGAACGAGGCTTTACACTAGAAGGCGCTAAAACACACTTGAAAGAAGGTCAGAAAAAAACATTAGACAAGTACGAAATCATAAGCAAACTCGAAAGAATTAAAGCAGAGTTGAATAGTATTAAAAACGAGCTTTGAGTTGGATGATGAATTTTTTAGAAAATAAATAAACTTTAAAACAATAAAATAAACTTTAAAAATTAGAAATTATGAGAAAATTTTTGCCTTGGATAATTGTAGCAGTAGTAGTCTTAATAGGCTTCTCTTGGTTTAAAGGAATTAATAATACGGCAGTTACATTGAATCAAAATATTGAAGAAGCTTGGGGTAATGTTGAAACTTCTTACCAAAGACGAAATGATTTAATTGTTAATTTAGTAAAAACCGTTCAAGGTGCTGCTGAATATGAAAAGGGAACATTAGAAGCGGTCATACAAGCAAGGGCAAATGCAACTAAAACTGTTATTGACCCTACTAATGTTACACCTGAGCAATTAGAAAAATTTAGTCAAAATCAAAGTACGCTTTCAAGATTATTAGTTACAGTCGAAAATTATCCTAGTTTGCAAGCTAACCAAGGCTTTTTAAATCTTCAAGCCGAACTTACTAGTACAGAAAACCAAATACTTACAGCAAGAACTCGTTTTAACGAAGCAGTAAAACCATACAATACTCATATTAAAACATTTCCAAACATTTTATTCGCAGGGTTTTTCGGATTTAAAGAAAAACCTTATTTCAAGGCTGAAGCTGGAGCAGAAAAAGCACCAGAGGTAGAATTTAACTTTGACAAAAAAGAAGTAACTAAATAATGTCAAAAGTAGAAGTTTTTTTAACCAATACCGAAGAGAAAGAAGTAGTTGAAGCTATTCGTTTGGCTGAAAAAAATACTTCTGGCGAAATACGTGTACATATAGAAAAAGAAACTGCTATCGCTCCGTTAGAAAGAGCGATGGCTGTTTTTCATGAGCTCAAAATGATGGAAACCAAAGACCGAAATGGTGTTATTATTTATGTAGCTGTAAAAAGCAGACAATTTGCTATTTACGGTGATAAAGGCATAAATGATGTTGTAGAATCCGATTTTTGGGATTGCACCAAAGACATTATGAAAAGTCATTTTGCAAAAGGCGAAAACAAACTAGCATTAGTCAACGGAATTCATAGAGCTGGCGAAAAACTAAAAGCTTTTTTCCCTTTTGAAGATGATGACACCGATGAACTTTCTAATGAAATATCAAAAGGATAAAAGATGAAAAAATCAATTAAAAAAATCCTAAATTCCAACTGTATATTTCGATTTACATTCTTGTTTATTCTTTTTGCTAGCAATTTAGCTTTTTCTCAATTCAAAATTCCTGAAAAACCTAGTTTTCAAACATCTGTTTATGATTATGCCAAACTTTTAAGCGAAACTGAAAAATCGCAATTAGAGGAAAAATTAATCAAATATTCTGATTCAACTACAACGCAAATTGTTGTTGTAACAGTTCCTACAATTAAAGGTGAAGATATTGGAATTTTAGCTCCAAAATGGGGACACGAATGGGGAATTGGTCAAGCCAAAGAAGACAATGGTGTTTTCATTTTACTTGCAGCTAAAGAACGAAAAATATGGATTGCTCCAGGATATGGTGTAGAAGACCGATTGATTGCCTCAATAAACGCAGATATAATTAGAAATAAAATTATCCCTGAATTTAAAGCTGGAAGTTACTATAATGGTTTAGACAAAGGTGCCGATGCAATTTTTCAAGTATTAACTGGTAAATATAAAGGTACAAGAATTGAAGAAAACGGTGAAGGAAGCGTTTTACCTATTTTTATTTTTATTATTGTTTTGGTTATTTTGATGATTATCATTTCTAAAAGCAAAGGTGGAAATTCAGGAAATAGTGGGGGTGGAAACGGACTAAGTTTATTAGATGTCATAATACTTAGCAACATAGGAAGAAGCAGCGGCGGAAGTTTTGGCGGTGGCTTTGGAGGTTCTTCTGGCGGCGGTGGATTCGGTGGTGGATTTGGTGGCGGTGGATTTTCAGGTGGTGGAGCTGGTGGTGATTGGTAGAATTAGATTTATCTTATTCAGTATTCCGCTTATTATAAAAAAAACGCCTTTCAACCGAAAGGCGTTCTTATTTAACTATTTTTCTCTTATGTAAATATCAATCGGCACACCAGATAAATCCCAATTTTCTCTGATTTTATTTTCTAAGAAACGCTTATAAGGTTCTTTTACGTATTGAGGCAAATTGGCAAAAAACACAAACTGTGGTGTTGCTGTTGGCAATTGCATACAATATTTAATTTTCACGTATTTTCCTTTGGTTGCTGGCGGTGGATAACCTTCAATTACTTTCAACATATAATCGTTGAATTTAGAAGTTGGAATTCTTTGTTTTCTGTTTTCAAAAACTTCTACTGTTGCTTCTAGTGCTTTTAGTAAACGTTGTTTGGTTAATGCTGAAACAAAAAGAATTGGCACATCGGTAAAAGGCATTAATTGCTCTTTGATTTTGTTTTCGTAATCTCGGGTTGACATGGTGTCTTTTTCAACCAAATCCCATTTGTTTACCAAAATCACGATTCCTTTACGATTTTTTTCAGCTAACCAAAAGATACTTTGGTCTTGCCCTTCAAATCCGCGAGTGGCATCGATTACTAATATACAAATGTCGGCATGCTCAATAGCTCTTACCGAACGCATTACCGAATAAAATTCTAAATCTTCTTTTACTTTAGCTTTTCGACGAATTCCGGCAGTATCAACTAAGTTGAATTCGAAACCGAAACGGTCGAACTTGGTATCAATGGCATCACGGGTTGTTCCTGCGATATCAGTTACCATGAAACGTTCTTTGCCAATAAGTGCGTTGATAAAACTAGACTTCCCTGCATTAGGACGACCTACAACGGCAAAACGAGGCAATTCGACTTCTTCTTGTATTGGTTCTGGTTTTTCTGGAAAAGCGTTTACTATGGCATCTAACAAGTCTCCTGTTCCGCTACCTGAAATACTTGCGAAAGTATAATATTCGCCTAAACCTAAGTTGTAGAATTCCATTGCGTCTTTTTCGCGCATGGCATTATCTACTTTGTTTACCGCTAGAATTACAGGTTTGGTTACTTTACGAAGTAATCTTGCCACAGTATCATCCATTGGCGTGATACCTTCTTCTACATCTACTACAAAAATAATTACATCGGCTTCATCGATGGCTAGTTCAACTTGTTTACGAATTTCTCCTTCAAAAACATCGTCTGAACCGCGCACATATCCACCCGTATCTATAACAGAAAATTCTTTTCCGTTCCAATCACTTTTTCCATAATTACGATCTCTTGTTACTCCCGAAACCGCATCTACAATAGCATCTCTTCGCTTTATCATTCTGTTAAAAAGAGTTGACTTTCCAACATTCGGTCTTCCTACTATGGCTACAATGTTATTCATAATGATTTTAAATATTTTGCAAAGGTACTACTAATTTTATTTTTTTGTACCTTAGTAGTAGTGTAATACACAAAAAAATACTGTCAGAAGAATTAAAATAATTACAAACTATGGAATTAGATACTAATGTAGTGCTTCGCCCACGTTTTCACAAAGATGTTGATTTGACTATTTTTGACATTATTGAAAGAGCCAAAAAACTTAAAGAAGAAGTAAAAGAAGATTATCGTATAAAAGTATCCGATCATCATATTTTCTTATTTATTCTTTTGGCAAAAAGGCGTTATTATTCTCCACATTTACACATTGAACTTTCTGAAAATGAAGATAAAACTACTCATGTAAAATGCTTATTTGGACCTGATCAAACTATATGGACTTTCTTTATGTTTCTGCATTTTTTTGTAGCTGGTGTATTTTTAGTTTTTGGAATGTTTGCTATTTCCGATTGGATACTTAAAGCTCCAGTAACAAAAGATTTGATTGTAATGAGCTTGATGGTTGCTGTTTGGTTTTTGCTTTACTTTATTGCCAAACAAATACGTTATAATGGCCGACATCAGGTTGTTGAGTTAAAACGTCTATATTTGAGAATTGTTGAATAGTAAACTTGAGCAAGAGTTCAATACATCTCCTCCACTAGCCCAGTCAGGAATGGAATCCTTTTTCTTTTTTCTTTAAAAAGGAAAAGACCTTTATGTTGACAGGCAGATAGAATGGATGGCTGGAACATGGATTATTGATAAAGCCCGAGCCATTGCTTCGCCAATTCGCTATGGCTCGGGTCGCTTCTACTAAAAAAAACTATTGATTGTAACCAAAACGCTTAAGCATATTAGCGTTGCTTCTCCAGTTTTTATTAACCTTTACATACAATTCGATATGGATTTGCTTGCCAAAAAACTTTTCTAAATCGGCACGTGATTCCATTCCTACTTTTTTGAGGGCGGCACCTTTGTGACCGATGATGATTCCTTTTTGAGTATCGCGCTCCACCATGATTAGCGAGCGAATTCGGATGATATTTTCGTCTTCAAAGAATTCTTCGGTTACGATTTCGACAGCGTACGGAATTTCTTTGCTGTAATTTAAAAGGATTTTCTCGCGGATGGTTTCGTTGACAAAAAAACGTTCTGGTTTGTCGGTCAACTGGTCTTTAGGATAATAAGCAGGCGATTGTGGCAACAACGAAATTATTCGGGCAAAAACTTCGGGAACATTGAAATTTTGCAAAGCTGAAATAGGAAATATTTCGGCATTTGGCACTTTGGCAGTCCAGAAAGCAACTTGTTCTTCGAGTTGTTCTTGATTAGAATTATCAATTTTGTTGAGCAATAAAAGCACCGGAATTTTGGCGTGGATAATTTTATTGAAGAAAGCTTCATCTTTTAGTTCCTGCTCTCCTATTTCGACCATGTAAACAAGAATATCGGCATCTTCAAAAGCAGATTTTACAAAGTTCATCATGGATTCTTGCATTTCGTATGCTGGTTTTATGATTCCAGGTGTGTCAGAAAGAATTAGTTGAAAATCGTCACCATTTACAATTCCGAGAATTCTGTGACGCGTGGTTTGTGCTTTGGAAGTGATTATAGATAAACGTTCGCCAACAAAGGCATTCATTAGTGTTGATTTACCAACATTTGGATTTCCAATAATATTTACAAAACCTGCTTTATGCGCTGTCATACTTTTATTTTTTTTGCAAAGGTACTCATATCAGGGTAATAGTAGAAATAAAAGATTTTTTTAATTTTTTTGTTGCGTGTATCGATATTCGTTGTATATTTGCACTCGAAACATCGCGGGATAGAGCAGTAGGCAGCTCGTCGGGCTCATAACCCGAAGGTCACAGGTTCGAGTCCTGTTCCCGCTACTAAAGAGGACCCATCCCATTTTTGAGGATGGGTTTGTTGTTTTTTAGAATCATAACTTGCTGAAATACATTTAGTTAACTCGAATAAAGCATTGGTTTTTGAGGTTCGATATTTTCTATTTTTGATCGAATAATGAAACCCCTCTGGAAAGACTAAATATTGGAACTTTCTCTTTTTATTATAATCTAAAGAATCATAGAATTTACTGGGACTCTGAGCTATTTTTATGAAATAATTTATTGCTTTTTCATGGTTCGATATTTTTGTTGGCAAATAATCCAATTCTTTAGTTTTTTGGATTATTGCTTCATTTATTTTTAGGCTTTGTCTTTCAAAAATATCTTTAGAAATTTCATTAATTGCATACCGATATTCCATTTTATCATAACTTTCTTTCAAGTTATTTAATTCAAACGAAGCAAGTCTTTTTTTCTCCGAAAGGTTAGACATCTCATCATCTATTATTTTTTTGAGTTGTGCAGAAAACAAATCTTTCAATTGTCCCGAAAAATTAAACTCTTCTAAAACTTCGCTAAATTGTTCGTGTAACCCTGCTCTTAAAGATTTTTTTGAACTTGAAGCGTTGATGGTTTTGTGACAGGAATTACATTTGTAGTAATAAATGTGTTTTGCCTTATTTAGATAAGAGGTCATGGTGTCATCACAGTCGGAGCACATAGCAAATTTTGGAACAAGAGGAGTTTCTTCTTTACCTGTGATTTTTACAACACCAAACTGCTTTGAACCTTCGAGAATTCGTTGCAATTGATTGTATTCTTTAACAGATATCATTGGCTCCCATGAACCCTTAATTATTCTACCTTCCAATAACGAATTGAATATTCTTCCAGTATAAAACTGATTACGCCAAATCTCAGAAATCCTTTGTTTTCTAATTTGAACTCCTTTTGAATTTAACCAATGTATAATTTCAGAATCGGTGTAAGATTTATAAATTTTTAATTTGAAGGCTTCCTTTAAGAATTGACCTTCAGTACTTATCTTTATCTCTTGAAATGCTTGTACTTTTGTTGGGTCTTTAACCCGAGGTCCATAATGGTCGTAACCTCTTGGAGTTCTTCCGAAAACTTTACCGTTTTCTAATGCATTTATTAATCCTGGAATAACGGTGTCCTGACGATTGAAATTTTCTTTTTGCGCATACAATAGCTGCGTTGAAAATTCGTTTTCGGCTCTTTCGTTAAAAGTATGATTATCGGTGCTTACAGAGTACAAATAAACATTAAACTCCTTTCTAAGACGAACAAATAGTTGAATGTGTTCTGCTCCGGCTCGACCAAATCTACTTGGCGACCAAATTAAGATCATTTTTGGACGTTTATTAACAGAAGTTTTCTTTATCCTATCCATAAGCTCTTTTAGCGTGCTTTGGGTGTTAATTCGCTTTGAACTTTCATATTCGGCATCAAATTCCTGGGTAATGATTAACTGATTTTCCTTTGCAAACGCTTTAATTTTGTTCACTTGGGTTTCAATACTTCCATTATTCACAAATTGGTCTTTAGTTGACACGCGTGTATATGACCAAACTACTGAATTTTTAAAATCGTTAAGTGTTAAGTTTTTCTTTTTCATTTTTGTACTGTTCGTAAATTATTTTGGTAAACTCATATAACTGTTTTGAAAATTCAAATGAATCTTCTTCTTTAAGCACTTTTTTTAATATTGGTGCAATTGCTATTAGCTCTTTATAATCTAATAAGTAATCGCTTTCATTGGGTTCTAAAAATTTTTGGCCCATATCGTATTAAAATAAATACGGGCTGGATTTTCAGGAACCGAATAGGTGGTACATTTGACATTTGGTTAGGTCTTAATTGTTATCTTATAATTTCCTTGAGCTCTTGGTTCTATCATTATTTTTGAACCTAAAGGCAGTTTATTCGTTAAGAAAAACTTAGCTAACTCCTCTGGTTTTTTATGTTCTTCGGTGATTTTGAAGATTTTTGGAGAACCGTCTTGTTGAACTTCAATTTCTAAGAGTTTAGGCTTGTCAAAAAACAACACTCTACGAATTTGATTTTCTATAGATGATAAATATTCTAGATCTGTGGTACTTTTTTCAATTTCTATTCCAACCAATTTTGATAAAAGTGGTAGAAATGGAATTACTATTAAGGTTTCTCCAAAATATAAATTGTTCAAATCAGCAGTTAAACCTAAATTGCTAAAATTAAAAGAATGCTCACCTGTCTTAGGACAATAAATCAATGAAACTAAACTTCTGTTTGAACTTAAGCAAGTTTTAATAGCGTCTGTAAACGGGTTCATTTCTTTCCTAAAAAGAGTAATCATTATTGGTTCAAAACCTAAAATATTTTCAAGTGTATTGCTGTCAAATTTATTTAACTTTTTTTCCGCTATATTTTTTTTAAAAACTGAATCCGCATATTTTTCATTAAATGGTTTTTCCCAAACATCTTTAGATAACTTTTCTAGTCTTTTGGTGTCAATACCTATATCCGATAATTCATTTATTATTAACACCCAAAGAGCTTGAGGTATATTCATAAACCCTTTTTTTTCCTTTACAAAAAAGGGTAAAATATCACGCTCTTTCCAATAATTAACTTGCCTTGAAGTAATTTGAAGATGTTGTTTTGGCAATAAGTATTTATTGGAAATCATTTGCCCAAATTTTATTAATTCTTCTCTTTTCATAACTAATTATTTGGTAATTTTTATATTTAATATATTTACTATTTGGTAAATTTAATATTTTATTTTAAATTTACCAAATTTTGAGAATAAAAACAAAAAAGATGAAAAATAAAATACAAAAAAGGCAAAGGTTTTCAAACAGAACCTACCCACCGAAGTTATGTAAAAAACCCGACTGTAAAATGGAATTTGTTCCAACAGATGGACGGCAGGTTTATTGTAATGCCCAACATCGAATTGACAGTAACAATGATAAGCGAAAGGTGATTGATAAAATTGAAAATGATTTCAATAAAACAGCCAGAAATAATGAAAGAATATTAATAAAGGTATTTAAAAGTTTAACCTTTCAAATGACTGGAAAAGTAAGGGCTTCGTTATTAGAATACGAAGGCTATGACCATTCCATTTATCATCGAAGCCAAATAGATGAAAAAACAAAAAGGGAAATTAAGTTTTGTTTTAATTACGGCTTAACTTTAACTGAATCAGATCAACATTTCTTTAACATAATAATAGATGACAATGACAACATATCGTAATTTAACATTAGCAGAAATTTATCCAATGGCTCACAAACAGGATTTATTAAAAAAACAATCAGAGTATTTTGTAAACAAAATTATTACCAATGGTAATTTAGAAAGTGGTTATGAAAACATACCTGTTGACTTTCCTCAGGCATCTAACAACATACCTCTTATTATAGACACAAAACCCCCGCAATTCTTTATTTTTACCTATTTAAAAAACAATTGGAAGCCAATGCTAGTATTTGGAGCAGTTGTTGCAGTTTCAGTTACTGCCTACCATCTACTTAAACAGAAAAAGGAGAAAAAATCTAACGAAACTAAAAATCCCAAAACCATTTATTACAACCTGCCAAAAAAATCAATGTAAGTCAATAAAAATAGATAAAAATCAATTTAAATAATAGTATTTATTTACAAATCAATACGTAACTATTTGTAAATAAACTATAAAAAATACTATTTATTATTAAATTATATATCGCGCAATAACCTATACTTTTTTGTTTCGTTTAAAAAAAGTTGATGCCATTTAATTATCATTAAAAATCTAAATTGTTGTTTGGAAAAGCGCATCCATCATTTTTTTAACATTAAGGTCAGGGCGACGTTTTTTCATTTTAAGTAACATTAAATGAAAACTGTGGATTTCGATAAGTTCTTTCTCAGAATAAACCCTTGGCGCAATCTTATTGTTTTTCTTAAAAAATTTCATACCCAAAATTTATTTTTTAAAATTTAAATACAATTTTTTATTTATGGAGCAATCGTATAGTATTAGATTTCAAGAATAAACAAAGCGCTCTAATTATTGCTCCGGCAGCAAGAATCCCTCAATTCCGTAATTTTAAAAAAAAACTGCCGGAAACAATTATAACAAAATTTTACTTTTTACTTACAAGCTACATCTCAAAATAGGGCCTCATTTATATTTCCTAATTTAATTTTTATTAGGCTTGCTTAAATATTGATTTCTATACCATTTAGATTTAATAATAAATTTGTACAAAAAAAAGAACAATCATCGTGTTAAAAAAATAAATACAATCGTAATTAGTTCACTTTTTAAGTTATAGAATTGATTTAAAAATAACATTTAAGAACTTTAATTATTCTAAAATAATAAAGGTAATTCTTCTGTTTTGTTGGTGTTCTATTTCTGAACATATAATTCCATCAGAACATTTGTTAACCAACTGAAGTTCTCCATACCCTTTTGCAGTCAATCTGGACTTACTTATACCTCTTTTAACTAAATAATTTAAGGTGGCTTCTGCTCTTTTTTGAGATAGAATTTTATTGTATTTTCTATGCTGTCTTGCATCGGTATGAGATCCAATTTCAATAATAATTTTAGGATACGTTTTCAATACTTCAACTATTTTTTCTAATTCTACTTTAGCATCTTTTCTAATGTCTGATTTATCCAGGTCGAAATAAATTTGATTGAATTTTATCACATTTGCAATATCAACTCCCTTATCAATTTTAACTTTCAATGCAGACACAACAACTGGAATATTAATTTCTGTTTCATACTGAGAAACGGTTACTGTTTTTTGTTGCGTTTCATACCCTTCTTTTTCTATTCTAATTTTATAGGTTTGATTCGTTTTTATTTTGTCAAATGAATATTTTCCTTTATCGTCGGTTTTTGTTTTAGCAATAACATTGTCGTTAATATCAAGAAGCACCACTTGAGCATCCTTTAAAAAATCCTTTGAAATTAAGTCTTGAAGAGTCCCTTTAATTGGTATTTCAACTTCAAAATTAAACGGGACAACTTCCTCAATTAAATAAATATCATCATCTCCTACTCCTCCTTTTCTATTACTGGTAAAAGTTCCTAATCGAGTTTCTCTGTTCCAGAACATTGCAAAATCATCCATTGGACTATTTATGGTAGAACCCAAATTAATTGGCAAAGCATTCAGATTATCTAAATCTAAAACGAAAATATCAAAACCTCCATAACCAGGATGACCATCAGATGCAAATAACAACTTATTATCACTTGTTATAAAAGGATAACTTTCTCTACCTTCAGTATTGATTTTAGAACCTAAGTTTTCAGGTTTGCCATAGCTGCCGTCTTCGTTAATTTTTGCCTTAAAAATATCCGACTCTCCTAATGTTCCAAACATATCGGAAGCAAAGTACAAGTATTTCTCATCTGCACTAAAAGCAGGATGTGCAACCCTAGAGGTATCATTTACACTAATAGCAGCTTTAACTGAAGCGTCCCATTTTCCGTTTTTAAATACTGATTTATATATTTTATACAACCCATTTACAGCTTCGCCCTTGTCATTTATTTTTAATTCATTCTGTGTGAAATACATTGTTTTTCCATCTTTCGAAAAAGTTGGAGTAGCTTCATGAAATTTAGAATACGTATTAACTGAAAACAATTTAGGTTCTGGCAATTTACCTGATGCCTTTAAAGTTGTATAATACAAATTGGTAAATGACTGTTCCGTTCTTCTATATTTAGTATCTGCCACATTTTGGCTTCTAGCGCTTGCAAAAATCAAGGTGTCTCCTTTTAAATTTCCACCATAATCTGATTTTGTTGAATTAACACCTAAATTAACTATTTTAAATGCGTTGGTTAACTTATCATCTGTATTGGCAACTCCATTGTATTTCATAAACAGTTTAGATCTATTTTCACTATTTGCTTTTTTTACATAGAGTTCTAATATCACTTTTGCCTCTTTTAGATTTTCCGCTGATTTTAAACTTTGTCCATAACGATACAAATATTCCGAACTACAATTTGGATCTAATTGATATAATTTTTGATACCAAATACTTGCTTTTTCATAATTAGCATTAAAATAATTAGCATCTGCTAAATGTTGGAAAACAGCAACTGTAGTATCTCCATGTTTAACCAATTGCTCAAAAACTTTTATAGCATCTGGATATCGTTCTTGTTTGAATTTTTTATCGGCATTTAACAGAATTTTCTCTTGAGAAAAAGCGCTAATGGCTACTAATAGTAAAATAAAAATATATTTTTTCATAAGATGATTGAATTAAAAGAATCTTGGTGTTTCAATTTTTTGATGACTATTAAACAAATCGAACTTTAAAAATAGTTCATGAGAACCTGAATTAAAATTAGACAATCTGGTAGTTTCTCTATCGTATCCGTATCCGATAAATAATTGGTCTGTTACTTGAAAACCAACCAAGCCACTTAAAGCTGCACTCATTCGATAAGCTATTCCAGCAGTAAATTTTTCATTAATTAAAAAGTTTGCTGTTAAATCTAATTGTAATGGGGCGCCAGAAACGATTTTAGTTACTAATGCAGGTTTAAATTTGATATAATAATTCAAATCATAAACTTTACCCGCAATTAAATAGAAATTTTGCCTCCTATCAGCTGTAGAAACAGCAACTTCATCATAAAATGCGGTATTTAACAGCATTGGAACGGAGAACCCAACATAAGTGTTATCAGTATAATAATAGATTCCTGCTCCTATGTTTGGAGAAAATCTATTCAAGTTATTTTGAAATAATGCATCCCCTGGATTGTATTGACTTAACTTACTATAATCTATATTTATAAGCTCTCCTCCTACTTTAAGACCAAAGGCTAATCGAGATTTTTCACCAAATAACAAGGTGTAAGAAATATCAACATTCATATAGGTTAATTCAGATGGGCCAATTCTATCATTTAAAATATTAATTCCATATCCTAATTTTGAGTTTTCAATTGGTTTATGAAAACCAAGATTGGCTGTTTTGGGCGCTCCATCTAAACCAACCCATTGCGTACGATACAATCCGAATACACTTGCATAACCCATCGACCCCGAATAAGCAGGGTTGATTTGAGAAGGGTTATACATATACTGTGTGTATTGTGGTTCTTGCTGAGCACTAACTACCAATGAAAGAAACATTATTAAACTAGTTGCAAATTGTTTTATCATTTTACTATCTTTTATATTTTTCATAGTATTATCTATCTATTAATGTATAAATAACCAGAACGTTGTTTTTGTATTCCAGCATTGTTTTTGTATCTAATAATGTAGAAGTAGGTTCCTACTGGCAATTCATCTTGCTTGTTTATCGTAATTCTACCCTCTGAAATACCTCTAAAGTATTTATTGTCTTGTCCGTAACCATCTACTTCATAAACAAGTACTCCCCATCGGTTATAAATAGATACTGTATTATCTGGATAACTTTCAATGTTTCTAATTACAAATACATCATTACCTCCGTCACCATTAGGAGATACTGCTGAGAATATTTCTAAATCATCCTCCGAAACCGAATGATTGTTTACCTCTAAATAATCAGGTATTCCATTCCCATTTGAATCAGAAGGATTGGTTGGATTTTGACCTATCTCCTCTCCGTTTGATAATCCATCACCATCACAATCTCCATTTAAGAAATCTTGAGATAATGGTAATGTTACATTTTCAGGTTTAGATTCACATGGATTCGTTGGATCAGTACCATCAATGATTTCCTGTCCATTAGTCACACCGTCACCATCACAATCTGCATTATTCCAACTCGCCGCTTGAGGAAGCGTAATACTTGCTGCTTCAAAATCACAAGGGTCGTTTGGATTCGTTTCATCTGCTATTTCTTGTGCATCGGTTACCCCGTCGCCGTCAGAATCTGTGTCTAAATAGTTAGGAATACCATCACCATCTGTATCATCGTTTCTTGGGTCGCCATTGTTATCTACATCTTCATCAATAGTGTCTATTCCGTCACCGTCATCATCCACATCATACGGATCTACAGCCCCATCATTGTCTGTATCACCAGGGGTTTCTCCTCCATTTGAATCAACTGGAATTCCATTAGCACCAATTGGGCCATCGACTTCGCCATCATTATCGGCATCAGTACCACCTGCTTCAGTTACGTCTAATACGCCATCATTATCTGAATCTAAATCCATATAGTTAGGAATACCATCACCGTCTGTATCACATAATGGAACTGCTGGTGTACAAACTGAATTTTCGTAACTGTCTAAGATACCGTCATTGTCTGAGTCTAAATCTAAGTAATTAGGAATACCATCACCATCCGTGTCGGTTGGTATACATGGTGTTACGCCTGTACATGCTGCATCTTCAATGCTGTCTGGGATACCGTCGCCATCAGAATCTACATCCAAGTAATCTGGTGTTCCGTCACCATCTGTATCTGTTGGAGTACAAGGAGCTGTTCCTGTACAACCGCT
>NZ_JBILJG010000020.1:0-52317 GCF_044377315.1 Flavobacterium sp.
AGCTTTACTAAATGACCCAGAACTTATTTTGGCTGATGAACCAACTGGAAACCTTGATCCACAAACAAGCGTTGAAGTCATGGAAGTATTGCGAAAAATAAATGCTAATGGCAAAACGGTTATTATGGCAACACACGATTACGCTTTATTGATGAAGTTTCCATCCAAAACGTTGAAATGTGAAAACGGGCAACTTTTTGAAGTGGTTCAAAGAACGGTTTAATGCTTTCTATACTTATTCCAACATACAACTATAATGTATATCCATTAGTTTTGGAATTACATAAACAATGTTTGGAATGCCAAATTGAGTTTGAGATATTGGTTCAGGATGATGCTTCAAAATCGGAGATGAATCTTGAAAATGAAAAGATAAATTCGATGTCAAATTGTTCCTTCAAAATTTTAGAACTAAACATTGGAAGAAGTTCAATTAGAAATTTGTTGGCTAGACAATCAAAGTTTGAAAATTTACTTTTTCTTGATGCAGATACAATTCCAATAGGCAAAGATTTCATTAAAAGTTATGTTTCTAATATCGATATTGATGAAAAAGTTGTATATGGTGGAATAAAATATCAAAAAGAAAGACCTGCAAAGGATGAACTATTAAGATGGGTTTACGGAAATAAAAGAGAAGCTCTTTCTTTAGAAAAAAGAAATAAAAATCAGTATTTAAGTTTTCTAACATTAAACTTTTTGATAAAAAAAAGTATCTTTAATCAAGTAAAATTTAATGAATCAATTCAAAATCTTAGACATGAAGATACTTTATTTTCATATGATTTAAGGCAAAAAAAAATTAAACTTATTCATATTGAAAATCCAGTTTGGCATTTAGGTTTGGATACAAGTTTAATTTTTATTAAAAAATCTGAAGAAGCTGTGATTGGATTAAAAAATTTAATTGACTCAAAAAATATAGATTCAAGTTATACTAAAATTTCAAGTTATTATAAAAAAATCAAATTTTATCGACTTACAAAAATTATAGCATTTACTTTTAGAATAACCAAACCAATATTAAAAAAACAATTGTTAAGTGATAAACCTTCACTTATTATTTTTGATTTGTATAGATTGGGGTATTTATGTTGCCTAAAATAAAAAAGATGCTACATAATATACACTATTAAATTTAATGTTTTAAAAGATATACCTTAAATTTAATAATTAATTTTATCATAAGATAAAGATTAAATTTTGTTATTTGAAAAAATTATCGAGCCTTATAAAGCAACCTTTTTAAAAATTAAGAATGTACATAAAAATTAAAAAAGTTATAAAAAGTATATTTCCCCAAAATATAATTATCCAAAATGAATTATTTATAAGAAAAATATATTCATTATTTTATTATGGAAACATTTATAAATGCAACATTTGCAATTGTAATTTAAGGCAATTTGTAAAAAATGAAAGAAACGATTTAGTTTGTCCTAATTGTGGTTCTTTAAATAGAGATAGAAAACTATGGCACATTATTAATGAAAATTATTTGCCAAATGCCAATACAATTTTAGACTTTTCACCTTCAAGATGTTTCAACAGAAAGATGAAATCATTAAAAAATATAAATTATTTTTCTACTGATTTATCAGGAAATTTTTTAGCAGATTATAAATATGATATTACTAAAATTGATTGTGAAACTGAAAAATTTGATTTAATAATTTGTTATCATATTTTAGAGCATATTATTGAAGATTTGAAAGCGATGAAAGAACTTCATAGAGTATTAAAAAAAAATGGGGTGTTAGTTATTCAAACTCCATTTAAGGATGGTGAAATTTATGAAGACAGTTTAATTAAATCAGAAAATGATAGATTATTACATTTTGGTCAAGAAGATCATGTTAGAATTTATTCTAAAACAGGATTGAAAACACGTTTAGAATCAATTTCATTTGAAGTAAATGTTATTAACTTTAAAGAAAAAAATAATAATACAAATGGTTTTTTAGAATTAGAAACAGTATTAATTTGTTCAAAAATATAAAACCTAATGCCTTATTTTTCAGTAGTAATTCCGTTATACAACAAAGAAAAGTATATTCAAAATACCTTAGAAAGTGTTTTGAACCAAACTTTTGCTGACTATGAAATTATTATTGTAAATGATGGTTCAACTGATGATAGTGAAGCAATTGTAAAACAATTTACAGATAGTAGAATTTGTTATTATAAAACAGAAAATAAAGGTGCAGCTAATGCCAGAAACTTTGGGATTGATAAAGCATCTGCCGATTATATTGCTTTTATTGATGCGGATGACTTATGGTTAGAAAACCATTTAGAAACATTAAAAAATCTTATTTCAGAATTTCCAAATGCTGGAATATATGCTTCGAGGTATCAGCTTATTTTTAAGAATAAATCTGTATTTATCCCTAACTATTTTGAAATATCTTCTAACTATATGGGGCCTATTGAAGATTATTTCCATTCAAGTTTACATTATGCTGTTGCAAGTTCAATTTCTATTGCTATTCCCAAAAATGTTTTTATCAAAATCGGAGGGTTTAAAAACTTCATTACAAGCGGGCAAGATATCGATATGTGGGCAAGAATTGCTTTGAAATATCCAGTAGTAATTGGAAATGAAATTACCGCTTCCTACTTACATTATATTGATGATAGCTTATCAAAAACAAACATTCTAAAAAAGAAATTAATTCGTTTTGAAGATTATTCAGAATTTGAGAAAACAAATTCAAGTCTAAAAAAATACCTTGATATTTACCGAATGGAATATGCTTTACAATATAAAATTGCTGGTGCTGATAAAGAATCTAAAGAATTATATGATGCTATTCTGAAAAAAAATATTCCATTAAAATCTAAAATTTTGTATCAATTTCCGCAGGTTATATTGATTTTGTTATTAAAATTTAAGCGTTTATTGAGACATAATGGAATAGATTTTTCTATATATCAATGATTTTTTGAATATAATTTGAATTTATCAAAATCTCTTATATAATCAGCTTCATCATAAACTGCTGATGCTATAACCAAACACACCGAACCTGATGAAAAGTTATTCAATTCTCGCCAAATTCCTGGATTTATAAGCAAACCTTCGTTGGGTTTATTTAATGTTATAACTTTTTCCTCTTTTCCATCGTTTAAAATTACATTGAAGCTTCCGCTTAATGCTATAAGGAATTGTTTCAAATTTTTATGAGCATGACCGCCTCGTTCTGAACCACTTGGAACATCATAAAGATAGTAAACACGGTTCATTTCAAAAGGAATTATATCTTTTTCAATAACCGATAAATTTCCTCTTGGCTCTTTTATTTTAGGAATTTCTATAATTTGAATGTTCATATTACGAATTTATGTCAATTTTCATTAAATCTAGCCATTCTTGTCCTATTTTTTCAATTGAAAATTTTGAAACACTTTCTAAACTATTTTTTTTGCAATAATTATATAACTTTTGATCAGAAATAAACTCATTCATTGCCAAAGTTAACTTTTCAAAATTTTGATTTTCTACCAACAAACCATTTTCTCTATCAATAATTATTTCTTTTGGCCCAGAAACACAGTTAAAAGAAATTACTGGTGTATTACAAGCTAATGCTTCTATTATTGACATTGGAAAACCTTCATATTTGCTACATAGAACTAAAAATTTTGCATTAGTCAAATATTTATATGGATTTTCATCAAAGTCTAAAAATATGATTTCTTCTTCAACTTTTAGTTGATTAGCAATCATTTTCAATTCTGAATTATTCTCTCCAACTCCAAGTAAAATCAATTTTATCTTATTTTTAGGTAAAATAGATTTTGAATAGCTAGCAATTAATTTATCAAATTGCTTTACATTTTTGGCATCATATTTTCCAATAGCAATTATATATTCAAAATCAAAAGCATTATTTTCTATCGCTTTTTTAGAAATATGACTTAAATCAATAGGATTATAAATCGTTTTAGTTGAAAGGTTATGTTTTTGTTTTATCAATTCTTTTATTTCATTAGAAACACAAACTAAGGTTTTCTTTCTAGTAATAAGCTTTGTAACAAAAATATTATTAGGTAAATAAGTAGCCAGTTTTGAACTATGAATAGTATAAATTGTTTTCGAATTAAAAACAAAAAAGGAATAAATTAGTTCTTTTAAAGGTTTTAATCGGTAGCGAAAATCTATTATTTGGTCGAAATCATTTTCTGAAATATACTTTTTTAGATAAATTAATGATTTCCATTTAGCAAAGAATTTAGTGTTGCTAAAATGCATAGTACCAATATTGACTAACTTTCCACCGTAAGAATAAGTAATAAAATCTTCAAGTAGAATTACATGCACTTCGATATTTATTATATCAAAATAGATAGAAAGTGAGGACATGACTTTTTCAAGTCCGCCGCCACTCAATCTATAACCAACTAGAGCAATTTTATACTTCTTATCTTGCATATTCTATTTGAATACCTAAATTTACGACGAAAATACAATTTTTAAAAGTTTTATGCAAAATACGCCATTGGTAACTGTTATTTGTTTGTGCTACAATCATGAAAAGTTTGTAATAGAATCGCTAACTTCGGTTTTAAACCAATCGTATACTAATATTGAATTACTTATTGCAGACGATTTCAGTTCTGATAACTCGGTAAAAGTGATTGAGAATTGGTTGCTAGAACATCCTGAAATTCAATTTAAAGCAAACAAAATAAACCTTGGCAATACCAAAACTTTTAATTCACTTTTCAAACTAAGTAAAGGTACATTTATCATTGATTTAGCTGCCGATGATGTTTTAGAGAAAGATTGTGTAGCCAAACAAGTTCAAGCTTTTAAAGAAAATAAAGATGCTGCAATAGTTTATGGAAACATGGAACTTATTTCTGAAAATAATTCTCATTTAGGATATTATTATTCAGTAAATGAAGAAAAAAAAGTTATTTCTAAACCTGCTTCTGGTGATATTTATTTAGCTATGCTTTCTCAAAGCAGTAAAATATGTTCGGTTTCTTCAATGATTAAAAGAGAAGTTTTAGAAGAACTTGGTGGTTACGATGAAACTTTGGGTTTTGAAGATTTAGATATTTGGATTCGTGCTTCAAGAAAATATCCTTTCTTTTTTATTGATGAAATTTTAGTAAAAAGAAGAGAATTATCTACCTCATTAGGAAATCAATTTTATATAAAAAACAATGCAAAAACCCGAAGATTAAACAATTCAACTTATCAAATTATAAAAAAAGCAATCGCACTAAATAAAACAAAAGAGGAAAACAAAGCATTAATGAAAAGAATGCATTGTGAAATGATGAAAGCATTTAACACCAATGATTTTTTATTGTTTTTAAAATATGTTCCGCTAGAACTTAAATTAAGATTTTAAATTAAATAGTATGACTTTTTCAACTTATTACAAATATTTGTATTTCTTTATAATTCTTTTTTACTGTATTGTATTATCACAATTTGGTATGGAAACTTTAGATACAGGTTATATGTCAGGTTTCTCATGGAGAATTATAAATGGAGAAACCCCCTATCAAGATTTTATATATAAATTTCCACCTGTAACCATCTATTTACATTCTTTTTTTATGAGAATTCTACCAGAAAGTGGACAATTTTTGTGTTTCAGAGTTATTGATTATCTGTTTTATGCAGTTCAAATATATTTTGTTATAGACGGCATTTTTAAGCTTTATGATGGTATAAAAATATCCAAGTGGGCTTTAATGATTGTTTGTTTTTTAGTTTCTTGGAATAATTTCTCACCTTATCCTTGGCCTACTACAGATGGAATTTTTTTCGCATCTTTAGCATTTTGGATAGTTTGTAAGTACAAAACAATTTCACCTCTAAAAATAGTGATTATTTCCTTTTTTTGTTTAATCTCGGCTTTGTCAAAACAATCCTTTTATATGATTCCATTAGTATTTTTGATATGGATTTATGTTCGATATTCATTTTCAAAATCAATACATTTTTTAATAGTTACCTTGTTTCTGCTTAGTTTTTTTTATATTTTTATTAACACTATAACAAGCTGGTCTAACTTTGCTAACCAAACAAATGGTGAGTTACGCCTTTACGACCTCTATTATGTTGGTTTTCATAATTATATATTAATTTCTATTGAATATTTTGTGATACTAATTTCCTTTTGTCTAACTATAACAATCACATATTTATACTATCAAAAATGGAATTTTCAACTACTAAAACCATTTTTTAAATGGTTATCATTTATTTTAATGGGAATTGCAATTATACTTTTTATTATTAAAAAAGTAGATATTGCTGCACATATTGCTTTTGATGCAACTATAGTTGCTTTGTTTTATAGCTATTTTTTTAAAAATAAAAAATTGTCTTTTATTATGCCTCTTTTGGTTTTATTATCTATAGCATGGGGTGTTTCTATATCGTTGGGATATCCTTCTCCTATGCTTTTTGGAACAGGAATAATTATGAGCTTTATAGTAATAATGGAAAACGAAATAAAGTTAAATCAAAAATATTATTTTTGGATTGGACTACCCATTTGTGCAGTAGCATTTTCTTTTAATGAAAATCCATATCGAGAAGATTCGGTTTTTAAACTACACTATTCTTTAGATAGTATTTCTCCTAAATTAAAGTATATCAAAACAAAAAAAGCAACCTTTGAAAAACATCTTGAACTAAAAAATTTGATAAAAAAATATGGTGAAAACTTTATAGTTGCTCCTAGTTTTCCGCAAGCTAATTATATTTTTAATCATCAAAGTGAATTGCCTTCGGATTGGCTAATAGAAACCGAAGTAAATAGGCAAATGGATAAGTTAATTAGATTGGCAAGTAATCCAAAAAATTATATTTTCATAGAAAAGTCATTTTTAAATCATGAAGATTTTGTAAGATGCACCACGCCAGAGTTTAGCAGCATAGCATGGTTCATTCATACTAAATTTAATCAACTCGAAGAAACTAATCATTTTATCATTTACAATCAAATTAAAAAAAATGAAAAGTTACCTTAAACTCATTAGAGTTGAGCAATACATAAAAAATTTATTTGTGTTTGCTCCATTGTTTTTTGGAAGTCACTTTCTTATAAGTAAAGATTTCTATATGGTTTCCCTTGCTTTCTTCTGCTTTTGCTTAGGGGCAAGTAGTATATATATTCTTAATGATTATTATGATATAAACGAAGATAAAAATCATCCTGAAAAATGTAAACGCCCTTTAGCTTCAGGAAAAATAAGCATTGTTAATGGTATGATTTTAATGTCTGTATTAGGAATTTTATCACTTATTATTTCATTTTATATCTCTATAAAATTATTTACTGTTATTCTTATTTATCTAGCTTTAAATTTTTTTTACTCAAAGTGGCTCAAACATATTGCAATTTTAGACATTAATATAATTGCAGTTGGATTTTTATTAAGATTAATTGCTGGAACTGTAGTCACAACAATTATTCCATCTATTTGGATATTATTAATGACTTACCTTTTAGCTCTTTTTTTGGGAATATCAAAACGAAGAACAGATGTTCTGTATTCAAAAAGTGGCAAAGATGTTCGAAAAAATATTGAAGGTTATAATTTGATTTTTATTGATGTTGTAATGGGAATAATTGCTGCCGTATTAATAGTATGTTACATATTTTACTGTATTTCACCCGAAATTCAAAAAAATTATGATTCAAACTGGTTATACGTGTCAATTCTTTTTGTTTTTAATGGGATTTTAAGATATTTAAAATTAACATTTGTAGATCAATCTACCTATTCACCAACAAAAGTTGTGCTACATGATCGGTTTTTACAAATCATAATTCTATGCTGGATTTTACTTATGAGTTACTTATTATATTTCAAAAATTAATATGAAAACTCTAGCTCTTTTTGATTTTGATGGAACGCTTTATAAAAAAGATAGTTTACTTGAATTTACCAAATTTTGTAAAGGGAAAAGAACATTTTATTTTGGAGTCTTAATCCTTTTACCATATCTAATTGCAATGAAACTAGGTATTATTTCAAACGAAAATGCAAAACAAAAATTCATTTCCTATTTTTATAAAAATTATGATTACTCAACATTTATACAAAAAGGATGTGCGTTTGCAAACTCTAAAATTGCTATTGATTTAAATTTAAAAATGTATTTGGATTTTCAAAATCATATTAATAAAAATCATTCAGTTTTTATAGTTACTGCATCAATGCCTGAATGGATTTTTCCTTGGAGTAAACAATATAATGTTTCGGTTATCGGCACTAAAATTGAAGTTTTAGATACTAAGATAACTGGTAAGTTTATTTCAAAAAATTGTTATGGTCAGGAAAAAGTTAATCGCATCATTGAAACGATTAATCTAAGCGAATTTCAAAGAATATGTGTTTATGGAAATGGGAAAGGTGATTTTGAGATGTTAAGACTAGAAAAAAAATAGTTACTTTCTCTTTAGAAGTTTATCAAAATAAATCTTGAAAGAAATTCGTTTATCTAAAGCAATATAGGAAAAAACCACCGAAATTAGAAAAACAATTCCAGTAATTAATTTGAAATAAAATTCATCAACAAAAAAAGCACTTACGCAACAAACAAGACCCGCAAATATTGAGAAAACAATTATCTTGACAGTATCATTTCTAAAACTGAAATCATAGTTTTTGTTTACAATATAATAAACATAAAATCCGTAAAGGCTAAAATTCACAACACTTGCAATTCCTATGCCAACAAGTCCATATAAATTGTATAGCAAAATTGTTAAACTAATATTCAAAAAATCGCCTACTAATTCTTGTTTGAAATATTGTTTTTTGTTTCCTTTTGCCAAAATTATAAAGGCTAATGGCCAAATAATTGCTTTTATAATAATTGAAAATAAAGCAGCTTTAAAAATTAATATAACCGGCAAAAACTCTTTTGTATAAAGCAATTGAATAACAAAAGGTGAAACCAAATATAAAAAAATAATGGCTGGTGTTACTAGTAAAAGTCCAATTTCTAATTGATTGTTTACCAATTCTTTCATGCCCGAATTATCTTTACTAATAGAGGTTAATCTTGGATAAAAATCAATTGACATTGAAGTGAAAATCATTCCAACATAGGAAATCAAAATAACAGTACTTACTTCATAAAAACCTAGAATTTGAGAAGTTGCACCGTTTCCGTTAAGGTACAATTTGATTAAAAAAGTACAAATATGTCCAAAAATCACATTTATAGACAACAACAATCCTAATTTTAGAATCGGTAATGCTTTTTGATAAACTTCTGAAAAATTAAAATGAATACCTGTTGTTTTAAAACTTCTTGTAAAATACAAATTTACACCAAGATTAATAGCACTTGAAACCAAAATAACCGGGACAATTCCATCAAATTTGTAAAAATAATAAATTGAAACAGTTGCTAATGTTGTCAAAACAGATGATAAAACATTGGAAATAGCGATGATTTTAAGCATTCTTTTTCCTTGTAAAATCGCAACTCTACTAGCCGTATAACTTGTGAAGAAAAAATTAATGGAAAGAAAAATAAACCAATGACTATAGTTAGTATTTCCAAATGTCCATTTACTTAATAATGAACTAAAAATAATGACAAGTAAAGCTCCAAAAAGTCCGATTGCAAAAGCAATTTTTTGGATACTATAAATAGTTTGATTAAACTTATCGCTATCTTCATAACTATCGGCAACTGCAATTTCACGAACACTTGTTGTAGAAATTCCGAAACTTGAAATAGAAGTAATTATAGTCAACGTATTATTCAAAAGTCCTACAGTTCCAATTCCGATTGGGCCAAGAAAAATAGCAACAAATTTTGAACCTACAATGCTAACTAACATTTTCATAACTTGCATAATTCCAAAAACTCCAGTGGCTTTTAGAATAGTTTTATGCGAATTATCAATGCTGTTATTTGACATATTATTCTATATTACAACCAAAAGATTGAAATTGATTTTTAAAATTTGAAACCCATTTTTCCCATTCAAAAACTTGTAAATCAACATTGTTCTCTTTCTCAATGATTGTTGCTATTTGTACCGAATTCAAATCTTTAGGATATTTTTGCATTACATCTAATTGATCATTAAGCCAAGCTTCATTAACTGTTTTATTAAATAAAAACATATCAATTTTTACCTCTTTATAGTTTTTGAATTGATTGGTTGCTGAAGATAAAAACCCTGTTTTAACAACTTCATTATTGGTATAAGCAAAAGCTATTTTATCTTTATTAGTTTTCAAATATTTAACAGAATTGTATAGTTGCAAACCTTCATCAACTACATTTTTATGATCATTCCAAAGTGAAAGAAAATAATCTTTTCTAAAAACAACACCTGCTACAGCATAAATTGAATAATAACTTAAAAATCTATCATAAGTGTGAATTCGCAATGCTTTTAATGTTTTTCTTATTTTGAATCGATTGAATTTATAAAAAACAAATTTGTACAAAAGTGGATTTCTCAAATACAAATTTGGTTCAAAAAAAGTCAAATTATCTTTGATAAAATGAGTTTTAGATTGAATTAATTTTTCATTTCCTAACCAAAACATTTTAATAAAAACCAGCTTATTTTCAGTACAATTTTGTTGCAGTTTTTTTAAATCAAACTTTTCTACAAACCAAATATCATCTTCAAGTAAAATAAAATATTCCGAAGCATTTTTTGCGCCTTGCAACCAAAGTTCAATTGGAATTTTATTTATTTTTGGCTGTTTCCCTTCAGATGTAAATTTTACTTTTTCATTATAAAATTCAGACTTATATATTTTAATATCTGGAAATTTATTTTGTAGTTTATCTAAATATTTTTGAGGTGTTCCATCATCTAGAACTTTAATAGTAAAGTCGTATCCTTTGCAATTCAAATAAATACTTTGAATACATCTATCGAGATAATAAGGCCGATTATACGATTTTATTAGTATGTCCATTGATTTATTTTTTCAATAACTTTAGTAACCTCATCAGTTGTCATTACTGGACTCATTGGCAAACTTAAAACTTCATTGTGAATTTTTTCGGTTATTGGAAACGATAACAAATTCCATTCAGAAAAAGCCCTTTGTTTGTGTGGCGCAATCGGATAATGTATCATGGTTTCAATATCATTTTGCAGTAAATACTCTTGCAATTCATATCTAGTTTGAGTTCTTATTACAAACAAATGAAATACATGAGATTCCTCAAAATCTCGGAATGACAACGAAGGTAAAATAATTTTCGTATTTTTAATTTCAGTTAAATAACGCTTGGCAATTCTTCTTCTAACTTCATTTTCAGCATCTAAATTTGGTAACTTTATACTCAAAAAAGTGGCTTGAAGCTCATCTAATCTTGAATTTACACCTATAAAATCGTTATGGTATTTTTTCTCCGAACCGTAATTACGTATCGCAAAAAGCACTTTTGCTAACGCTTCATCATTAGTTGTAATAGCGCCAGCATCGCCAAGAGCTCCTAAATTTTTTGATGGATAAAAACTAAACCCCGCCGCATCTCCTAAACTTCCTACTTTTGATTCTTCCAGCTTCCAGCTTCCAGCTTCCAACGTTGCTCCATGAGCTTGTGCTGCATCTTCAATAACCAATAAAATATTTTGTTTTGCAATCTTGTTTATCAGCTCCATTTCGGCTACTTGACCATAAAGATGAACTGCTAAAATTGCCTTAGTTTTTGAAGTAATTTTTTCTTGAATTAATTCAGGATTCAAGTTATAAGTTTCTAATCTTGGTTCGACTAAAACAGGAACTAAATCAGCTTCTTTTATTGCCAAAATACTAGCAATGTATGTATTTGCAGGAACAATAATTTCATCACCTTTTTGCAATTTTCCTAGCTGAATATAAGCCTTCAAAATTAATACCAAAGCATCTAGTCCGTTACCAACTCCAATACAATATTTAGTGCCACAAAAATTAGCAAAATTTTCTTCAAAAGTCTTTACTTCTGTTCCAAGAATATACCAACCTTTATCCAAAAATACTTTCAATTGTTCCTGAAATTGTTCCTGATAAGGTTCGTTTATTTTTTTTAAATCAAGGAATTTAATCATATCATGACATCATTTAATAAGGTGTGATTTTTAGTATTAACTTCGTAAAAATCATGAACAATTGTGCTTGCTCCAAAACTTTCTTTCCAATAAGACAATCCTCCATTTAACCTTTTACCATACTTTTCGTTAGAAATTCCAAAGTCAAAAAAACGCTTTTGATGAAAGATATTTTTAATTAAATAATCAAATAAAAAATCTAAACTTCCTAGTTCAGTTTTAGTTTCATTTGCCGATATATATTGAGCATGAGCTACTGTTTCTGTTTCAAAAATTGTAGCTCCACCAACAATAGTATCGTTATAATAAACATTAAATTGACGAATATTTCCTTGAAACTTTTCTTTTAACAATTTGATTTCTTCCAATGAATGTACTGGTTTTGCATTGTGTGTGTTTTCTAAATTTGGGATCAATATTTCATTCCAAAAAGAATCAAAACCATTTTCTTCTTCTATAATTAATTGATTAGCAATCGCTTTCTTGATTCCTCGTTTTCTAATTTCAGAATAATTAAATGAACTCTGTAAGTCAATAACCGAAGTTGAGTCTCTTCTGATTAATTTTGCATTCGCAAGAAATAAAACATAATCAATTTCTTGAGAAGGTTTTTTGAAATAAATCGTTGGCAACAATTTTAAGTAAAGCTTATTGATATGATTTTCTTCAAAAAAAGAAAGTAAACTTTGAAAAATACAAATTACTTCTTCCAATTTAATTTTGGATTGCAAAACCAAACCACCATAACTCAAGCCTTGATGCGAGTGTAAAATATCTCCTACTTTATGAGCAGGTAAAACAGCAACTACTTTTTCAGATTCATCAAAAACCAATAATGAAAAATCTTCAAACCTATCAGAATGATAGTCCATAAAATCACGATTAAACAAAAAAGTAGCGTTTTTGGCATTACTAATAAAAGTATTCCAAATGGCTTTATTTTCCTTTTTATACTGTCGAATTATATAGTTTTTCACTAGTAAGTTTTATAATGTGGAAAATTAATCAATTATTTTATTATTTGTTAATTATCTTTCAAAAATTGATTTTAAAAAATTATGTTGTATTTTTATTTTTTTTAAAATAGATAACATATTGAACTTAAAACTACAAAATTTCATTTTTAGTATAGTATTGTTTTATTCTTGTACTCTTTTTGCACAAGATGTTTCTTTATTGACTCAATTTAACGGTCGCTTCGACTTTACATTTATTGGTAATACATTAAATCCTCAAGAAAACTCTTTCCAAACATCACCTTCTATAGTACCGAGTTCATCTGCAACATTAAGCCTAGACTCTCAATCAGTAATAAAAAAAGCTTACTTATATTGGGCAGGTTCTGGAACTGGTGATTTTGAAATTACATTAAACTCAACTTCAATAACCGCCGAAAGAACATTTGCATATCAAAGAAATAATTTTGGACTAATTTTAGATTATTTTAGTGCATTTAAAGATATAACAGAACTTGTAAAACAAACAGGAAATGGTATTTACACTTTATCCGACATTGATATAAGTGATGTAATTGATGATCATTTTACCAGAAAAACAAACTTTGCAGGTTGGGCAATAATTATTATTTATCAAAATAAAAACTTACCTGTTAATCAAATCAATGTTTATGACGGATTGCAAGCGGTTCCAAACGCATTATCAATTAATTTAACAGACATTGAAGTTGTGAATAATTTAGATTCCAAAATTGGTTTTGTGGCTTGGGAAGGTGATTCAAATATTAGCGTTAATGAAACATTAAAAATTAATGATTATGTAGTTGAACAATTACCTTTAAACCCAGCAAACAATGCTTTTAATGGAACAAACAGTATTACTGGAAGCTCAACTCTATACAATATGGATTTAGATATTTATGATATTCAGAATTATGTTCAAAAAGGTGCTACTTCTATGGATATTGAACTTACTTCTGGTCAAGACGTTGTAATGATAAATGCAGTTGTGACCAAATTTACTGCCAAAAAAAATCCAATTATCATCTACAATTATATTTCTGCAAATAATGACACTAGCAATCCTACTTTCTTTATTGAAGGCTTACGAGATATATATTTGAATTTTAAAATAGAAATATACAATCGTTGGGGACAATTGGTTTGGACAGGAAATAACACAACACCCGATTGGGATGGGCTTTCAAATCAGGAAGTAAGATTAGACGATTCTACCATTTCCCCAAGAGGAACATATTATTATATTATTTATTTGAATGACCCAGATTATCCAGAACCAATAATTGGTTATTTATACTTGCATAAAGAAAAGTAAGCTATTGAAAAACTTCTTCGTTTTCTCCATCAAAACTGGCAAAAACCATACTTGGATGGGAATCTTGATGAAATACATTTCCATTTTTATCGATAGCGATTGCACCTGCAAAACCATCGTAAGGTTTTAGTTCATCAAATGTTTTTTCGAAAGCTTTTTCTAATGAAAATCCATCCGTTACACGTGTCACGATTTTGGCTGCAACTGCTCCACTAACAATATCTTCGCCAACACCTGTTAAACTTACACCACAAAAAGAGTTAGCATAATTACCAGCAACAGTTGCCGAATCAGAAATTCTTCCAGGAATTTCAAATCCTTTTCCACCAGTTGATGTTGCTGCAGCAATTTTTAAATTTTTATCTATTACTACACAACCAACAGTTCCTATTCCGGATGAAGCTAGTTTGGCCTGATATTCTGATTTTCGTTGTGGGATTTCGGTTGAGAATTTTTCAAAACCATGTTGTCTTGCAAAATTGGTTGCGCCACTTCCACCCAAAATTCTATCATCAACATTTAGTAATACTTGAGCAACTTGAATTGGATTCTTTACTTCTTCAATATTGATAACACCACTCATTTTCTGAGAATCGCCATCCATCAAAGAAGCACTCATTCTAATTTTTCCGTCACTTTGAATTTGAGAGCCAATTCCGGCATTAAACAATTCATCATCTTCCAACAATGAAACAGCATAAACCACCGTTTCAACTGCAGAGTGATTTTGCAAATAAGCATACGAATCATTTACAATTCGCAACAATGCTTGTTGCTTGGCAACTTTTGTTTCGTGATTGGTTGAAGATTCTGAGAAAAAACCGCCGTGAATGATTACTTTCATTTTAAGTTGGGTGTTGAATGATAGATGATGGATGTTAAATGCAAAGTCTAGAAAAAACTTCTAGCAACTAACATCCAACAAATTAAACATATTGAGATGAATGAATTTGCATTTTGAATGTATCTAAATCAAAAGTGTCATGCTTGCTCATTACATGCGTTACCAAATGGTTTATAGAAATTGGTTTTCCTAATTCAACTTGAGTTAAATTGGTATCTTTTACTTCACGGCCATCAACTAGTATTACAAGTCCAGAACCTATCGCTTCCATTTGACGACCATTTTTAATTAGCAAACCAGTGTCTTCACCTAAACCAATTCCTAAAACTTTTGGATTTCCAACAACTGCTTGGAATAATCTTCCTATTCTGCCACGTTGTACAAAATGTGTATCGATAACAACGTCGTCAATTAATCCTAAGCCCGAAGTTATTTTGACTTCACCTTTTAGCAATGCTTCTTGGCTGCTTCCTTGGTAAATCATATTATTAGAAGCCGCAGCTGCACCTGCAGAAGTTCCTGCATAGATGAAATCTTCGTTTCTATATTTATCAATCAAAATATCATCAAAAGTTGTTCCTCCCAAGATTGAGGTTAGTCTAAGTTGGTCGCCACCAGTAAACATTACAACGTCCGCCGCTTTTAATCTTTCTAAGATTTCAGGTTCAGATGCTTGTTCTCTTCTTTCTATATATAAAACATCTACATTGTCAGCTCCTAAATAGCTAAAAGCTTTAACATATTCTGGTCCAATTTCTCTAGGAATTTTGGATGCTGTTGTAATAACTTCTATTCGAGATAACTCTTTATTTTTAGATTCTTTGATGATTCTTTTTAGAATACCTTCTTCAAAGAAATTCAAATTCTTTGATGCGTTTTGATCCAAATTTGTTTCAGAAAAACTGCCTTTATCAACAGCTCCACCTATTATGATTAATTTTCCGTGTATTTCCATGTGGTAAAAATAGGAAAATCATAAAAAAAATCAAGAAAAAAAAAGATTCTTTATAAACATGTTATTAAGATATTATTTTACTGTTGTAAAATAAAAAACCTTTGCCAGGTTGACTAAACCATGACAAAGGCCTTAATTGAAATACTAAAACTTACTAACTAACCTTTTTTAACTATAATTGGCAATGTGAATTGGGTTCTTACAGGCTGACCGTCTTTTATGCCTGGTTTCCATTTGGTACGCAAAGATTTTAGAACACGAATGGCTTCTTTTCCTAAACCGTAACCTGGATTTCTTAAAACCTTTACATCAGTCATACTGCCATCTTTCTCTATAACGAAAGCAACATACACACTACTATTTTCCGTTTCGTCCATTTCTGGTTTTTCGAAATTGTTGCCTACATATTCATAGAACTTATTAATTCCGCCAGGATATTCTGGTTGTTTATCTAATAAAGCTGTGATAACCGTTCCTTCTAGTTTTTTAGTTTCAGTAATTGTTGAAGTTCCCGTTTTTCCTTCACCATCAGAAGTATTCTTTGAAGTTCCAGTTCCACCTTCAACTCCATTTTCAGAGGTTGTTGCTGCTTTTTTGGTTTCTTCATTGGTTTTTACATCAACAAATTTTTCGTCTTTTTCAGCAATGACTGGATTTTTTAAATCTTCTTTTTTTACATCATCTTTAACTCCAGTTTTCTTAGCAGCTGGAAGTTTATGTTCGGGTTCTTTCTTTGTTGTCGGATTGAAATTATCTACCTTAATAACAACATTGGGATTAAAAACCTCAGGAAGAACTTCTGTTGGTTTAGCAAAAGAACTTAGCGCAAAAACAAATCCAGACAAGAAAATGGTTCCGATAAAAAAAGCTACTAGTGTGGTTCGAGAATTTTCTTGGCGTAATTGGTAAGCGCCATACTCTTTGTTCTTGCCTTCAAACACAAGGTCAATCCACTTTTTTTCAAAGATACTTACTCTAGACATAATTATTAGATTTAATGGTTAAGTATCAATGTTACATAAGCAAAATGTTTTTTTAAAGAAAATAGATTTTGAAAATTTACTATATTTTTAATAACGCAAAGATTATTCTGTTATTGTGTGATTATCACAATAAAAACAAAAATTTAACAAAGAATTAATTAAAATACTCTAATTTTAATAAGTTTTTCTTAGAACCACTGAATCGATTCAATACATAACCTAACTAACCCTGATTACTTCACAAAGTGTTTATTTTTATTGGAGTTCAGTGAATGCAAAGCATTTGCAATGGAAATCCTTTTTAGACCTGACAGGTTTTTTGAAACCTATCAGGTCTAAAAAGATTGGAATGTAAAGCAGGAAAAGGGAAAACAACAATTCCCAAGCCATTCGTTTCTACTAAAACTACTGTTTGCTTTGGATAATTTCTGCCAATAGTTTTTTGGCGCGTAGTAATTTGATTTTGACGTTGCTCAAAGGCTCGTTGAGTTGTTCTGCAATTTCCTGATAACTCATTTCTTGAAAATAACGCAACTGAATAACTTCTTGATAGTGAGGTTTTAACTCCTTAATAAATTGAAGTAATTGCGAAAGATTTTGCTCAATAATCAGTTCGTCTTCGGCTGAAGGTGATGTATCGGCAACGTTATACGCTTGATGGTCTTCTTCGGAGGTTATTTCGACAAAAAGTGATGATTTTTTCTTGCGAAGTAAGTCGATGTGCACATTTTTGGCAATGGCAATTAACCAAGTATTAAATTGAAATTCAGGGTTGTAAGTAGAAATTTTATCGAATGCTTTTGAAAATGTTTCTATGACAATATCTTCGGCATCGGTTTCATTTTCGGTTCGTTTGAGCATAAAACCATATACTTCATTCCAGTAATAATCTAGCAAATAAGTAAAAGCAACTTGGTCGCCTTTCTTAGCTTTTTCGATATAAGGATTTATTTCCACTGCACTGGTTTTGAGAAAATATTAGTTATAAAAACGTTAAACTGTGTCAAAATGATTACAATTTCTATAAATGGAAACCAATACATTACGTCTTTTTCTTTGAGTTTACCAGCGGCAAATCCCAATGAAATCCAGGCTGCTAAATATCTAAAACCAATCAGACTAACAACAATAATCCATTGGTATTGAAACGCCAACAAAATTATAGGTAGAATAAAAAAAGTAAGTTGCGAAAGATAAAAAACGGCCAATTGTGTTCTGTCAAATGATTTGTAATATTTGGCAGTTGCAACATGTCTTCGTTTTTGTCTGAACCAGTCTCCAAAAGTGGTTTTGGGTTTAGAAAAAGTAAAACTATCAGGCGAATAGCAAATCGTTGTATTGGCAGCATTTGCCGCTTGATTGATAAACAAATCGTCGTCGCCAGAACGAATTTTCATGTGATCCATAAAACCTCGAACTCTAAAAAATTCTTCTCTTTTATACGCCATATTTCGACCAACACCCATATAAGGTTTGCCAGCTTTTGCCCATGCAAAATATTGTGTTGCCGTTAATAACGTTTCAAAACGAATAATTTTGTTGAAGAACGAACCTTTTATTTTTTCGTAAGCGCCATAACCCAAAATGATTGTTTTTTGTTGGGTGAATTGGGCTGACATTTCTTTAATCCATTCGTTAGATTTTGGGTAACAATCGGCGTCTGTAAAAAGTAGGTATTCGTTTTTAGCAGCTTTGATTCCTAGAGTTAAAGCAAATTTTTTATTTCCCCAAAATGCTTCGTTGTTTTCTACTTTTACTAATTTCACATTAGGATATTGCTTTTCGTATTGTTCAAAAATTTCTAGGGTTTCATCTCTTGAAGCATCATCTATAAGGACAATTTCAAAATCGGGATAATTTTGCTGCAAAAGAAGTGGCACAAAGTTTTTTACATTTTCCTCTTCGTTTTTGGCACAAACAATTACTGAAATCGGAACTCTTTTTGGTGAAGGAGTTTGGGGTTTAGCAAAAGAAAATTTACCAAAAAACACTATATAATATAGGAATTGAACAACTACAACAGAAATGAATAAACAAAGTAAAATTAGTAACATAATGGCTTTATGGTCTTATTTAAAAACGATTGCAAAAGTATGAAATTCAATTTTGAATTACGAATTATGAATTAGGATTTTTTGTTTAGATAAAGATTATACAAATTTTTACAGATTATTGAAAACCGAATACAATTTTATATCACATTTACTTCAGCCTCAATAGCAATTCCGTATTTATCGAAAACTGTTTTTTGAACGTATTTTGATAAGTTTAAAATATCTTGTCCGGTTGCGTTTCCATAATTTACTAAAACTAGTGCTTGGTTTTTATGAACGCCAGCATCGTCTTTTCGGTAACCTTTTAATCCGGAATGTTCTATAAGCCAACCAGCTGGAACTTTAACTTCTGTTGATGAAACTTCAAAGAATTTTACTTCTGGAAATTTTTGTTGTACTTTTTCGAATGATTCTTTTGAAATAATTGGATTTTTAAAGAAACTTCCGCTATTGCCAAGCTCTTTTGGATCAGGTAATTTACTTTTACGGATGGCAATTACGGCATTAGAAACGTCTTTTAAAGTTGGAGTCGTAACGTTTTGTTTTTCCAATTCTTTTGTGATGTCGCCATACGAAGTATTGATTTTATGATTACGTTTTGTAAGTTTGAAAATTACAGAAGTTATTACAAATTTATCTTTAGCTTCATGTTTGAAAATGCTTTCTCTGTAACCAAAATTACATTCTTCTTTTGTGAAAGTTTTCATTTCTTGAGTCAGTAAATTCATAGCTTCGCAAGAAACAAACGTGTCTTTAATTTCGGTTCCGTAAGCACCAATATTTTGAACTGGCGTTGTCCCAACATTACCCGGAATTAACGACATATTTTCTAATCCACCGAAATTTTGATCGATTGTCCAAAGTACAAACTCATGCCAATTCTCACCTGCTTGACTTTCAACCCAAACAAAATCGTCGTCTTCTTTGATGATTTTTTTCTCTTTCAAATCAATATGAATTACCAAAGCATCAATATCTTGGGTTAGTAACATATTGCTTCCGCCACCGAGTATAAACTTTTTGTCCTCTTTATGTTTCTCTAAAACCGATTTTAATTCGGCTAGATTATGAACGGCAACAAATTGTTTTGCCTTTGCTTCGATACCAAAAGTGTTGTATTTTTTTAAAGTGAAATTAGTGTGGATTTGCATTTTGAATTGTAATTGATATTGATTTTTGCAATTGCTATTGAAATTTATTCTTCTGTTTCTAGAGCGCGACTCAAAAAGTCATTCATTGGCTTTAATGTGAATAATTGTTGAGCGATGATTTTACTAAAATTTTTATCGGTGAATAGTTTATCATCAATTTTACTAGAAGTTGTGAAGCTTTTCAGTTTTAAAAATTCAATTGCTGGATGATTTGGATCGAAATCTTTTGGAGCTTTTTTCAAAACCGTATTTTCACTTCTATCCAATTCATTAAATTCTTTTTTGAAATTTTTATTGGAAACGATAGCTTCTAAATCATCGTGAAAAAACTCAATTTCTTTACGAATTAACTTTAATTCATTTGGTTCAGGACACCAAACACCACCAGCGATAAAGCAATTTCCTTTTTCGTAATGAATGTAATAGCCCGGACTGTTTTTTCGGTTTTTATTTTGGCTCATCCAAACGCCCATGTTGGTTTTGTAGGGCGATTTATCTTTACTAAAACGAATGTCACGATTGATACGAAATGTACAATTCTTCACTTCCAATGGCTCTAGCGATTTGTCAAAAGGCTTCATTTCTGTCAAAATTGAAGTTATAAAGTTATGATAGTCTTTCTTGTAACTTTCATATCTTTTTTTGTTTTCATGCATCCATTCGGTGTTGTTGTTTGCAATCAAATCGGCTAAAAATTGTAGTGCTTCTTTTGAAATCATGTTTTTAGTTTAGAAGTTTAAGAGTTTAAAAGTTTAAAAGTTTTGAGAATTACTCTTAACTTCCATTTCCAAACTCCAAACTATTTCTATAAATGTTTTTTCAATTCTTCTTCAGTTATGTAACCAACATTTTGCCAAGCTACTTTTTTATCTTTGTAAACCATAATTGTTGGCAATGCATCTACTTTCATTTGAGTTGCAAGTGCTTCATTTTTGTCAACGTCAATTCTAACGATAATAACTTTATCTTTTAATTCTGTTGTCATTTTGTCTAAATACGGCGCCATTTTTTTACATGGACCACACCATTCGGCATAAAAATCGATTACAACCGTTTTGTCAGTTGCTAAAATTTTTTCGTAATCTGCCATTGTCATTCCTGCTTTTGAAACCGATTGATTGCCTAATCCAAGTGCGTTGTATCTCATCATTCCGCCTTGCATATTGTACACTTCTTTAAAGCCTAATTCTTGCATTTTGGCAACAGCATTACTACTTCTCCCGCCGCTTAAACAATAAACGAAAGTAGGTTTTGATTTGTCTAATTTTTCAATTTTTGCAACAAATGAATCATCATTATAATTAATATTTAGTGCATTTTCAAGATGTTTACTTGCAAATTCATCGGGCGTTCTTACATCTATAAGTTGGGCACCTTGTGTAGTGGATAATTTGTCAACAAATGATTTTGCATCAATTGACATGTTGATGGTTGAATCGGTTTGTGTTTGCTCAGCCGTTTTGTTGGTTTGGCCATGGCAACTGATTAGTAAAAAAGTTACGGTCAGTAGTGATAAAAAAGTGGTTTTCATATTTATATTATTAAAAAATTTTGTCAAAAATAAAGTAGTAAAAATAGTGATATTATAACAAAAGTTACAAATTAAATAATTTATAACTCTGATGTGTTGATTTTACAATGGCTTCGGTACGTTCAGGATGTGTATCTGAAATAAATAATTGACCGAATTCGTCTTGGTTGACCATTTCTACAATTTTGCTTACACGAGTTTCATCCAATTTATCAAAAATATCATCAAATAATAAGATTGGTTTTTCGCCGCTTTGTTTTTTTACAAATTCAAATTGAGCGAATTTCAAAGCAATCAAAAATGATTTTTGTTGTCCTTGTGAACCGAATTTTTTGATAGGATAATTTTCAATTTGAAACGACAAATCGTCTTTATGAACACCAACCGAAGTATATTGCAAAGCTCTGTCTTTGGCTAAATTATGTTCTAATAAAGTAAGTATGTCATTCTCAAACAAATGACTTTCATAAACCAATTGAACCGTTTCTATTGAACCAGTAATTGCTTGATGATGTTTATTAAAAATTGGAATAAAATCATTCAGAAAGTGTTTTCTTTTTTCAAAAATAGATTGTCCTAATTGATTTAATTGCTCATTATATATAGACAAAGTATCGTTATCAAAAACATGATTCAAGGCAAAATATTTCAACAAAGCATTTCGTTGACTAATGATTTTTTGGTACTGAATCAATTGTTGTAAATAAGTCGAATCCAACTGTGAAATTACGCTATCAATAAAACGTCTTCTAGTTTCGCTACCTTCAATAATCAAATCGGAATCACTTGGCGAAATAATAACAAGTGGAATCAATCCAACATGATCAGAGAATTTTTCATATTGTTTTCCGTTGCGTTTCAGGATTTTCTTTTGTCCTTTTTTGAAACTACTTACAATTTGTTCAGAACGCTTTGCCTTTTCAAATTCTCCGTCAATTACAAAAAAATCTTCACCATGTTTTATATTTTGAGCCGCAATCGGATTGAAATAACTTTTTCCATAAGCCAAATGATAGATTGCATCGAGCACATTTGTTTTTCCAATACCGTTTTTTCCAACAAAACAGTTGATTTTGGCATCGAAATCATAACTGACTTCCGAAAAATTTTTATAATTGAATAAAGAAATCTTTTTTAAAAACATTGTAATGGCTTGAAAATATTGACTTTTTTAAAATTTTCAATATTTTTTTTTAAGAGCGTGCAAATTATTGAAAAATATCGACAAAAATCGCTTTTAATTACGAATAAAATTTTATTTTTGCGCACACTAAATTAAAATTAAATGGCAACTTATAATAAAAGAGGTTACAAAGCACCAAAAGAGAAAGAAGAAAAAGTAGATGCAAACTTTATTGAAGATACACCAAATGTAGATGAGAAAGACAGTGCAACCGCTGGTGTTTTCAATACATTAGATGAAACAGCTTCAAAAACAGAAGCTTGGGTTGAAAAAAATCAAAAAATTATCTTCGGAATTGTTGGAGCAATTGCTTTAGTAACAGTAAGTTATTTATTATACCAAAAATTTGTTGTGGAGCCTAAAGAAGATGAAGGTGCCAATGCAATGTTCGTAGCACAACAAAACTTTCAAAAAGCGGTTGATGGAGATACTGCAAAAGATTCATTATTCAACTTAGCATTAAAAGGTTCAGAAGGCCAATTCGGATTTAAAGATATCGCTGATAAATTCTCAGGAACTGCAGCAGGAAATTTAGCTAACTATTACGCGGGTATTGCTTACCTAAATACAGGTAAATATGCTGAAGCAATTAGTTCATTAGAAAAATTCTCTTCAGATGATGTAATGTTAAGTACACTTGCTGTTGGAGCAATTGGTGATGCTTATTCACAAAAAAATGATGCTAAAAAAGCATTAGAATATTATATCAAAGCTTCAGAAATGAATGTAAATGAGTTAACTACTCCAAGATATTTATTAAAAGCAGCTCAATTAGAATTAGCAGCTAATAATAAAGCAGATGCTTTGAAACATTTAACTCAAATCAAAGAAAAATACGAAAGTGCTCCAGAAGCTCAAAGTGTTGATGCTTTGATGGGTATGGCACAATAAGAAGTTAACGGTCACAGTTTTCAGTTTTCAGTAACTGCCTACTGCGATTGCGACTGAAAACTATAAAAATGGCTACAGCTAATAAAAATTTATCTAATTACGATAAAAACACAATCCCAAACGCGAAAGATTTTCGGTTTGGGATTGTTGTTTCAGAATGGAACGATCATATAACGGAAGGTCTTTATAAAGGTGCTATTGAGGCACTTTTAGATTGTGGAGCTATTCAGGAAAACATTATTCGTTGGAATGTTCCTGGTAGTTTTGAACTAGTGTATGGTGCCCAACGCATGATTATAACACAAAATGTTGATGTGGTTATCACAATTGGTTGTGTCATAAAAGGTGAAACTATGCATTTTGAGTTCGTTTGCGAAGGTGTAACACAAGGTATCAAAGACTTAAATGTACAAACCGATGTTCCTGTTATTTTCTGTTTATTAACCGATAATAACGAACAACAATCCATCGACAGAAGTGGCGGAGTTCATGGAAACAAAGGAACTGAAGCGGCAATTGCGGCAATTAAAATGGCTGATTTGAGAAGAAAATCTGAAATAAGTTAACAAAGAAATTTCCAAATTTTATTTATAACTCAAAAACTTATTCTAAATCGAATAGGTTTTTGCTTTTTTAGGAAGTTGTTAACTAGTATAACCAATAGTTTTTGTTTAAATTTGCTAATTCGTATTTCTTACCAAGATAATAAGCAAAAGCTAAATGAGATTCCTTCGGAATGACAAATTGGTGGAATACAAATGAATGATAAAACTGAATAACAAATAAATTAATGTCGAGCATAATTCAATTACTTCCCGATCATGTTGCCAATCAGATTGCTGCTGGTGAAGTGGTGCAACGTCCTGCTTCGGTAGTAAAAGAACTACTTGAAAACGCTGTTGATGCCAAAGCAACTGACATCAAACTGATTATAAAAGACGCAGGAAAATCGCTGGTGCAAGTAATAGATAATGGTGTTGGAATGAACATTACCGATGCTAGAATGTGTTTTGAACGTCATGCAACCTCAAAAATTCGTCAAGCGGAAGATTTATTTTCATTGCATACCAAAGGTTTTCGTGGAGAAGCATTAGCTTCTATTGCTGCGATTGCACATGTAGAAATGAAAACCCGACAAGATCAAGAAGAGCTTGGTACGCATATTATCATCGAAGGAAGTAAATTTGTTTCTCAAGAGCCGTCAGTTTTACCAAAAGGCACTTCATTTTCTGTAAAGAATTTATTTTTTAATATTCCTGCGCGACGAAATTTCTTGAAATCGGAAACGGTTGAATTTAGACACATTGTTGATGAATTTCAACGTGTGGTCTTGGCCCATCCCAACATACATTTCACTTTTTATCATAATGGAAGCGAAATGTTCAACTTGCCTCAATCCAATTTGAGACAAAGAATCGTGACTATTTTTGCTGGAAAAACTAATGAAAAACTAGTTCCATGCAACGAAGAAACCGATATTTTGAAAGTAACTGGATTTGTAGGAAAACCTGAATATGCCAAGAAAAGTCGTAGCGAACAATTCTTTTTTGTGAATAATCGATTTATCAAAAGCGGTTATTTGCATCATGCAGTTATGGCTGCTTATGAAGGAATTTTGCCTGTTGGTGCGCAACCCAGTTATTTTCTTTACTTAGATGTTCCACCAAATACGATTGACATCAATATTCATCCGACAAAAACGGAGATTAAGTTTGACGATGAACAAGCTTTGTATGCTATTTTACGCTCTACAATCAAACATAGTTTAGGGCAATTTAATGTGGTTCCGGCTTTAGATTTTGATAGAGATTCCAATTTGGATACACCTTATGATTACAAAGACAAAGAAGCATCTACGCCGACCATTCAAGTTGATAGAAGCTACAATCCTTTTTCTAATGATAAGCCAAACAAAACTTACACGCCACCCTATTATCCGAAAAAAGAAGGCAGTTGGGAAAGTTTGTATATTGGAACCAATCAAACTTCTGAAATAGAAATTGATGCCACTTCGATAGTCAATTTTGAAAATGACGAAGAAATTACCGCATCCTTATTTGATGAAAATAACGAAGAAAAACAAGGTAATAGAACCTATCAAGTACATAGGAAATATATTGTAAACCCAATAAAATCGGGAATGTTGATTGTAAATCAACACCGCGCACACCAACGTATTTTGTACGAACAATTTCTTACAAACATGACGGTTCATCAGGCTAGCAGTCAGCAATTATTGTTTCCCATAAATTTATATTTTTCAAAAGACGAATTAGAATTAATTGAAGAATTAAAACAATCGTTGGTTAATACTGGTTTCGTATTTGAAGAAAACACACAAGAATATATTGTTCTTTCAGGTTTACCAGCCAATGTTTCTGAAAAAGAAGCTTCTTTGGTTTTAGAACATTTAATTAGCGATTTACAAGATGGAATTCCTGAAAATAGCTTTAGTCAAAATGATACGATTGCAAGATCAATGGCGAAAAGTTTGGCTATAAAAACAGGTGCATTCTTGACTGAAAAAGAGCAAGAAAATTTAGTAAACGGACTTTTTGCTTGCAAAGAACCTACCACTACTCCATTTCAAAAACCAACTTTCATCACCATGCGTGTGGAAGACATAGACAGAAAATTTACCTTATGATGAATATCACGCCAGTTGTCAAACAACTTTTGATAATAAATATTATTTTTTTTATTGGTTCACAATTAGTTGCGCCTGCAAATGATTTGTTTGCATTGTCCTATTTTGAGAACAATCATTTTAGGTTTTGGCAACCCTTAACCCACATGTTTATGCATGCTAATGTAATGCACATTGCTTTTAACATGTTCGCTTTGTATTCATTTGGTTCGACTTTGGAACATTTTTGGGGAGGCAAAAAGTTCTTGTTTTTTTATATTTCATGCGGATTAGGGGCAATGCTGTTGCACTCTGGAATAAATTATTACACCTTCCAAGATGATCTTAATTTACTAATTGAATCTGGTATAAATAAATCGGAAATTACAAGTCTTTTAGATAAAGAAATGTATAATGATGGTTGGTACACAGTTTTAGGTCATAACGAAACAATTAATTTCGTCAGCACTTTTCTTTCAAAATCACTAGGAGCTTCAGGTGCAGTTTATGGATTACTAGTAGCTTTTGCTTTTATGTTTCCGAGTGCTCAATTAGGTTTGATGTTTATACCTGTTCCGATAAAAGCTAAATATTTTGTGCCTGGAATTTTAGCGGTTGACTTATTTTTAGGTTTAAAAGGAAGTTCTATTTTTGGAGCTGGAAGTACAGGGATTGCTCATTTTGCTCATCTTGGTGGAGCTTTAACAGGTTTTATTATGATGTGGTATTGGAAAAAAAATCAATTTACTAAAAATCGTTGGAACTAATGAGTAGCATTCTAGATGATCTAAAATTGCAATTCAAAATGGGTGATGTGGCTACCAAATTAATTTTTTGGAACATCATCTTATTTGCTATTCCTACTATTGTCTTTTCAATTTTGAGATTATTCAATATTAATATTGATTTCCTATCTTATGTAAGCTTATCGTCTAATCCGCATGACCTTTTAACTAAGCCTTGGTCCATAATTTCATACGCCTTTTTTCATGCTGGAATTCTACATATTTTGTTTAATTTACTGATGTTGAATTTTGCTGGAAGAATTTTTTCTACCTTTTTTACTCAAAAACAATTTCTAAGTTTATACCTCGTAAGTGCCATTTTTGCTGGAATTTTATACATAGTATCGTATATGATTTTCCCAGCACTTATTAATAGTTCTTCTGTTTTGATTGGTGCTTCTGGTGCTGTAATGGCAATTTTGGCTGCAACTGCAACCTATCAACCCATGATGGAACTAAGACTGTTTCTATTTGGAACTGTAAAACTTGTATATGTTGTTCTTATTTTCTTGTTTATTGATTTGATTCAGTTGCCCATTAACAATACTGGCGGTCATATTGCCCATTTAGGTGGAGCTCTTTTTGGTTATATTTATATAAAACAATTGCAAAAAGGAACAGATATTACTGCTTGGTTTACAAAAATTTTAGATTCGTTAGCAATTTTATTTGGAACAAAAAAGAAAACGCCTTTCAAGAAAGTGCATGTAAATCCGAAGAAAACGGTTGTGAAAACGGAAAGCAAAATTGTAACTAAAGACAAAACTCAGCAACAAATAGATGAAATTTTAGATAAAATAAGTCAATCTGGTTATGATGCTTTGACCAAAGAAGAAAAAGAATTTTTATTCAAAGCCGGAAAGTAGTATTTTTGTAACTATTTGTAAGAACTAATAATGCGATTAACTCGAAAACTTTCTTGGTTTAATAGAATCCTATTCTTTTTCAATATAGTTTTGACTATAGTGACTTTTCTTGCTTATGTTTTACCTTTTTTAGCACCAAAATTATTCCCGATTTTATCAGTATTAACGCTGGTTTTGCCGTTATTTTTGATTTTGAATGCCTTGTTTTTTATCTACTGGTTACTTCAATTGAAAAAACAAATCATCTTATCTGGTTTAGTGCTTTTAGCAGGAATAACTTTCATCAATAAATTCTACAAATTTTCATCGCTTGATGTTGAAAAAACCGAAAACGACTTTGTTGTAATGAGTTATAATGTTCGTTTGCTTAATCTTTTCAAATGGATTGATAGTGATAGCGTTCCGTATCGTATTTTAGAATTTATCAATGAGAAAAATCCTGATATTTTGTGTATTCAAGAATATTCAGAAACGGCAGGAATTGATTTGAAAGTCTATCCTCATAAATACGTATATGTTCAAGGCGATAAAATTAAAACTAGTCAAGCCATTTTTTCAAAATTTCCAATAATAAATGAAGGAAATATTGCGTTTCCAAATTCGAATAACAATGCCATTTTTACTGATATTAAAAAAGGAAAAGACATCATTCGAGTTTATAATATTCACTTGCAATCAATAAAAATTTCGCCCGATGTTAATGAGTTATCTGAAAACATTGATGGTATTAATCAAGAAAAATCACAAATGGTTTTGAAGCGAATTAGTGCTGCTTTTACTAAACAACAGCAACAAGCCGAAATCATAAAAGCACACAAAAAAGAATGTGAATATCCCATCATTATTTGTGGTGATATGAACAACAGTGCGTTTTCTTATGTTTATAGAAGTATCAAAGGAAACTTGGATGATACTTTTGAAGAAGCTGGAAAAGGATTTGGAAAAACCTATAATTTCAAATATTACCCAGCGCGAATTGACTACATTTTTGCCGATTCAAACATGAAAGTAAAAAGTTTTGAAAGCTTCCCAAAATTTCAAAATTCAGATCATTTTCCTATTATGACTAGGCTTTCGATTGAGTAAACTACAATACCTGTTTTTTCAAATAATCCAAAGCGTATCTTCCTTCGTTGAAAAGTAAATCTAGAATACTTAGGTTATTTAAAAAGCCGTGTTTATCGCCAAAAACTTGGGTGTAACTTTCAAAAGTAGCAGTGTCTTTTTTTCCATTAGCTAATATTCGTAAGTCATTAAAATCTTTAGCTTCGTGGAAATATTCGTTGGTTTTACTGTATTCTAATTTCATTTTGAGGCATTTGGCAACCACTTCCATTGATTCCAAATTCAAATCCATTAGGAAAGTGTGCTTTTTGGTGAAAATAGGATAGATTTCATCTTCAAAATACTCAAAAAAAGGCGAAGTTCTATAGGCAGCTTCTAACGATTTGAAATGCTGTTTTTGCCAATCGAAGGCTGTTTCTAGCTTTACATCTTTTGTGCGTTGATGCGCTTCTTTGGAATGTTTTATGGGAATATTTAACAACTGAATTCCATTTGGACTATAAATGTACATTCGGTTACGATTGGTTTGTTTCTGAAAGTTGTCTTCCATTTCAAACGTAATACTATCAGCTTGAGAAATAGCCACAAAATGACTAATCGACGGGAAATATGTTGGATGGATTAATAAATTATTCATTATTTCTGTTTAGAAGTTTATGAGTTTAAAAGTTTAGAAGTTAGTATGCTAAACCTTTAAACTCTTAAACTATTCTTCATTTTTCGCTTTTCTTTTATTCCAAAAATGTTCACCTACAAAGTATAAAGCTAATAATCCTAAGAAATATTTGAAATACGAGTTAGGTTGACCATCGCCACTTACAAACGTGAACATACGTTCCCAACGAATTTTATTTATTCCTTTTCCGTTAGTATCCCAACTCATCCATATGAAAACTGGTTTTCCAACCACATGATCTTCTGGTGTATAGCCAAAATAACGTGCGTCTAATGAATTATGACGGTTGTCTCCCATCATCCAATAATAGTTTTGTTTAAAGGTATAACTCGTTGTTTTTTGATCATTTATATAAATGTCGTCACCAACAACTTTCAAAGTGTTTCCTTCATATTCCGTGATACTAATTTTATACATTGGAAGCGTTTGTTTGTTCAACGCAACTGTTTTTCCTGCTTGTGGAATATAAATTGGTCCATAATTATCACCGCTCCAATTGTTAGTAACAGAAGGTTTTCCGTCTTTAAAATCAGGAAAAACACCATCTTCTGGACCTTTGTGAATAACTCTTGTAACCGAAGTAATTCCGGGAACATCTTTTAATCTTTTAGCGCTTTCAAAAGTTAAAGCTGCTATAAAAATTGTATCTCTTGTATTAGCATTTTTAAAACCAGCACCATCAGTTGAATTCAAATCTTTCAAAAGAAATTCAAAATCAATAGGCGTTTTTCCATCGTAACCAACTTCATAAGCATATTGCGGTTTTGCTCTTTCTGGCAAAATCAATTCTTTTCCATTTATAAAAACGATTCCGTCTTTAATTTGCAGACTATCACCTGGAATTCCAACGCAACGTTTTACGTAATTTGTCTTTTTATCTCTTGGTTTATCAATTCTAACAGGCGATGGTTGATACATATGGTCTAAGGTATCTCTAGGCCAGTTGAAAACTACTATATCATTATTTTTAATTTTTTCAAATCCAGGAAATCTAAAGTATGGTAATTGTGGGAAACTAGTATAAGACAATCTTCCTGCAAGTGGAATTGAATCGTGTACCATTGGCAAAGCAACAGTTGTCATTGGTGTTCTTGGTCCATAATTTACTTTGCTAACAAAAAGAAAATCACCAATTAACAACGATTTTTCTAACGAAGAAGATGGAATTGTAAAAGGTTGCATTACATAAGTATGTACCAACGTTGCAACAACTACCGCAAACAACAACGAACTTACTGTATCAGCTGTTTTGTTTGTTGGGGTTAAACTTCTATCAGATATGTAATTTAAAGGTTGTGTGTAGTTTACATAATAAATATAAAAACCAAAAGTTACTGCTGCCAGAAAAGTATCTAAAGTTGAGTTTTTACCAAAACTTCTCAAGGTTTCAACCCAAACAACTGGAAACATAATCAAGTTGATGACTGGAATAAAAAGCAAAAATGTCCACCAAGTTGGTCTATTGATGATTTTCATCAAAATTATTGCGTTATAAATTGGAATTGCGGCTTCCCAACTTTTTCTTCCAGCTGCTTCATAAACTTTCCAAGTTCCAACAAAATGAATTACTTGAACAATTAAAAACAATACAAACCATTGATATAGTGTCATGTTACTTTTAGATTTTTAGATATTAAATATATGCTTTTGTATATGTATATTTTTTTTGAAAATGTTACACTAATTGCAACACATCTTTCATTGTGAATATTCCATTTTTGTTCACAATCCATTCTGCGGCTATCACTGCTCCTAAGGCAAAACCTTCTCTATTGTGGGCTGTGTGCTTAATTTCAATTGTGTCAACATCTGAAATATAAAAAATAGAGTGTGTTCCTGGCACATTTTCTATTCTTTTGGCGTCTATATATAATTGATTTTCATCTCTATTCTTATCTAATGTCCAGCTTTTGTAATCAGAATTTTCAATAATTCCTTTGGCTAATGAAATGGCTGTTCCGCTTGGAGCATCAAGTTTTTGGGTGTGATGAATTTCTTCTAATTCAACTTTATATTGATTGAACTTTGACATCATTTTGGACAAATTTTCATTCAATTGAAAAAACAAATTTACACCTAAACTAAAATTGGAACCATATAAAAATGCTCCCTTTTTTTCTTTACAAAGCGAAACCATTTTTGGATATTCTTCTAACCAACCTGTAGTTCCAGAAATTACTGGAATTCCGTTAGTTAAACATTCAGAAATATTTGCTACAGCCACACTTGGCAAACTAAAATCTATGGCAACATCAGCGTTTTTTAAACCTTCAAAAGTAGTTGTGCTTGTTTTTTTTAAAACAATTTCGTGTCCTCTTTCTAATAGGGTTGTTTCGATGATTTTTCCCATTTTTCCGTAACCTAAAAGCGCTACTTTCATTAGAATCGATAATTTAGAGTTAAACCAATTGTTTGTTGTGAAGTAAAATCAGAAGGGAAAACATCGGGGCGAAGAGACAAATTATCATCAACATTAAATTGTTTCAAATGTGCATCTACATTAGCATCTACAATGTTTAAAGCATACAAAGCAACTGTTACTATAAGTGAAATATCTCTTTGTCTTTCATAAGCACTTTGAGCATTAATCAATGTCTCATTTGAATACTTACTATACTTCACATCTGTTATATTGGCAATTCTCCTCTTGTAAGCATCTCTAAATTCGTGGTATTTACTATTATTCCAAGCGTAAATACCAATTCCTGTTCCTAAAGCTCCATAAACAATTGGAATTTTCCAGTATTTTTTGTTATATGCTTGTCCCAAACCTGGTAAAACAGCCGAATAAAAAGCCGCTCTAGCTGGTGCTAATGGGTCAATTTGTGATTTTTTTGAACTTATAGTATCTTTTATTTTCAGTTCTGTTTCTTGAGCAAAACCAATCGCATTTCCCAAAAAGAAAACTAGTAAAAAGATATGTAAAAATCTAATCACTACCCTTTTATAAGTTTAATAATTCTATTAAAATCTTCTTCTGAATGAAATGGGATGGTGATTTTCCCTTTTCCATTTCCGGCTACTTTTATATCTACTTTTGCTCCAAAATAAGTAGCAATTGCTTTTTGTTCATCGTTAGAAACTTCAAATGTAGAAGATTTAGTAGTTTTATCAGCTTTAGGTTTTAGACTTTCTTGGTAATTTTTAACCAAGGTTTCTGTTTCACGAACAGATAGATTTTGGCTAACAATTTTTTGGTAAATATCTGCTTGAGCATCATGATTTTCAATAGTGATAATAGCACGACCGTGACCCATGCTTATAAAACCATCACGAATTCCGGTTTGAATAATTGGATCTAATTTTAATAACCTCAAATAGTTAGCGATTGTTGAACGCTTCTTTCCTACTCGTTCACTCATTTGCTCTTGTGTTAATTGAATTTCGTCCATCAAACGTTGGTAAGATAAAGCAATTTCAATTGGATCTAAATCATGACGTTGAATATTTTCAACCAAAGCCATTACTAAAGATTCGTTATCATTAGCAATACGAATATAAGCAGGAACTACTTGTAAACCAGCTATTTTAGAGGCACGCAAACGGCGTTCTCCAGAAATTAATTGGTATTTATTGAACTCTAACTTTCTAACAGTAATGGGTTGTATTACACCCAATTCTCTTATAGAAGTTGCTAATTCTTTTAACGATTCTTCATTGAAATTACTACGAGGTTGAAACGGATTTATTTCAATTGCATCAATTTCAAGTTCAATAATATTTCCAACAACTTTATCTGCATTTTTGTCGTCAACAGATTTTATATCATTATCTGGATCTTTCAAAAGTGCCGATAAACCTCTACCTAATGCTTGTTTTTTTACTGCTTGTGCCATAAATCACTAACTGTTTTTCTTGATAATTTCTTGTGCCAAATTCAAATAATTGGTAGCGCCTTTACTTGTTGCGTCAAAATTGATAATGCTTTCGCCAAAACTTGGTGCTTCACTCAATTTTACATTACGCTGAATAATTGTTTCAAAAACCATGTCGTTGAAATGCTTTTGAACTTCTTCAACTACTTGATTAGACAAACGCAAACGCGAATCGAACATGGTTAATAACAAACCTTCGATGTCTAAACTTGGATTGTGTATTTTTTGAACACTTTTGATGGTGTTTAATAATTTTCCTAAACCTTCTAAAGCAAAATATTCACATTGAATTGGAATTACAACAGAATCTGCAGCGGTCAACGCATTTAAAGTAAGTAAACCTAATGAAGGTGCGCAATCAATTAGAATATAATCATAATCGTTTTTAATACTTTCTAATGCTTGCTTCAACATATACTCGCGATTTTCCTTGTCAACCAATTCGATTTCGATGGCAACAAGATCAATATGAGCAGGTATAACATCAACATTTGGTGAAGTTGACGAAACAATTGCTTCTTTTGGAGTATTACTGTGTTCTAGAATTTGGTACGTTCCAATTTCGACACTTTCCACATCTATTCCAAGTCCTGAACTTGCATTAGCCTGAGGATCGGCATCGATTAGTAGTACTTTTTTTTCTAAAACTCCTAATGAAGCTGCGAGATTGATAGAAGTTGTTGTTTTACCAACACCCCCTTTTTGATTAGCAATTGCTATGATTTTACCCATTTACTTTATAAAAAATTTGAGTGGTAAAAATACAACTATTTATGGGTTTTGAAAATGTATTTTGTTAACAATCTTGTAATTTTTAGTTTTCAGTTGTCAGTAATCAGTTAACAACGTTTGAGAATAAGTTAAAAGCAATGAGTTACAAAAAAAGTCAGGTTTAAAAATTCCATCTGACTTACAAAATATTAAAGGAAAGCTACTGTAAAAATATAAGTGAGATTCCTCCGGAATGACAAAATAAAAGGATTATTTACTTCCTTTATTTTTAATCATAGTTTCTAACATATCCCACATTTCTTGGGGTATTTTTTCTAAAATATTGAATTGACCTGCGCCTTGCAGCCATTCGCCACCATCAATTGTCACAACTTCTCCGTTGATGTAAGCAGAAAAATCAGAAACTAAATACGCTGCTAAATTGGCTAATTCTTGGTGGTCTCCTACCCTTCTTAAAGGTACTTTTTTAGCCATATCAAATTTTTCGGCTAAATCACCTGGTAATAATCTATCCCATGCGCCTTTAGTTGGAAATGGACCTGGAGCTATAGCATTCATTCTAATTCCGTATTTTGCCCATTCTACTGCTAAACTTCTTGTCATGGCTAAAACACCAGCTTTAGCAGTTGCACTTGGCACAACATAACCCGAACCTGTCCATGCGTAAGTTGTAACAATATTTAATACATTACAATTGGTTTGTTTGGTTTCTATCCAATGTTTTCCGAAAGCTAAAGTACAGTTTTTACTTCCTTTTAGAACAATATCAATAATGGTATCAAATGCATTTGCAGAAAGTCTTTCGGTTGGTGAGATGAAATTTCCCGCGGCATTGTTTAGTAAAACATCTACTTTCCCGAAGTTTTTTAAAACCTCAGCAAGCATTGCTTCAACTTGATCGTAATGACGAACATCGCACTGAACTGGTAAACATCTTCCGTTGGTTTGCATTTCTAATTCTGATGCCGTTGTTTTTAATTTTTCTAAATCGCGTGAAGTTATGGCAACTTTAGCACCTAATTCTAGGAAATATTTGGTCATTGCTTTTCCTAATCCGCTACCACCACCAGTTACTACTATTACTTTGTCTGCCAAAGCATTATCACGAAGCATTTTTGCTGAAAAATCCATATTCTATAATTTTGTTTGGGTAAATATACTAAAATAATTTAGTATGCATGCATATAAATAAAAAATTACTCGCAAGCTGGCAAAGAGTTTATCCATTGTTCAACCAATTGAATTCCTTCTTGATGCACAATAGTTCTTCCTATACGTGGCATTCTATTTAAAGATAAATCAGTATTCATACTAAAATAAATATAAGATTCTGCAATGTTACCAGGATTTACCAACTTTCCACGAGGAAAACCAGGAAATTCTGTTAATGCTGATACACAAACCCCCATTTTGGCAAGATTTGCAGTTTCATTAAATGATAATCTCAATTGAGGTACATAGGCAGCATTACCTCCATCTTGATGACAATGAGCGCAATTAATATCAAAATAAGAACGAACTCGCAAATCTAAACTTTTGGAAGTATCATTATAATTGACAACAGAAACAATATTGGAAGGTAAATTATTTTCTAAATAACCAAAGTCAATTAATTTTTGTAATTGATTTTTAGTTCCATCAGCATAACTGAAATTACTATTCAAACTCTGAGGCTTTATGCCTATTGGAGTTACAACTTGATTGTTTGAATGACATGTTAAACATTGATTTAGATCAGGGATTTGATAATCAATAGTTTGAATTATACTATTAATGTCTTTCCATGAAATAGGAATTGAACTTCCCGAATTTTGAAGAGTAGCTTCTGTTTGTTCATCATTCCAAACATACTCAGCAAAAATCCAACCTGTAGATTTACGAATCATAACTCGTGTTTCAATTATTTTGGTGGTATTGGATGGTTGAACATTATTGTAGTAAAAAGTTTTAATCAAAGCAGCACCAATAGGTAAATTCAGACTTTCAGAATCACTACTGTAGGAAGCCTTTGTTCCTTCTGGCATCCATAAAAATCTATTTTTCTCAGCATAGTCAGTAAATAATTCGCTAGTTGGTTCGTACGGAATTACACCATAAGATGGGTTTTGATCTTTAATACTTCCTTGAAAAAACTTATAATCCGATAATTTAGGATACGGAACGTTTTCAAGATTAAGAATTACAGGAGTTTTTTCTACTAAAATATAATCCGTTTCTTCTGAGTCATTACAAGAAAAGAGTGTTATTAATAGTATAAAGTTGAAAATTAGATCAAACCTTTTATTTTTCACTTTTGAAAATTATTTTAATAACAAATATATTAAAAAAACTTCATTCCAAATATTTATAATCATCCATTTACTAAATTTCAATAGATTACCTTGCACTGCTTGTCTAATCAAGCTATAAAATGGAAAATAATTTTGAGGACTTGATAGAAAGTTTTATTGCGAATAAAGTTGGTGTTTCGGAGAATTTTTTAAGCGAAACTTTGTGTGAAAATTTAAAAGCAAATTTAATAGCTTTAGATAGTGAAAGTAGCATGAAAACCGCTGGTGTTGGCAATGATGGACACATGTTTTATGATAATTTAATACGAAATGACAAAATTTATTGGCTCGACAAAAAGCACAATGATTCTTTTGAAAATGAATTTTTTGAAAAAATTGAAGAGTTTATTTCGTACCTCAACCAAAGTTGTTATACCAATATAAAAAGTTATGAATTTCATTATTCGTTGTACGAAAAAGGAAGTTTTTACCGAAAACATTTAGATCAATTTCAGGATGATGCCAAGCGACAATATTCGATGATAAGTTACTTGAATGCTGATTGGGTAAAAAAAGATGGTGGCGAATTGCTTATTTATGAAGAAAAAAACAATCATACTATAAATCCGACGCAAGGCAAAACGGTCTTTTTTAAGAGCGACGAATTACTTCACGAAGTTTTGACAACAAATGAAAAAAGAATGAGTATTACAGGTTGGTTAAAACGCGGATAAATCTTTATTCATCATCTTCCATTTCGAAGAATAATGGCTCAATCATTATGTTGTTAGCCAAAGATTCAACGCGTTCGGTTATAGTGTTGCAAAAGAAAATTCGTTGTGTTTTTTCGATACTTTGCGACAAACGCAGAATCACAGCATCCATTCTTAATCGCATTAAAATTTCTGTGTCATCGACCACAAACATTTTAATAGTGTTAATATTAAATCCGGCAGATGAAAAAAGTGTGTTGACGCGAGCCGGCGTTCCGATAAGAACATCTAATCCCATAGAAATTACATTTTTATCGTAATCAATGTCGCCTTTATCATGAACACCCAGAATACTCAAGTCGGTATAAGTTCCTAGTTTCAAAAAAAGTTCCTCCATTTCGAGTACTCTTTCTTTGTTTTCTACAATGATTAAAGCACGCGTACTTTCGCCTTGCGTTTTTTCTAAACGTTGAATTACATTAAGCACAATCGTAGTCGATTTTCCAGTTTTTTCACCCGATTGAATAACGGCATCTACACCACTTTTAATAGTAGAAAACGTTTCTTGTTGCATTTCGTTAGCTTCTGTTAATCCGTTTTCGATTAGAGCTTTTTGAAGGTTTGGGTTTATTTTTTTTAATTGCATTTTGCTAGTTTGTAGGTAGTTGGTTTTAGGGAATAGGAATTTGGCGCATATTTACCTAAAACCTAATTCCTTAAAACTATTACCTGTTATTTACTTGCGAATAGTTTTACGTCTGTTTCTGATATTTCGTTGCCACCCAAAATTATTAGTCGTTCCACAACGTTTCTTAGTTCGCGGATATTTCCTGTCCAGTCGTATTCTTGTAATAGTTTGATAGCGTCTTTTGAGAATATTTTTGTTGCATTTCCTTGCTCCTCGGCTATTTTTATGGCAAAATGTTCTAATAATAATGGAATGTCGTCTCTACGTTCGTTTAACGCTGGGACTTTTATCAGAATTACTGCCAAACGATGGTATAAATCTTCTCTGAAACGTCCATCTTCGATTTCTTTTTTCAGGTCTTTGTTGGTTGCTGCTATTACACGAACATTTACTTTGATGTCTTTGTCGGCACCAACACGTTGAATCAGACTTTCTTGCAAAGCACGTAATACTTTGGCTTGTGCTGCCAAACTCATATCGCCAATTTCATCTAAGAAAATAGTTCCGCCATCGGCAGCTTCGAATTTTCCTGCTCGGTCTTTTACTGCTGATGTAAATGCACCTTTTATATGTCCGAATAGTTCGCTTTCTATCAATTCAGATGGAATTGCGGCACAGTTTACCTCGATAATTGGAAAGTTGGCGCGCTCGCTTTTTTCGTGCAGTTGATGCGCAACAAGTTCTTTTCCTGTTCCATTTGGTCCCGTAATTAAAACTCTTGCATCGGTTTGTGCCACTTTTTCGATTATGGCTTTTATGTGGTTGATAGGTTCTGAATTGCCTATCATTTCGTAGTTTTTGCTAACTTTTTTCTTTAGAATTTTGTTTTCAACTACGAGTTGCTTTTTGTCTAAAGCGTTGCGAACAGTGTTTAATAATCGATTTAAATCGGGTGGTTTTGAAATATAATCGAATGCACCTAGACGCATAGTGTTTATGGCGGTTTCCATATCGCCGTGACCAGAAATCATTACTATTGGAATTTCGGGTTTTATTTTTTTTACGGCTTCAAGAAGTTCTTCGCCGTCCATTTTGGGCATTTTGATGTCGCAAAGCACCAAATCATAATCGGTGTTTTTTATTTTTTCGAAGCCTTGTGCTCCGTCTTCGGCTTCTTCTACTAGATAGGTATCGCTTTCTTCGGAGAGTATTTTGGTTAATACTCTACGAATGGAAGCTTCGTCTTCTATGATTAGTATTTTTGACATGCTTTTTTATTTAACCGCAAAGTTCGCAAAGTTTTTCGCAAAGTTCACAAAAATTCAAAATTGTTTTATTAATAGCCCTGATTGGAGCAAATATCCTTTTTCTTTTTTTATTTAAAAAAGAAAAAGATATTGTGGAAAGCAGGAATTGCCATCACCGATAATGCCCGAGCCATTCGCTCCTAATATTTAAGCCATTTGTATAATTCTTTCCAGGTTGGTTTTTTGCCATACATTAGAATTCCGACGCGGTAAATTTTGGATGCAAACCATACAACTCCGAGAAATGTTCCGAAAAGTAACGTTACCGAAATGGCGATTTGCCACCAAGGTACACCAAATGGAATTCGCATAAGCATGACTATTGGCGATGTAAGCGGAATCATCGAAAACACAGTTGCTACGGTTCCGTGTGGATCGTTTATTACTGTGAAAAAACCGATATATACACCTAATATTAAAGGCATTATTATAGGCAAAAGAAACTGTTGTGAGTCGGTTTCGTTATCAACAGCGGCACCAATTGCTGCGTAGAATGAGCTATATAGAAAATAGCCACCAACGAAATAAACGATAAAACCTAAAGCTATTGAAAGTAAAGGAAGATTTAAAATTTCTTTTAGATACATTTGAAAATCGCCACCCATTTCTTTTTGTGCCATTGCCATTGCTTCTTGCGATTGACTTGCGGATGCTGCACCCATTTGAACTCCGAAAATAGATGTCATGATAAACATGGCAGCAACTCCGAGAATTGCCCAAATTAGAAATTGTAAAATTCCAGCCATTGAAGTTCCTATGATTTTACCCATCATTAATTGGAAAGGTTTGACTGACGAAATGATAACTTCGATAATTCTTGACGTTTTTTCTTCGATAACGCTTCTCATTACCATGTTTCCGTATATGACGATGAACATCATGATTAAATATCCGAAAGCACCACCAATAGCAATTTTGATTTCGTTAAGACCTTTTAGCGCTTCTTCACCTGATGCTTTTGTTAGATTTATAGAAACAGCTGCTTTAGCATTACTTATTTTTAGAGTGTCTAAGCCTTGCGCAAGGAAATTTTCGTCTGTTATTTTTTTGGAAATGACATCTTCTAATTTTTCGACAAATAGTACACTTGGGCTATCATTAGAAACGTATTGAATTCCTTTTTGCAAACTTTCGTTATTAGCTGCTTTTGGTATGATTAGCAAACCTTCGTAGCTTTCTTTTACGATGCTATCTTTTAAAATTTTGGTATCGACAGAAGATAAATCGAGGTATTTGTATTCTTCATCATTTTTGAATTGGCTAACAAACTTGCCCGTTTCGTCATGAATCGCAATGGTTTTCATATCGGCTTTCATTGAACCAAGATAACCCACAAAAGCTCCAATTCCGACAAATAGTAATGGACTTAAAAATGTCATTACAATGAATGATTTATTGCGAACTTTGGCAATAAATTCTCTTTTTATTATTAATGCTAATTTGCTCATTTTTTTAAAGGTTGTGGGTTGTGGGTTGTGGGTTGTGGGTTGTAGGTAGTATCTAACACCTACGACCAACCTCCTAAAACCTAATTTACTCACTTACTGTTTTTATAAAAATATCGTTTACACTTGGAATTTTTTCTACAAAATGGGTTACTTGACCGCGTTGTACTAATGTATTTAAAAGTTCGCTTGAAGTGGCATTTCCAAGGTTGATTTCGAGTTTTAATTCGTCGTTTAGCGATTTGAAATTGGATTGTGACAGTGTGAATTTTTGACTTAAATCGTACATCAATCCTTCTACATTGTTAGTTAAAATTCCAACTTCAAAGCTATTGGTACGAAATTGCTTCTTAACATCGGTTAATTTTCCTTCGATTAGTTTATTTGATTTATGGATTAGTGCAATATGGTCGCACATTTCTTCTACACTTTCCATTCGGTGTGTTGAGAAAATGATAGAAGTTCCTTGTTTGTTGAGTTCGATGATTTCGTCTTTTATCAAATTGGCATTTACGGGATCAAATCCTGAGAAAGGTTCGTCGAGAATAAGTAGTTTTGGTTTATGCAAAACAGTTACAACAAACTGAATTTTTTGTGCCATTCCTTTAGAAAGTTCTTGGATTTTTTTGTTCCACCAACCTTGAATTTCTAGTCTGTCGAACCAATATTTTAGTTGAATTTTGGCATCTTCTTTAGACAATCCTTTTAGTTGAGCCAAATACAAACATTGCTCACCTACTTTCATTGACTTATACAAACCACGTTCTTCTGGCATATAACCAATATACTGAACATCATCAGGTTGCAATAGTTTTCCATCAAGTAAAACTTCGCCACTATCGGGCATTGTAATTTGATTGATGATACGAATTAGCGATGTTTTTCCGGCACCATTGGGTCCTAATAATCCGTAAATACTTCCTTGTGGAATAGAAAGCGAAACTTGGTTGAGAGCAGTATAATCTCCGTATTTCTTGACAACTTTGTTTACTTCGAGAATGTTATTCATAAAAATTAAATTTCAATGGCAATGACAATAGCAATTTACAAAAGTTTAGCAATTAAATTTGATTTTTGACATTGACTTTTGTTGTTGCAACTGTATTTTGTAAAAGTATAGAATTAGTAGTAAACTTTACGTATTTGTTACAAAAAACCCACCCTTATTTGCATAAGGATGGGAAAAAAGAATAGAAACAAATCTATTCAAAAAAAATTATTTCTTTAAAGAGTCTAAATTCTTTATTATTATTGTTTCATCAATAGAGAGAAAGTCGTCCCAGTCTGCTGTTAATAGTGGAATGTCTAAAAACTTTGAAGTCGCAAGTATTATTGCGTCAGGTAATTTTATCTTTTTAATTTTATTTTTTCTGATTTCGATAACAAACTCAGAGATTTCTTTGTTTAAATCAATAATTTGAATGTTGTTGAAAAGTTCATCAACCAAATCCTTCTCATTTGAATTTGAAAATTCATAACCATAAACTTCAAGATAAGTTATTATTGAAACATAATATTCTTCATAAGAATTTATAAACTTATCTATATCTAGTATCTGTTTAGAAGCATAAATTATGACATTTGTATCAAGAAGAATTTTATTCCCACTCATTTCTAATTCCTTTTTGCCACAAAACTGGGTCTTGAATAACTGAAAACATTTTTTCTTTTTTCATCTTATTCAAAGTTTTCAAAATAGCTTCTTTTTTTGACAAACTAGTTTTTGAATCATTGACAAGTAAAATTACCCTAACTTCTTCGTTATCAAAATCTTTATATTTTTTTGGAACAACAATTTTGCCCTTTTCAATCCTTGAAGAAAATTCAATTGCATTCATACTTACTACATTTTATGTATCAAAAGTACATTTTTTTTTCTTACGAAAACATATCTTTCACTTTTTCAAAGAAAGATTTATCGCTTTTCTCTGGATTTGGAGTGAAATTACTATCTCCGAGATTTTTTTCGAAAAATAGTTTTTGTTCTTTATTAAGATTTTTTGGCGTCCAAACGTTTACGTGAACCAATAAATCACCGCTTCCGTAGCTATTGATGCTTGGAATTCCTTTTCCTTTAAGTCTCAAAATTTTTCCAGATTGAATTCCTTCTTCCAGTTTGATTCTCACTTTACCGTTTATAGCTTCAATATCTTTAGAAACACCTAAAACCGCTTCTGATAAACTTATGTATAAATCGTAATGAAGATTTTCGCCTTCACGTTTAAGAAATTCGTGTTCTAATTCTTCGATAGCCACAATTAAATCTCCAGGAATACTGTTGTTTCCAGGTGCATCATTCCCTTTGTTAGAGACTTTAAGTTGCATACCATCTACAACACCGGCAGGGATTTTGATAGAAACCGTTTCGTCTTCTAAAATCATTCCTTGTGAATCGGCATTAGCAGGTTTTCTATCCATAATTTGACCCGAACCACCACAAGTTGGACATGTTGAGGCTGATTGCATTCTACCTAAAATAGTATTGGTAACACGCATTACTTGACCTTGACCATTACAAGTGGAACAAGTTTTATAGGTAACGCCTTGTGCTTGAACTTTACGTTTAACTTTTACTTTTTTCTCAACACCATTGGCAATTTCTTCTAAAGTCAATTTAACTTTTATACGAAGATTGCTTCCTTTTACACGACGTTGACCTCCGCCACCACCAAATCCACCGCCGCCAAACGCACTTCCGAAAATATCGCCAAACTGACTGAAAATATCATCCATATTCATGCCACCGTGACCACCACCAAATCCGCCACCGCCATCAAATGCTTGATGACCATATTGGTCGTATTTAGCCTTTTTTTGAGGATCACTAAGAACTTCATAAGCTTCGGCAGCTTTTTTAAAATTCTCTTCTGCAGCAGCATCTCCTGGATTTTTATCAGGATGAAACTCGATAGCTTTCTTGCGATAGGCTTTCTTTATTTCAGCTTCGGATGCATTCTTAGAAATGCCTAATATTTCGTAAAAATCTTTTTTCATTTTATGTTTATGTTGTTTTGTAGAGACAAGTCATGACTTGTTTTTACATTCCTACTACTACTTTTGGAAAACGAATTATTTTATCGCCTAATTTGTATCCTTTATCAAGAACATCTACAATTTTTCCTTTTAAATCATCCGATGGTGCTGGGATTTGAGTAATTGCTTCTGCAAAATCAGCATTAAATGCATCACCAACTCTAACTTCAATTTGTTCTAAACCTTTAGAAACCAATGTTCCTTTAAGTTTTTCATAAATAAGTTCAACACCTTTTAGCAAAAGTTCGTCTTCTGACTTAGAAATTTCAATCATGGCTCTGTCAAAATCGTCCATAACTGGCAACATGGCTTGTAAAACTTCTTGATTGGCAGTTTTAAACAAATCGATACGTTCTTTAGAAGTACGTTTTTTATAATTTTCAAACTCAGCAAAAAGTCGCAAAAATTTATCTTTTTCGGTAGATAATTCTTCTTGCAATTGTTGTTCAAGCGTTAACTCGGCAGCTGCTTCAACCTCATTTACAATGTTTTCTGAAGTTTTTTCTTCAACAATTGGTTCATTTTCTGGATTTTCAGTATTCATTGTATCTTCTTGTTTTTTATTCTTAAAAATATTTTTAATGTTCATAATCGTATGATTTCACTACTTTAAAATCAAATTATTTGCCATTTTTGAATTTATGTCAAATTGTCACAATTATGTTTTCAAATCTAAGATTACATAAAATAAAAAATTAGCAAAATTTTAAGACTACATTGGTTTCGAGTTTAGTACATTTGGATTACTAAAGTTCTTTTTAAAAGGTTGGACTTTATAAATTTTCCAATTATTAATTCGATTCTGATACATAAAAACTCCAGCAAATACTGGAGTTTTTTTTTGTTTTCCTCACCCCAACCCTCTCCAAAGTAGAGGGAAAAGAAAGGTTGCTTTATAACAAAATATCATTTAAAGCCTTTTCTGCTGTATCAAATTTGAATTTGAATCCGAGTTGGAGTGCTCTTTTTGGAATTACAGATTTATTTTGAAAGAGTAAGATGTGCATTTCGCCCAAAATCAATTTCATTACAGATTTCGGAATATTGGGTAAAAAAAGAGGTTTCTTTAAAATTCTCGCAATCGTCTTGGTCAATTCCTGATTTGAAATTGGATTTGGAGCTACAGCATTTAGTATTCCATCCGTTTGATTGGTAATGGCAAAATAATACAAATTGACCAAATCTTGAATATGAATCCAAGATTGAACTTGTTTTCCTGAACCGAAACCTGAACCTACTCCATACTTAATAGGTTTAACCATTTGGGCAAGTGCGCCACCTTTGGCTGAAAAAACAATTCCGGTGCGAAGAACAGTGGTTTTGATTGATAATAAGTGAAATTGATTAGCACTTTCCTCCCATTTTACGACCAAATTACTCAAAAAACTATCTTCAATTTCGGGAGAATTTTCGTCATATACTCTTGAAAAAGTATCGGGATAAATAGCCGTTCCCGAAGCAGATATAAATTGTGTTACTTGATTTTGGGATTTTTTTACCAATCCGAAAAGCAAATGAGCTGACAATAATCGGCTTTCAATTAATTCTTGTTTGTAGTTGTTAGTCCATTTTTTTGATATAGATGCGCCTGCCAAATGCACAATCACATCAACACCTTCAATGCAATTCTCATCGATGGTTCCTTCTTGTGGATTCCAATAAAATCCGTTATAATTGGTTTTGTTTACGATTTTAGAAATTGAAGTTGTCAAATAATTAACGGAATGATCGTTTTTCAATAACTTTTCCGTCAATTCTGTACCGATAAGTCCTGTTGCGCCTGTGATTAAAACTTTCATTTTGTTATTTTTATTCAAATTTACAAAAACAAAATCTGAATAGTTCATTAATTGTCATGGTTTTAACTTTTGTTTAGAACAATTTAGGATGATTTTTATAACCATTTATTGCATTAAGATAATTAAGAATTAACTCTTTTAATTATTTTTAACCACATAGAGACATAGCTTATTATTTAACACGAACCGTCCATTCAAAATCCATTTCTGAAACTTGTTCACCTTTTTGGTTGGTTCCTATTGATTTCATCCAAAGGGTTTGTCCTTCGCCAGTTGCAATAGTTTTCTGGATAGCTTTTTCTACTAGCTTGCCATCGTGGCATATAAAAGTGATTCTACCCGTTGCTTTTTTGGTAAAAGTTGCTTTATTATTGGCTACCAACATTGAAATATTTGTTCCAGATGCTTTTATTTTAGACAATACTAATGCGCCTGTTGTGAGTTCGGCTGCCATTGCTTGCACGGCAAAATACATCGAATTAAAAGGGTTTTGATTGAACCATCTATGCTTAACAGATACCACGCATTGCTCATCGTCTATTGCTTTAAGTCGTACACCAGCCCAAAAGGCCGATGGTAATTTGAAAAATAAAAAAGTATTATATTTTAAAGTTGAATTGCTCATGAAGTATTGATTATGCTGTAAAAATACACATTTATATGCTAGTAATCGCTCGTTATTAAATGTTAATTTTTTGTTAATATTAACTACTATGCAAAACAAGCTACTAGTTTTTAGCCTTATCTTTGTATAAGAAATTAATAGTCTATCTATAGTAATAAATAAAATCATCATTAATCAAAACAAAAAGAACATCATGACATCAAACGAAAAAAACACATCAGCCCTAATCCATTTGACTATATTGTCGCAATATATTATTCCGTTTGGAGGTTTTATTTTTCCAATAATACTATGGAGTTCTAAAAAAAATGATTCCGAATTTATCGATGCCAACGGAAAGCAAGCAATAAATTTTCAACTAAGTATGTTTTTATACACTTTACTTTTAGTAGTAGTTTCAATTCCAACTTTAATTTACTTGGCTGCAAAAAATGTAAGTTTTAGTTCAACTCATTTTGATTCAGGAAATTTTAGAATTGAAGATTTAAGTAATGAAAATATAACCACTTTTATAATTATTGCCGCTATTGCATTTGGCTTATTTATATTTTCAAAAATAGTCGAATTCGTATTGATAATTATTGCAGGTGTAAAAGCATCAAATGGCGAAACATATAAATATCCTTTGACTATTAATTTCTTTAAATAATTTCAATTAGTTTCAATCATCAATTTAATCACGGTTCACTAGCCCCGATTGCAATGGAAATCCTTTTTATTTTTTCTTTAAAAATAAAAAGATTGAAGTGAAAAGCGGGAAATAGCTCCAAAAAAAAATAAAAAACGAATGTTAATCACAAAAAAATAAAAAAAAATCATGAACATCGAAAACACAAAAGCGCAAATGCGAAAAGGAGTTTTGGAGTTCTGCATCTTATCTGTTTTAAAAGAAAAAGAAGCCTATACCTCTGAAATTTTGGATACTTTAAAAAACGCAAAATTGCTTGTAGTTGAAGGTACCGTTTATCCGCTACTAACAAGATTAAAAAATGACGGTTTACTCAACTATCGTTGGGAAGAATCCACTTCGGGACCACCAAGAAAATATTATGAGTTAACCGATTTAGGAAAAACATTTTTAAATGAATTAAATGGTACATGGACAGAATTGTCGGATGCCGTAAACATTATAACCAATCAAAACTAACAATCATGAACAAAACAGTAAATATTAATATAGGTGGATTATTTTTCAATGTAGATGAAAATGCCTTCCAAAAGCTATCTAGCTATTTAGATGCTATAAAACGTTCGCTATCTAACCCATCTGGGCAAGACGAGATAATGAAAGACATCGAAATGCGTATTGCAGAATTGTTAGCAGAAAAACAAAAAACGGACAAACATGTGGTTAGCCTAAAAGACGTTGACGAAGTAATTTTAGTAATGGGACAACCTGAGGATTACCGAATAGACGACGAAAGTGAAGAACCAACAAAAACAACGTTCACTTCTTCTACATCAAGAACATCAAAAAAATTATATCGTGATAAAGATAAAGGTATGATTGGTGGGGTTTGTACTGGGTTAGGTCACTACTTTGGTGTAGATGCTGTTTGGATTAAAATTTTGTTTCTAATATTTGTTTTCGCAGGTTTTGGAACTGGAATTTTGGCTTACTTTATCCTTTGGGTTGTAACACCAGAAGCTATTACTACAAGCGAAAAGCTAGAAATGACTGGCGAACCCGTAACGATTTCGAACATAGAGAAAAAAGTGAGAGAAGAATTTGAAAGTGTTTCTGAAAAATTGAAAAACGTAGATCAAAAAGTACGTGAAGAATACGAAAACATGTCTGAAAAATTCAAAAATGCTAATCCTGATTTGGCCAACCAATTTACATCGGGCGCAAACAGCGTTGGTAAAAATTTTGGAGACGTTATAGTTACCATTTTTGGTGCTTTTGCTAAGGTTTTGGGTGCTATAATTGTAATGTTTGCTTCTTTTTCATTGTTAGCTTTTTGTATTGCCTGTATTGTTTTAATGTTTTCTACTAATATGCCTGAAAATTATATTCTAAATCATATTCAAACACCAATTGGATTAGAAACACCTCTATGGATTCAAGGAATTTTATACTTATTGGTTTTTGGTATTCCGTTGTTCTTTTTTCTAATTCTTGGATTAAAATTACTACTAAACAACTTAAAATCAATTGGAAGTATTGCTAAATATAGCTTACTAGCTTTATGGGTAATTGCTTTAGGAATCTTAATTTCGCTGGGAATAAACGAAGCGACTCAAATAGCTTTTGAAGGCAAAACTGTTCAAAAACAAGAGATTGTATTACAACCTACAGACACGCTTTTTATAAAATTCAAAAACAATGACTTTTATTCAAAAAACATTGACTACAGAGACGATTTCAAACTTACACAAGACGAGAGCGGTAAAGATGTTATCTATTCTAACAATGTTTCCATAAAACTTATGCCGACCGATGAAAAAGTTGCTTTTATTCAAATTGAAAAATTAGCAAACGGTAAATCGGCTTCCGAAGCAAAAGAAAGAGCTGAAAAAATTAACTATGCTTTTGAAGTTAAAGGAAATCAACTTATCTTAAATAATTATTTGATAAATGACGTCAAAAATAAATTTAGAGGTCAACAAGTAGAACTTTTCCTTTATTTACCTATTGGAACTTATGTAAAACCGGATCAATCAATGGAAAATTATGACCAAACAGATTCAGATTATTTCTATTGGCATCCAAACCAAAACGAAGTTTACAAAGTTAATTCAAACAAAATGGACTGTGTAAATTGTCTATACCAATACGAAGATGTTAAAACAGAAAACATCAATAGTATCAACGAAAACGATTCAATCAAAGAGATTTCAATAAAAATAAATGGTAAAGAAGTTATTCAAACCAAAAAAGGGAAACCAGGTCTTGAGATAAACCAAGATGGTATAATCGTTAAAACCAACTAATCATGATAAAACTAATTTTATTTGCTGCAAAAGTCATTACGGCAGCCATACTAGCGCTACTATTCAGTTCATGCCAATATAAAATTGACTTAGGAAACGGAATAGACGGAAACGGAAACGTACAAACAGAAACCAGAACCATTACAGAAACCTTTACAAAAGTTGATGTTTCTCGCGGAATTGACGTTGTGCTAGAACAAGCAAATGCCGTAAAAATTGAAGTAGAAGCCGATGAAAACTTACTAAAACACATTACTACCAAAGTACAAAATGGCGTTCTAAAAGTTACATCCGACGAGCATATAGACAATGCCGAAATGATGACTGTTCGCATTTCAATGCCAACTATCACTATAATTGAAACCACAAGTGGCGCCTCAATAACAGGAAAAAACACGCTAAAAGGAACCAATTTAAAAGTAAAAACTAGTAGCGGAAGCGAAATTCAAGCCACTGTTGAGTTTGACGAAATCAGTTGCGAATCGACCAGCGGAAGTAACATTGACGTTGCTGGAAAAGCGCTAAAACTCGAAACGGCCTCGTCTAGCGGAAGCGAAATAAATGCCGAAAGATTACTTGCCAACGAAGTTTTTGCCCAGTCAACCAGCGGAAGTTCAACACAAGTTCATCCGTTAGTAAAAATTTCTGGAAAAGCCTCTAGCGGAAGCTCTATAAGTTATGATGGAAACCCTAAAACCGTCAAAAAAGAAGAAACTTCGGGCGGAAGCGTTTCATCCAATCATTAAAAGTAAACCATTTTTTTTTAACCGCAAATTCTATTAGTTGAGAGTTTGCGGTTTTTTGTTTAGGAGCCAATCACTCGGGCGTTTTAGATAATGGTAGTTCCCGCTTTCTGTTCCAATCTTTTACAACTTTATAAAAGTTGCAAAAGAATTTCCTCGCCAATCGGGGCTAGATTCAATCTGTATTGATGCGAAATCATTTTTACAAAATAACTATCTTTGCCAAATGGAAGACAATCTAAAAAGGCTAAACAAGTTTATTGGTGAAACAGGATTCTGTTCCCGACGAGAAGCCGACAAACTTATAGAAGAAGGCAGAGTAACCCTAAACGGCGCTATTCCCGAAATGGGCACCAAAGTTTCTTTGCACGACGAAGTGCGAATAGACGGAAAACTCATTAGAGAAAAAACCGAAAAACCTATTTACTTAGCTTTCAACAAACCACCCGGAATAGAATGTACTACCAACCTAGAAGTGCATAATAACATTATTGATTACATCAATTATCCAACCCGCATTTTCCCAATAGGACGACTTGATAAAGCCAGCGAAGGATTGATTTTTCTAACCAATGACGGCGATATTGTTAACAAAATTTTGCGTGCCCGCAACAACCACGAAAAAGAATACATCGTAACCGTAAACCGACCAATAACCGACCGATTTATAGAACGAATGAGCAACGGAATTCCTATTCTAGAAACCGTTACCCGAAAATGCAAAGTTGAACAAATCAGCAAACACGTTTTTAGAATCATTCTTACACAAGGTTTGAACAGGCAAATTCGTCGTATGTGCGAATACCTTGATTATGAGGTAACAGCCCTAAAACGTACACGCATCATCAACATTTCACTCGATTTGCCAATAGGTCGTCACCGACTTTTAACCGATGCCGAAATCAAAGAACTCAATAAGTTGATAGAACCTTCGAGCAAAACCGAAGAAGCCAGTTTGCCAAAACCAGCACCAAGAATTATTTTGCCAAGAAAAGATTTTAGAAGAAATTAAATAAATATTCCTTGACTACTAGTTAGTTTATAATTTTTTTTTTAATTTTACATTATAAATTTATAAGCCATGTATTGGAGTGCCAAAATTATCAGCCATAACGGAGATAAACGCATTGCCGTTTATTTTGAAAAAAACACCGAATTAATTTCCCGAATAAGAAAAGTCGAAGGAGCAAGATGGAGTCAAACACTCAAAGTTTGGCATATTCCCAATACTGCAGAAAACCAAATTAGATTTAGCATTATAGTTAGACAACCCTCAAAAGAAGGATTAGAACAAATTGCAAAATTCAAGCAATGGTTAATATCTAAACGCTACAGCACCAATACCATCAAAACTTATACCGAAGCATTGCGTGCATTTCTAACCTTTTTCAATCAAAAAAATAGCAATGAAATTTCTAATGAAGATTTGATTACCTATAATAATGAATACATTTTTAAAAACAAATTATCATCCTCCTATCAAAATCAGATTGTAAATGCACTCAAACTCTATTTTAAAACGGTAAAAGAAAAAAAGATTGAGATAGAAAAAATTCACCGCCCCAAGCGAGAAAAAGTGTTGCCAAATGTATTGAGTAAAGAAGAAATAAAACTCATACTTACTGCCCACAGCAACCTAAAACATAAAACAATGTTATCATTAATTTATAGTTGCGGATTAAGAAGAAGCGAATTATTGAATCTCCTACTACAAGACATCAATTCTAAACGCAACATAGTAATGATTAGACAAGCCAAAGGAAAAAAAGACAGAATAGCACCATTATCGAATAAAATTTTGCAATTACTTAGAGACTATTATGTAGTATATAAACCAAAAAAATGGTTATTTGAGGGAGTTAATGGAGAAGAGCCTTATGATGCTAGAAGCTTATCCAATGTTTTAAAACAAGCACTTTCAAAAGTAGGAATAACCAAACCCGTAAGTTTGCATTGGTTGCGACACAGCTATGCTACACACTTACTAGAAAGTGGCACCGATTTGCGATATATACAGGAATTATTAGGCCATAGAAGTAGCAAAACGACCGAGATATACACACATGTTAGCACCAAGAGTTTAGAGCAAATAAAAAGTCCGTTTGATGATTTATAAAAAATGTTTTTACATAAAAATAGTACAATTTTTTTTATATATTTGAAACTTGAAGTCAAATTTATGGCACAAAGCCAACTTACAGTGAGTTGATAAGTGCTATTTATGGCTGATATAAACGAGTTAGCACCAATAG
>NZ_JBILJG010000022.1:0-50772 GCF_044377315.1 Flavobacterium sp.
TCAACGAAGCTAGATTAACAGCCAAAGGTTATGGTGAATCTCAATTAGTTAACAATTGTGGTTGTGAACCAACAAACGAATCAACATGCTCAGAAGAGCTTCATCAACAAAACAGAAGATCAGAGTTTATTATTACTAAAATTTAATACTCAAAGAAATCAAAATAGTAAAAGTCACTTAGAAATGAGTGGCTTTTTTTTGATGTTAAAAAATATAAAAACTACTTTAAATAGTATTTAACATAATAACATGTCTTTTTTTGCAAAATTTTCACTAAAATTGAACTCGTTTAAAATTAATCAAGAAATGAAGATTACTAAAATTATTACGCTTTTTCTTTTAACTACATTTTCTGTAGTTGCCCAACAAAAAATTACTGTTGAAGAAATATACACTGGTGCCTTTAGAGCCAAAGGAATGGATGAATTACAATCCATGAAAAACACTAATCAATATACCGTCCTTAACGCTGATAGAGCTACAAAAAGCCAGCAAATCGATCTTTATGATTTTGCTACACTTAAAAAAGTTTCAACATTAATAGATACGAAAAACTTTAAAGAATTATCAGATGAAGGAATTGATAGTTATGTTTTCAGTTCTGACGAAAAGAAAATTTTATTAGCGAATAATACTAATCAAATTTTCCGTCATTCATTTACCGCAGATTACTTTTTGTATGACACAGTTGATAAAAAACTGAGTGGATTTCTTGGGCAAGTTCAAGAGCCAACATTTTCTCCTGACGGAACTAAAATTGCTTATGCAAAAGCAAATGATTTGTATATTTATGACATAACATCAAGAAATACGACTCGTGTTACTAATGATGGTGTGAAAAATGCTGTTATTAACGGAATTACTGATTGGGTTTACGAAGAAGAATTTGCTTTTGTTCGTGCATTCGATTGGAGTACAGATAGTAAAAAGTTAGCTTATATAAAATTCGACGAAAGCGAAGTGCCACAATTTTCGATGGATATGTATAAAAAAGATTTGTATCCAACTTCTGAAACGTTTAAATATCCAAAAGCTGGTGAGAAAAACGCCATAGTTTCATTGCATATTTATAATTTAAGTGGCAATATTTCGCAACCAATTAATTTAGGAAATTACTCTGATTTCTATATTGCAAGAATGAAATGGACAAATGATGCTAATTTAGTTTCAGTTCAAGTTTTAAACCGTCATCAAGACAATTTAGATTTGATTTTTGTTGATGCAACAACAGCTAGTCCAAAAGTAGTTTTGAATGAAAAAGATAAAGCTTACGTTGATGTAACAGACAATTTAACGTTCTTGAAAGACAACAGTTTTATTTGGACATCAGAAAAAGACGGTTACAATCACATTTATTTATACGATAAAAACGGAAAACTAAAAAACCAAGTTACTAAAGGAAATTGGGAAGTAACTTCTTTTTATGGTTTTGACGAAAAAACTAAAACTGTTTTCTATCAATCTGTAGAGAAAGGTTCTATTTTGAGAGACGTTTATAAAATTTCACTTGATGGTAAAAAGAAAGTAAAATTGTCTTCACAAGTTGGAACAAATGCGGCAACTTTCAGTCCAGATTTCACTTATTTTATTAATACTTATTCTAGCGCTACTGTTCCGCCAACTTATACTTTGAACAGTTCTAAAGACGGAAAAAAAGCTCAAGAAATTGTAAATAACACAGCTTTGGTTGATAAATTAAAAAAATATGATTTGCCAACAAAAGAGTTTTTCGAACTTACAACTGAAAAAGGTCATAAACTAAATGCTTGGATGATCAAACCAAAAGATTTTGATGCTACTAAAAAATATCCAGTTTTTATGTATCAATATTCTGGACCAGGTTCGCAAGAAGTGGCTAATAACTGGTTAGATACAAACGATATGTGGTTCATGATGTTGTCACAACAAGGTTATATTATTGCTTGTGTTGATGGTCGTGGAACAGGTTACAAAGGTGCGGCTTTCAAAAAGTGTACTCAAAAAGAGTTAGGTAAATTTGAAGTTGAAGACCAAATTGACGCTGCAAAAGTTATAGGAAACTATGCTTATGTTGACAAAGCCAGAATCGGTATTTTCGGATGGTCTTATGGTGGATTTATGTCAAGCAACTGTTTATTCAAAGGTGCTGATGTTTTCAAAATGGCAATTGCCGTTGCTCCAGTTACTAATTGGAGATTTTATGATAGTATTTACACCGAAAGATACATGACAACACCACAAGAAAATGCTAGTGGCTATGATGATAATTCGCCAATTAATCATGTGAGTAAACTTAAAGGAAACTTTTTACTAATTCACGGAACGGCCGATGATAATGTTCATGTTCAAAATTCAATGCAAATGATTGAAGCACTAGTTCAAGCTAATAAACAATTTGATTGGGCAATTTATCCAGACAAAAACCACGGAATATATGGTGGAAAAACTAGAATTCAGTTGTTTAACAAAATGACGAATTACATTAAAGAGAAGTTGTAAAATGAACCAACATCAATTTTATTTAATAACAGAATTATTAATTTCTTTAATTGGTGGATTTTTATTGCTTTCTATTTGGTTAGTGGTTCAGAATAAATTTAAACAAAAATTAACTTCCGAGATTGCTATAAAACGATTTGACAAAGGATTGCTATTTATTGGTTATTCAGTATTTGTTTGGTCGTTTTCATCTTTGTTGATTCTTGTTTTTAATAATTTCAATACCAATAATTGGATTATTCTTATCAGTCAAAACATGTTTTCTATTCTGAATTCAATGTTTTTGATATTGGCATTGTACTATTTTGATAATTCACCTGAATATCTTTATAACAACAAAAAAAGCACCAAAAGAATACTATTTTTCTTTGTTGGACTTTCCATAATTTCATTGCTGATTGCGTTATTCTTTGGAGAAACAATAAATACTTACGGCATTCGATTCAATACCATTCCAGATTTATTATTATCGGCAATTTTGACTTGGTTTTTAATTCTGTCACTTTATCGAACTTTCTATAATCGAAAGATGAAAAGTGTTGCAATCATTGCGGTTTCAAGCATCATTATTTTGTTTATCACGCAAGTTCCGTATGTTTTCAATTTCGAAAATTATTCGTTTGCTATTGATCTAGCTAAGTTGATTGCCAAAACAACTCTCATATTTATATTCCTAGTTCTAGGAACTAGTTGGGTTTTGGAATTATCACAATTACCCGAAGCTACAACCATGAAAATTAATTTTGTAAATTGGAATGTTATTGAACTATCTATTCCATCAAAAAACATTGTAAACCAAACCATCAATTTCGGAAGTAAAACTACGCAATTCAATAACTTGTTGAAGTTTGGCATAAGAAGAAAATTTGCATCCGAAGAAAACATGTGTATTGAGGTTTTTAATGGTGGAGAAATTCTAAGTCAAACCTATTTGAGCCGAATTATTGACAACATAAATGCCATTTTAGAGCTTGAAGATGATAGGAGAATTACCCGAAACGACTTTTTTACCTTTATCGGTCAAGCCAAATACAGACTTCGATTTTTACCCGAATATATTGAGATAAATAATGCGCTATTACTTGAATTTACTCATAATATTGACAATGGGCAGTATAAGGAATTTGTTTAAACTGCCTACTTCATTCCAATCACAATTACTCACAAACGCTTATTTTTAGTAAATTCATACTTTTCGATTATTATTTATTTATACTTTGCACAAGAAATAGTAAGCAGTTCATAAATAAAAAAACTATTTTATTTGTGAACAGTATTAAATAAAATTAGAATTATGAAGTTTTTATTTTACAGTTTAAGTATTTGTGTTTTATTATTTGGTTGCAAAAATACTCCACAAATTGTCGATCCAATTCCAGTTCACACAAGTTTTACAATTGAATCAAGTGAAGTTGGTGAAACTAGAATAATAAATGTTTGGACACCAATTGGATATGAAACTACAAAAGATTCATTGCCCGTTATGTATATGGCAGATGGAGGAATAAAAGAAGATTTTCCACATATTGCAAATACATTGGATAAATTAATAAAATCAAAAAGGATTGCTCCAATAATACTTGTTGGAATAGAAAACACTGAAAGAAGAAGAGATTTAACAGGTCCAACAGAAGTAGAAACAGATAAAGAAATTGCACCAGTGGTTGGTGGTTCAGAAAAATTTAGAAATTTTATTAGCATTGAGCTTTTTCAAGAAATAAACAAACGTTACAGAACTTCTAATAAAAAAGGAATTCTTGGTGAATCATTATCTGGACTTTTTGTTGTTGAAACTTTTTTTCTAAAGCCTGAAATGTTTGATTATTACATTGCTTTTGACCCATCATTATGGTGGAATAATCAATTTTTAGTGAGAAATTCAAATAAAAATTTAAACGATTCATTATATATTGAAAAAACCTTTTGGTTTGCTGGTTCTGGCGTAGAAGATATTTCAGTTAGCACTAATCAATTTAATAAAATATTATTGGATAAAAACCTAAAGAATTTAAAATGGAAATATTCTGATGAACCAAAAGAGAAACATTCAACAATTTTTAGAGCAACTAAAGAAAAAGCATTAATTTGGACTTTAAATATGAAGTGATTACTCTTTTTTTAATAAAATTAAATAAAATAAAAGTGCGAATGATAATTTAATTAAATTCTAATGAAGAGCTTTTTTTGTTACAAATTGTTTTGTACTTTGCACCAACAATAAAACTAAAATTAAACTAAATAACTAAAACAATAATTATGAGTGAACAAGTAAAAACAGGACATCCAAAAGGACTTTACTTCCTATTTTTCACAGAAATGTGGGAACGATTCAGTTATTATGGAATGAGAGCAATCTTCATTCTATTTATGACTAAAGTATTATTAATGAAAGATGCTGATGCGTCAGAAATTTATGGAAGTTATACGGGTTTGGTATATCTAACTCCGCTTTTAGGGGGTTATTTATGCGATAAATTTTTAGGAAACAGGAGAAGTATTGTAATTGGTGGTTTGCTTATGGCAATTGGTCAATTTTTTATGTTTTTTAGTGCCTCTGCTGGCGCAAATGGCGGTGTTTCATTAATGTGGATGGGATTAACAGCAATTATTATTGGAAACGGTTTCTTTAAACCAAATATTTCTACAATGGTTGGACAATTATATCCAGCAAATGATAGAAGAATTGATAGCGCATTTACCATTTTCTATATGGGAATCAACCTTGGAGCTTTCTTTTCACCATTAGTTTGTGGTTCTATGGATTTCAAATGGGGATTTCTTGCAGCCGGAATCGGAATGTTAATTGGTCTTGTTGCTTTTATTCTGGGTCAAAAAAAATACCTTATTTCTGAAGATGGAAAACATATTGGTTTGCCTGTTAAAAAATTAGATGCAAAAAGCATCGGAATGATAATTGGTTCAATCGCAATTATTTTCTTTATGTTGAACTTCAAACAAATGTTCAAAAGCGATTTAGATATTATTAGTTATTTCATTTATGGAGCAATGGTAGCAATGCCGGTATTAATTTTTAGTGATAAAAGTTTGTCTAAAATTGAGATACAAAGAATAACAGTGATTTTTATTCTTGCATTTTTCGTGATTTTCTTTTGGGGTGCATTTGAACAAGCTGGAGCTTCTTTAACATTATTTGCCGATAGACAAACAGAAAGAACATTATTTGGTTGGGAAATGCCAGCTTCCTATTTTCAATCTGTAAATCCATTGGCAGTTATTGCGCTTGCACCAATTATGACAATGGTTTGGGGATTTTTATATGCAAGAAAATTAGAGCCATCTTCGCCAAAGAAAATGGCAATTGGGTTAGGATTAGTTGCAATGGGTTACGTTATTATTGCAATTGCAGTTAAAGGATTAGGATTGGGAGAAAAAGTTTCAATGTGGTGGTTAATTGGTTTATATGTAATTCACACTATTGGAGAATTATGTTTATCACCAATTGGTTTATCAATGGTTTCTAAATTAGCACCGTTAAGATTATCATCTTTAATGATGGGAACTTGGTTTTTAGCAAATGCTGCAGCTAACAAATTTGCAGGAACATTAAGCGCATTAATTCCAGGTGGAGAAGATGGAACTGGTGGTGCAACTTCATTTTTAGGATTTCAAATAACAAACTTGTATGAGTTTTTTGTTTTATTCATAATTATGTCTGGAGTTGCAGCTGCAATTTTATTTGTGTTGAGTTCTTGGTTAGAAAAAAGAATGCACAACGACCATGTTGAAGCACAACCTGAATTAGATAGATAATTTTAAAAATATTTTTATATCTTTCAAACCTACAAGAAATCCTTGTAGGTTTGTTTTTTTAAATTGAATTATTATGTGGAAAAGTCATCCTAAAGCATTGCCTTACTTGTTTTTATCTGAAATGTGGGAACGTTTTGGTTATTATTTAATGATTGGAATTTTTACTTTGTATCTTAAAGATGTCGAAGCAGGATTTGCCATGACAGAAAAAGAAGCTTCTGATTTATACGGAACTTTCATTGCGTTAGTATTTTTAACACCTTTCATTGGCGGTTTAGTTGCCGACAGATATCTTGGTTATAAAAAGTCAATTGTTATTGGTGGAATTATGATGGGCGCAGGTTATTTTTTGATGGGAATTCATAGTTTGCCAATGCTCTACGTAGCCATGACTTTAGTAATTGTAGGAAATGGTTTTTTCAAACCCAATATTTCAACGTTATTAGGAAATTTCTACAACGAAGACCAATACAAAGAGAAGAAAGACGAAGGCTACAATATTTTCTACATGGGAATAAATGTTGGTGCTTTCATTTGTAACTTTTTTGGTGCTGCTTTGCAAATTTTATTAGGCTGGCAGTATGCCTTTATGGCTGCTGGTTTAGGAATGTTTATTGGTGTAATCGTATTTCTTTTAGGAACAAAACACTACGGAGACAAAACGGATAAAAAAGGAATTCAAGAAGGCGACATGCCATTTTCTAAAATTGTATTGTACATTTTAGTTCCGTCAGTGGTTTTTGGAGTTATTGGTTGGTTGATTAAAGGAGTGCAATCAGATGTAAATCTTGATAGTGCCATTTTTGGTTCTGATAGTACTGATGCCTTTATTTTTGCATGTCTTCCAGTAGTTTACTTTTATGGAAGTTTATATTTCAAAGCAAAACCAGAAGAAAAACGATCAATAGGAGCGTTGCTTTCAATTTTTGCAGTAGTAATTTTATTTTGGGCAGTTTTCAAATTAAACGGTTCGGCATTAACAACATGGGCAGATAGATATACCGATAGAGAAATTAATGGAACAACGCAAGCTGTTTTTAGTAATTTAAAATTAGCAAAAGATATCGAATACAAAAAAGATTCAACTGAGTTATACGATGCAAGTTTCCGACTTCAAAAAGAAAATGGAAAAGTAGTTAAGGAAGTAAACTATCCTGTTTATTTTAGAAATGTTGAAAAAAATAAGTTACCTCAAGAAGGTTCCAAAGTTTCTATTTGGGCAACCAATTTAAGTCAGTCTATAAATCCAGGTTGGGTTATTATATTAACGCCGCTTGTTGTTGCCTTTTTTACCTTTTTAAGAAGCAGAAAAAAAGAGCCGTCAACTCCAACAAAAATCGCTTTCGGATTATTAATTTCTGCATTATCTGTTCTAGTAATGGTCGCTGCAGTTCATATTGGAAACAACGGAATGGAAAAAGTTTCCGTTTGGTGGTTGGTTGCTAATTACGGAATTATAACTATTGGTGAGTTATTCCTAAGTCCAATGGGATTATCGATTGTTTCTAAATTATCTCCAAAAAATATTACGGCATTAATGATGGGCGGATGGTTTTTATCAACCTCCATCGGAAACAAATTATCTGGAGTTTTAGCTAGTATGTGGGATACTTACGACGATAAAGCCAATTTCTTTTGGGTAAATTTTGGTTTATTAATGTTTGCAACTGTATTGATGTTTGCTTTAGTGAAAAACTTAAATAAAGTAATGAAAGACCACGGAATTAATTAATACAGAACAAAACCTATAAGGTTTTTAAACCTTATAGGATATAATTTCAAAAACATGACAATAGAACAAATACAAGACTTTAAAGGAAAATACCCAAAACAATTGTGGTATTTGTTTTTCTCAGAAATGTGGGAACGCTTTAGTTTCTATGGAATGAGAGGAATGTTAGCGGTATTTATGGTTAGTCAACTAAATATGGACGAAACCACTGCTAATCTTCAGTATGGAGCAACTCAAGCATGGGTTTATGCTTTTACTTTTATTGGTGGATTGTTTGCCGATAAAATTCTTGGATTGAGAAAATCGCTTTTTTGGGGTGGAATTTTGATGATTGTTGGAAGCGTAATATTAGCATTTAGCCCAAAAGATTTATTTTTTACTGGAATTGGTTTTACAATTGTTGGAACAGGTTTTTTTAAACCAAATATTTCTTCAATGGTTGGTCAACTATATAAAGATAATGATATAAGACGTGATGCAGGTTTTTCTCTTTTCTATGCCGGAATTAATCTAGGAGCATTACTTGGCGGATATGTTTGCATCGCTGTTGCTAACGGTACGCTTTGGCAAGGGTTTGTGCCCGAAAATCTGCGTTGGAATTATGCTTTTGGTTTTGCTGCTGTAGTCATGGTTATTAGTTTGCTAACTTTTACACAAACACAAAAAAGTCTAGGCGAAATAGGATTGTCTCCAATTAAAAATATTGAGAATTCTAAAAGAAAAATATATGAAATTGCAACTTATATTGGGTCGTTAATTTTAATCCCAATTATTATATTAATGGTTGCCAATACCGTTTACACCGATTATTTCATGATGATAATTGGACCGGTTTCTATTCTGTATTTATTTTATGAAATGCGAAATTTTTCGGTAGCTGAAAACAAAAAACTTATTGCAGCCTTAGTATTTATTATTTTTTCCATTTTCTTTTGGGCGTTTTACGAGCAAAGTGGAGGTTCTTTAAGTTTATTTGCCGCAAATAATTTGAATACTAATTTGATGGGAGTAGAGCTCGATCCAAACGGTGTTAACAATTCATCGGGAGCATTTTTTGTAATAGTTTTTGCTGCTTTACTAGGTTTTTTATGGATTTGGATGGCAAAAAGAAAAATTGAACCCAACACTGTTGTTAAGTTTGGATTAGGGTTTTTATTCCTAGCAGGTGGTTTTTGGGTATTTTATTACACAAAGTTTTTTGCTGGTGCTGATGGAAAAACATCTCTAAATTTGTTCACTTTTGGTTGGTTTGTCATCACTTTTGGCGAATTATGTTTATCACCAATCGGAATGAGTGCTATGACTAAATTATCACCACAAAAACTCCAAGCAGTAATTATGGGCATGTGGTTTTTAGCAAGTGCTTATGGACAATATTTCGCAGGTTTACTCGGAGCAAATATTGCTGAAGCTTCTAAAGATGCAACCAATTTAGAAAAGTTAAATACCTATGCCGATGGCTATCAACAATTAGCCATTTACGCTTTAATCGCAGGAATACTTTTAATAGCCATTTCACCATTAATTAAAAAACTAATGCAAGAAGTAAAATAAATTTCTTATTTTCGGCATTATTTTTGAATCAATATTAAAAAAAAATAAACATGAGAAAAATATTTATCACATTACTTTTAGTTGTAGCATCTACAACTATCCAAGCGCAAGATGATTTGACTTGGCATACCGATATGAACAAAGCATCGGCAATTTCTATTAAAGAGCAAAAGCCATTATTCTTATTTTTTACAGGTAGCGATTGGTGTGGTTGGTGTATTCGTTTGCAAAAAGAAGTTTTCAAAACGCCAGAATTTGCTACTTGGGCAAAGGATAATGTTGTTTTGGTAGAACTAGATTTTCCAAGAAGAACTCCAATGGCAGATGAATTAAAAAAACAAAATAACGAATTACAACAAGTTTTTGGAGTTAGAGGCTATCCAACAGTTTGGTTTGCAAAACCAACAGTAAAAGATGGTAAAACCAATCTAGAACAATTGGGGAACACAGGTTACGTTGCTGGCGGACCAAGTGCATGGTTAGTTGGCGCAAATCAAATTATTGCTAAATATGTAAAATATGTTCCAGTAAACGCTGAAAAAGAACCTGTAAAAAAGTCAACTAAAAAAGCTGCAAAAAAATCAATAACAAATAAAGCATAAGCTTATCTTACTCTATAAAATCCCTTTTCTACTGTATTGTGAAAAGGGATTTTTTCTTTTTCACAAGTTGCTTTCCAAGCTACAGAATAAGTTTTATAATTAGAAGCATCTACCACAACTTCTTTAGGTTTCCATGTTTTAAAAACTCGTTCCAAATTTATTTTTGGAGAATGGGTTAATACCAAAATATCTGCATTGCAATCTGGAACAATTCCTAAACTATCTACAATCAATATTTTTTTGTTTTCAAAATAAAGCACATTTGGGAGTTTATTTGAATTCTTAATTTCACTAAAATTCGCTACCAAATACGGCTTGATTGTTTTATTGTTTTTCAAATCTTTTAAAGTAGAAATATCACTATAAATTGTTAATTGACTATTTTTTTTCTCTGAAATCAAAGTGCTTCTTTTGTTGTTAAAAACAAGTAATTCATTTGTTTTCTGATGTTTCCAAAAAGATAAAAAGTAGCTTAATTGAAAACATAGTATTCCAATTAAAACTATTGTTAGTTTTGAAAAAGTTGGTTTTTTGAACCAAATAATCACTCCAAATATGAGTAGAAAAGAACTAAACAACATATAACTATTGAATGAAATATCTTGAATTATAAATTGCTCAACCGACGCAACCCATTTTATAATTTGATTCATAAAATAAATTAAGTATTCCAATGCTTTAGTGAAAAATTGCGGAATGTCAGTAAACGAAGCAATGATTAATACAAAAATTCCCCAATACATAATAATTGAAACTAATGGAAGAACTGCCAAATTGGTTACAAAAAATAATCCTGGAAATTGATGAAAATAATAAATACTCAACGGAAAAGCACCAATTTGTGCCGCAAATGAAACGGTTAAAATTTCCCAAACATAATTTCCAACTTTTGTTTTAGGTTTCCATAAACTTGCCAGCAAAGGTTGTAACCAAAGTATAAAAAACAAAGCCAAATAACTCAGTTGAAAGCCGATATCAACAATAAAAGCTGGTTGGAATAAAAGAATCAAGAAAATCGAAACGAGTAACGTATGAAAAATGTTTGTTTTTCTATTCAAATGCATTCCGATGGCTACAAATGTGAACATGGTTACCGAACGAACTACCGATGGTGAAAGTCCGGCAATAAAGGCAAAAAACCAAAGAGTTGAGATAATTACTGCTAATTTCAAGTAAGAATTAAATCGATTTTTGCGTAACGGTTTCAATAAAAAATTAATAAAAAGCATCAATAAACCAACATGCAATCCCGAAACCGAAAGAATATGAACAGCACCAGATAATTGATAATCTTGAATAATTTCACTTGAAATTTCTTGTTGTTGCCCCAATAATAAAGCCATCGCAACCGCCAATTCTTCTTTGCCAAAATGATTTTTTTCTAACCGATTCTTAATCTTATTTCTAAGCAAATCTGAATAATACCAAATGTCTTTCTGAACGATTGTTCCAATTTTTAATTCATTTGGAGCAACATAAACTTGTGCTAAAATTGACTTACTTGTCAAATACTTTCCATAATCAAATTGATTTGGGTTGTTTGGTTTTTTATGTGATATTACTTTAGTTGAAAATTGTAATTGTTGGCCTATTCCATATTCATGATTTAGGCTGTCTTTATATAGGTTTACCAGAATTTTACCCGAACTTTCTTTAGTATCAACTTGTTTAACCAAGGCAATAAATCGCTCACTATAAGCAGAACTTTTTAAACGTTCTCTCAATACAATTTCAATTATATGCTTTTGATCGAAATCTGTAATTTGATTATTGTAATTAGCAGGATTAAATTTCTGATTGTGAATTGAGACAGTTGAGATTCCAATAAAAAAAGAAAGTATAAAAACTGCAATTCCAAAATAGTTTTTCGGAATTTTATCTTTATTAGAAAGAAAATAAACAGTTAAAAAAACAAGAAATGAAGCAGTCAGAAGGAGCCATGATAATATTGGTTTTATTTCTACAAATTGAGAAAATAAAACACCAAAAACAAATGAAAATGTTATCCGTGAAAGTGGGAATTCAAGTATTTTCATGCATCTAAAATACTCAAATATTTTATAAATTGAAAATTATTCTAAAATTCTATTTACATGAGAAAAAGCTTTTCCATAATAATCTTCTTTGGTAGAAGAAATAATAACACCTTTTTTTATAGAAGCATGAACAAATTTAATCTCGTCATCATTAATCTCGACGACCATTCCAACGTGGTTGATGACTTTACTGCCAAGGGTTCGAAAGAAAATTAAATCCCCTTTTTGTATTTCCTCTGGTTCCAATGTTCTGCCATAACGTGACATTTCGTTGGAAGTTCTAGGTAAAGTAATGTCAAATCGTTTGAAAGTGCTACACATTAATCCGGAACAGTCAAAACCCAATTTATTTTCGCCGCCAGATCTATACGCACATCCAATGTTATCTGTCGCGGTTTCCACCAATTGTTTTGATAATTCTTCAAAAGTCAATCCGTTATAACTGCCGTCTTCTCTTCTTTTGACAACTTTAAATTCGTCGGAATTTTTCTTTTCTACAACTTTAGCATCAATTTTTTTATCTAAAACCGATTTTTGTGTACCAATTTTGGCTCCAGGTTTTTTGTATAGCCCTTTTTTTTCAGCTTCAGCTTTAGAAGTCACAATTACAGAAGTTGGTTTACAACTCACAAAAAATAACGAAATGAATAGTATGTATAGTAATTTTTTCAAATGATTTTGGTTTTTGTAAAAGTACTTAAAATGTACCAAAACCAAAATTATCTTAGATTTTTTATAATAAATTTAGCAGTTTTTTCGCTTGCACCAATTCCGCCAAGTTTAGATTCGAGTAAATCATAATTTTCTAAAATAGCTTTTCTAGTTAATGGATTTAACAGTTTTTGTAATTCTATTTTAATGCTTTTAGTAGTGCAATTTTCTTGAATCAATTCGGTTACTACCATTTTATCCATAATCAAATTCACTAGCGAAATATATTTCAAAGTAATAATGCGTTTTGCAATTTGATACGAAGCCCAACTTCCTTTGTAACAAACTACTTCTGGAACTTTAAATAAAGCCGTTTCTAATGTTGCAGTTCCTGAAGTTACCAATGCAGCGTGAGAATGACTCAATAAATCATAGGTTTTATTGGCAACAAAATGAATATTTTTATTTTTCAAAAACTGCTCATAAAATGAAAATTCTTGACTTGGTGCACCAGCAATAACAAATTGATAATCAGTAAAATCATCAACAACGCTCAACATAACCGAAAGCATTTTTGTAATTTCTTGCTTGCGACTTCCTGGTAAAATTGCAATAATTGGTTTTTCGTCAAGATCATTCTCTTTTTTAAAAGTGCTTTCGTCGGTAACTTTTCGTGTTTGAATGGCGTCAATCAATGGATGACCAACAAATTCAACAGGAAAGTGATGCTTCTTTTCATAAAAATCTTTCTCAAAAGGTAGAATCACATACAACTTGTCAAAATCTCTTTTGATTGCCTTAATTCTACTTTCTTTCCAAGCCCAAATTTGTGGCGAAATATAATAATGCGTTTGAATTCCTTTTTCCTTCGCCCATTTGGCAATTCGCATATTAAAACCCGGATAATCAATAAAAATAATAGCATCTGGATTGAAATTTTCTATGTCTTTTTTGCAAAAATTGATATTATTCAAAATCGTTTTTAAGTTAAAAACAACTTCAATAAATCCCATAAAAGCCAATTCGCGGTAATGCTTTACCAAAGTTCCGCCAACATTTTGCATCAAATCGCCACCCCAAAATCTGATTTCGGCATTTGCATCTTCTTTGTACAAAGCCTTCATCAAATTGGAACCGTGCAAGTCACCCGAAGCTTCACCAGCGATAATATAATATTTCATAAGTTATACAAAAACAGTGATTATTGCTAGTATGATTGTGGCAAGAATTACACCACGAGCCATTAATTCTTTCTTTTTTTGTAGCAAAATATAAAAAGAGGCGATATTTAAAACAGCACCAAGAGCCATTACTTTTCCTAAAATGCCACTCTCATTTATAATTTTCAAATCGCTCAACGAACTAAATTCGGTGAACATAAATAAAAACAAAAATGTACCAGCGATTATACAACAAACGCCAATTAAAAAACCAATTGCTAAATCTTTCTTTTCCATAATTTATTTTTTTGAATAATCTCTAGGATTTCTGTAGGCATGAATTACTGCAAGTACAATAATTTGCTTTGAATCATCATCTATAAAGTAATGTATTTGATAAGGAAATTGTTCTAAAAGAACCATTCTAACATTTTTATATTTAATTTGAAATGCTAGTGGAAAGTCTGAAATATATTTTTTTGCAATTTCAATTTTATCTAAAAAATCAATTGCTAATTCAGGATTACTATTTTTGTAATAGGTAACAATATCTAAAATATCGTCTGTTACAGAAGGATTAATTACAAAACCATATATCATAAACCTTTTCTAATTTTTGCAATTGTCGTATCAAAATCTAGAACATCTTTGGGGTTTTTATAATAATTTTCTAAACGCTCATCAATGATTTCTTTTTGCCAAGAATTCAGTTCAACACTAGTGTTTATTTCTTCATTTTGCAAATCTGAATATTTAGTTTTTAAACTTTGCCATTCTTCAATTGGAATAAAAACACCAGTTGTATTGCCTTTAATATCTTTAATAAATTGTAAATTCATGATTTGAAAATTTAGAATTAAAATCATTTTTTATACTACAAATGTAAAAAACTAATCACCAATTAATTTAATTTTTAAATTATTTATAATACTGTTTTCTAAAATCTGTCAACGCTATTTATAAACTCCAAGAATTTAATGTTTGAATAGCATAATGTGCAGTCAAGTCAAACTGAACTGGAACAACTGAAACATATCCGTTTTGCAAAGCCCATTCATCAGTATCTTCACCTTTATCTTGATTTACAAATTCACCTGTTAACCAATAATATTCTCTTCCAAAAGGTGTTTTTCTTTTATCAAATTTTTCCATCCACAAGGCTTTTGCTTGTCGGCAAATTTTTATTCCTTTAATTTCGTTTGCAACCAATTTTGGAAAATTCACATTTAGGACAACACCTTCAGGTAGTTTTTTCTCTACTACTTCTAACGCAATTTTCTTGATAAAAGTCTTTGTAGGTTCAAAATCTGCATTCCATTCATAATCCAATAATGAGAAGCCAATAGCCGGAATTCCTTCAATGCCAGCTTCAACAGCAGCACTCATAGTGCCAGAATAAATAACATTTATCGAAGAATTCGAACCATGATTAATTCCTGAAACACACAAATCAGGTTTTCTATCTAGCAGCTCATTTACAGCCAGTTTCACACAATCTACAGGTGTTCCCGAACAAGTATATTCGGTAATTTTAGCATTTTCTTTTGAAATTTTATTCAAATACAAAACATTGTTTATTGTAATAGCGTGACCCATGGCACTTTGTGGTTTGTCTGGAGCAACCACAACAACTTCGCCAATTTCAGACATAACTTCTATTAATGAGCGTATTCCTGGAGCCGATATTCCATCGTCGTTTGTTACTAGAATAAGTGGTTTTTTCATGGAGTTGAATTATTTTTACAAAAATAAGCAATTTTACTTGGATAGGTTTAATTATCATTTTTCAATTTAAAAAACAGTTTCCTAAAAAATATTCTTAACTGAATTACCATTTTTCTCATTCAATCTTTCACTTTACTCATCTGCTGGTATTTTAGAACAACTAACTAGTATATTTGCTTAACTAATTTCTATTAAAAATGAAAAAGCTAGTTTTGATATATCTCTTTTTGCTTTGCAGTACAATTTTGTTCGGGCAGACTAAAAATAGTGAAAGCCTGAAAGTTGAGCTAAAAAATGCAAAAAACGATATTGAAAAAGCTGAAATTCTAAATGAATTAGCCGATTCTTATAAAGCTAGTAATCCAGATTTGCTTCTTGATTATGCTACAAAAGCATTACAATTATCTCAAAAAATTGGATACAAAATTGAAGAAGGCTATGCTTATTTGAATCTTGGAAATAGCAATATTATTTTAGGAAATTATTCTGAAGCCTTAAAGAATTTAACATCTGCACAAACTATTTTCGAAAATGAAACGCAAATAGATTTTGAAAAGAATTTGAAAATAAAAAAAGGATTGGCAAAAGCTTATGGCAGCATTGGAATTGTTTTCTCAGAACAAAGTAATTATTCCAAAGCATTGCAATTTCATCTGAAAGCTGTCAAAATTTATGAATTAATAAAAGATGATAAAAAATGTGCGCAAGTTTACAACAACATTGGCGTAGAATACAAATCGCAAAATAATGATTTTAAAGCTTTAGAATATTTTTTTAAAGCGCAAAATATTCAAAAGAAACTAAATGATCCAACTATCGGAATTACGCTTACCAATATCGCAAATTGTTATTTGAAACAAAAAAACAACGAAAAAGCAATTGAGTATTATTCCAAAGCGAAAAATAGAATTGATAAAAACCCTGATTCTCGAGCTTTAAGCGAATGGTATAACAATATGGGTTTGTATTATCAAGCCATTAAAAACCCAACAAAAGCTATTGAAAATTGGAATTTAGCAATTCAAACTTCTAAAACTATTAATGACAAATTTAGTGTTGCCAATACCTATTTGTTTTTAGGTCAATTATATTCAGATCAAAAAAATATGCCTTTAGCTTTTACAAATACAAACCAAGCATTGAATTTGGCAAAAGAAACAGGTTCTTTGGAACAAATTGTATTTACCGAAAAATTGTTAAGCAGTATTTACAAAGCACAAAATAATCCAAGTTTAGCTTTGCAACATTTTGAATTATACAGCCGTGCTAAAGATAGTTTGAATAACGAAGAAAATATTCGAAAAGGAGTAGAGGTAGCCATGAATTTTGAATTTGACAAACGAGAAGTCATTCAAAAAGAAGAAATTGAAAAAAAGAATTTATTGCTCAAAGAACAATTAAAACAAAATAAATTGCAATTACTTTTTGCTGGATTATTCACTTTGATGTTAGGCGGAATTGGGTTTTTGGTTTACAATCGCATTCAACTCAAAAAAACACTAACACTTCAAAAAGAATTAGCAGAATATGAACAAAAAGCATTGCATTTGCAAATGAATCCACATTTTGTTTTTAATTGTTTGGGTTCAATTTCTAGTTTTATTGTTCAAAATGGAGCACATTCAGCCGTTCGATATTTGGCTAAGTTTTCAAAATTAATGCGATTGACACTCGAATATTCTAAGCAATCTCTAATTCCGATTGACAAAGAAATTCAAGGACTTCAAAACTATTTGGAGTTGGAACAATTACGATTTAATCACAAATTTGATTTTTCGATAACCAAAGACGAAGCAATTGAAGACGACTTGGCTTTGCCACCACTTTTGTTGCAGCCTTTTGTAGAAAATGCCATTATTCACGGTATAATTCCAGGAAAAGAACATGGAACAATTGGAATAGATTTTAAATTAGATACGCAAAATTTAATTTGTACCATAACCGATAACGGAATTGGATTTGAAAAATCGAAAGAAATAAAAAGCGACACTGTTGTGGTTCACAAATCGATGGCATTGGATATTACCAAAAAAAGATTGGAAATGATTGCCGCATCCACATCAAAGAAAGCGGAAGTAGAAATTTCAGAGTTATATCCCGAAAGTAAAGGATTGAAAGGAACAAAAGTAGTTTTGTATTTACCAATACAATTTATAGAAAAAGAAAAGAAGTAAAACTTTAGGTAGAAGTTTTATAACTAAAACCTACTACCAAATACCCATAACCTAATGATAACAGCAGTATTAATAGACGACGATAGCAACTTACGTAATGGTTTGCGAGAATTATTAGCCCATTATGCACCAGATTTTACCATTGTTGGTGAAGCCGAAGATGTGGCAACTGGAGTAGAAGTAATGGATAAACTAAAGCCGCAAGTGGTTTTTTTAGATATTCAATTGAATGACGGAACAGGTTTTGACGTTTTGGAAAAAAGTGCTGCCAAAAACGGAAAAACAACGTCGCATATTGTTTTTATTACGGCTCATGAAGAATATGCTATCAAAGCATTTCGATTTTCGGCACTTGATTTTTTATTGAAACCTGTTGATATTGATGAATTGGAAATTGTAATAGCCAAAATAAGAGAAACTGTTGACAAAAAAGACAATTATGCTCATATCGATTTGCTACTAGAAAACATTCGTAAAAAAGTGGATACTTATAAAAGAATTGCATTAACCACAGCCGAAGGAATTCATTTGTTTGAAGTTAGCGACATCATTCGTTGCGAATCGGAAGATAATTACACTACTTTTTATATCAAAAACAACAAACCAGTAGTGATTTCCAAAACGCTCAAAGAATATGAAGAAATGCTGGCAGAATATGGTTTTGAGCGAATACATCAGAAACATTTAATCAACTTGGCTTATCTCAAATCGTATGTCAAACGCGATGGTGGCTTTGTAGTAATGACCGACAATACCGAATTACCCATTTCGCCAAGAAAGAAAGAACGTTTGCAAGAATTAATTAAGGCTTTTTAGTTAACCGACTTTGTCATTCCGAAGGACACGAGAGCCTGCTCGAACTGGCGAAGCAATCTCTAAAATATTAAAAAAAAACAATATTATGAAAACACACATAAAACACACACAAATGAGAAAACTAATACTACTATTATTGTTATTTACTGGAATAGCTAATGCCCAAATTGTGAATATTCCTGATGCGAATTTTAAGGCGAAGTTGTTGGCTGCTGATGTGACGAATCAGATTGCTTATGGGAACGGAGGATATATTAAAATTGATTCAAATAATAATGGAGATATTGAAGTTTCTGAAGCAGTAGTTTTGGACTCATTGAATGTAGATAGTTCCAATATTAATAATTTGACAGGAGTTTCAAGTTTTGTTAATTTAAAAAAAATAGATTGCAGTTTCAATATTTTGACATCATTGGATGTGTCAAATTTATCAAATTTAAAAATCCTTTATTGCAATACTAATAATTTATCTTCCTTAAACGTAACAAGTTTAACAAATCTGGATTTTCTTTCTTGTTCATTTAATTTGTTGACTTCTTTGAATTTAGATGGTTTAGTAAATATTGACTATTTGGATTGTTACAATAATCAATTAACAAATTTGAATTTAAATGATTTAGTAAATATTATTTATTTGAATTGCTCAGACAACCAACTGACAAGTTTAGATTTTACAGGATTAACAAACCTTCAAAATCTTAATATTTCAAATAATCAAATAACAAGTTTTAATTTTCCAACACCATTAGCTTTAAATTATTTTAATTGTTCCTATAATAATCTTTCTCAAATAGATGTTAGTAATGTTATTTGCGATAGTTATAATTTTAGCTACAATCCAAATTTAACCTATATAAATATGAAAAACGGACATCAAGATGGATGTGCAGTTTTATTGAGCATTGATTTAGATTACATTTGTGCTCACTTTTTGGGTTTACCCAGTTTACAATTTATATGTATTGATGAAGGTGAAGCAGATTCTTGGACAATCCCTAGTAATATTATAATGAACAGTTATTGCTCTTTCACACCAGGTGGCAATTACAATACTATAACAGGAAATATTAAATTGGATGCCAACAACAACGGTTGCGATGCCAGCGATTTAGCACAAGCAAATATTAAAGTAAATATTAACGACGGCACCAATACTGGTACAAGTTTTACAAGCAATACAGGAAATTATACTTTCTTCACCCAAGCAGGAAGTTTCGAAATTTCACCAGAAGTTGAAAACCCAACTTGGTTTACTTTTTCACCAACATCAGCAACGATTCCTTTTGCTGACAACAATAATAATACCGCAACTCAAGATTTTTGTATTGCAGCCAATGGTGTTCATCCAGATGTAGAAGTTGTTTTGGCACCAATTGCACCAGCAAGACCAGGATTTGATGCGACATATGAATTAGTTTATAAAAACAAAGGAAACCAAACGCTATCTGGTTCAGTAAATCTAGTTTTTGATGATGCTAAAACCGACTTTATTTCAGCAAATCCTGCAGTTGATAATTTAGCAGTTAATTCATTAACATGGAATTACAATAATCTTTTGCCATTTGAAAATCGTTCTATTGATGTTGTTTTAAATGTAAATTCACCACTAGAAACGCCAGCAGTAAATATTGGTGATATACTGAATTTCACCGCAACCATAAACCCAATTTCGGGCGATGAATTGCCAGATGATAATACTTTTGATTACAATCAAATCGTTGTAGGCTCATACGATCCAAACGATATAACTTGTCTTGAAGGTAACAATGTTGCGCCATCAGAAATTGGAGAATATTTGCATTATGTAATCAATTTTGAAAATACAGGAAATTATCCTGCCGAAAATGTAGTGGTAAAAACTATTGTTGATAATGCAAAATTTGATGTCAACTCGTTGCAATTACTCAACACATCCAATCCAGTTGATGCCAGAATTACAGGAAATGTTGTCGAATTTATTTTCGAAAATATCCAATTGGGCGGACCAGGCGGACACGGACATGTTTTACTAAAAATAAAATCAAAAAATACCTTAGTTACAGGAGATGAAGTAGCAAAAAGCGCTGGAATATATTTCGATTACAACGCACCAGTAGATACAGGAATGGCAACAACCGTTTTCCAAAGTTTGTCAAATGCTATTTTTGAAAAAGATGATTCAATTAATGTTTCACCAAATCCAACCAATTCAAAAATCAATATCAATTGCAATAACAATGTTAAAAAAATTGAACTGTACGATGTGCAAGGAAGGGTTTTAGAAACGCATATTGGAGAAACAAAAACACTTGATATTTCAGAAAAAACAAACGGCATTTATTTCCTAAAAATCACCACCGAAAAAGGAAGTAAAGTCGAGAAAGTAATTAAAGAGTAGCATTTTTTAGTTTAAAATTTCAGGTTTAAAGTTTCAATTTTTGGAATTTGAAACCTGTTTTTTTTAGTTGGAATTTGGAGTTTACCTTTTGGAATTTATTATATTTAGTATCTTTAACAAAAATTTGTGTGTGTCAACTCTTTTGTGGCACACTTTTTTATGTAATTTAGTTGAAAAATTTTAATGAACACAATAATTCAATTTATGAAAAGACATTATAAAATACTATTGGCAGTTGTAGCCTTGTCAATAGGACTTTGGAGTTTTATGCCTAAAGAAACAGCTGATCCAGAAAAAGACAAGACACTTTTAGAGCTGTTACAGTTTGTAATTGAGCGTGGACATTACCATCCTGCCAAAATTGACGATGCTTTTTCTAAAGGAGTTTACAAAGATTATATAAATGCTTTAGATCCGTCAAAACGTTTCTTTTTGCAATCAGATATTGATGATTTCGCTAAATATGAAACCTCAATTGATGATGAAATTAAAAGTCAGAAACTAACTTTCTTCGATTTAACTTACAATAGATTGATGAAAAGAATGTCTGAAAGTAAAGATTTCTATAAAGAAATTCTAGATAAACCATTTGACTATAACGTTGATGAATCATTCAATACCGACTACGAAAAATTGCCTTTTGCCAAAAACACTACTGAGCTAAAAGACAAGTGGCGCAAACAAATCAAACTTTCAACGCTTTCATCTTTAACCGATAAGTTAAAAATGCAAGAAGATTTTAAGAATGGTGTTACTGATGAAAAGGATAACGATAAAGCTAAAAAAAGTGAGAAAGATTTGCAAAGTGAAGCCAAATTAAAAGCTGAACTTTTAGGAAAATCATTTGATGATTTAGAAAAAGAAACAAGAGAAACATCATTAAAATCGCTCAATGAATATTTTGGATTTATAGAAGAGCTAGAAAGAAGTAACTGGTTTTCAGTATATATCAATGCAATTACAGCACGTTTTGATCCGCATACCAACTATTTTGCTCCCGAAGAAAAAGAGCGTTTTGATGTTAGCATGAGTGGTAAATTGGAAGGAATTGGTGCGCGTTTACAAAAGAAAAACGATTATACTGAAATCACCGAATTAATTTCGGGAGGTCCAGCTTGGCGAGGAAAAGAATTAGAAGCAGGCGATGTTGTTATGAAAGTAGCGCAAGGAAATCAAGAACCTGTTGACGTAGTAGGAATGCGCCTTGATGATGTAGTTAAAAAAATAAAAGGGCCAAAAGGAACCGAAGTAAGATTGACAGTTAAAAAAGTGGATGGAACAATCAAAGTTATTTCGCTTATAAGAGACATAGTTGAAACCGAAGAAACTTTCGCTAAGTCAAGTGTTATCGAAAAAGACGGAATGAAATATGGTATTATTTATTTGCCAAAATTCTACATCGATTTTGAAAATAAAGAAAGCCGTGATGCAGGGAAAGATATCGCAATTGAAGTAGAGCGTTTGAAAAAAGAAAACGTGCAAGGAATCATAATGGACGTTAGAGATAATGGTGGAGGTTCTTTGCAAACCGTTGTTGATATCGCAGGACTATTTATAGATGAAGGGCCAATTGTTCAAATAAAATCGGCTGCAGGTAAAAAAGAAGTTTTGTATGATAGAGACGATAGGATACAATGGGATGGACCACTTGTTATTATGCAAAATAGCTTTTCGGCTTCGGCTTCTGAAATTTTAGCCGCTGCCATGCAAGACTATAAAAGAGCCATAATTATTGGTAGTAAACAAAGCTATGGAAAAGGAACCGTTCAAAATGTAATTGACCTAAATCAGTTTGTTAGAGGAAGCAATATGGGTGATATGGGAGCATTAAAAACTACAACACAAAAGTTCTACAGAATCAATGGTGGTTCAACACAGTTAGAAGGTGTAAGTAGTGATGTTGCAATGCCAGATAGATATGCTTACCTAAAAATGGGCGAAAGAGACATTGAAAACGCTATGCCTTGGGATAAAATTGAAGCAGCAATTTATTCCACTTGGGATAAAATTGATAATTATGATGTTGCCATTGCAAACAGTAAAATAAGAATTGCTGCCAACGACAAATTCAAATTGGTTGAAGAAAATGCAAAATGGATTGACCAACGCGATAAAGAAAATGTATATTCTTTAAATATAGATAAGTTCAAACAAGAACAAGCCAAAATTGAAGAAAATGCCAAAAAGTTTAAAGCAATTTCTAATTATAAAAACAATTTGCTACTCTCATCTTTGCCATACGAGCAAGAAGCAATGGCGAAAGATTTGTCGCTGAAGGAAAAAAGAGAAAGATGGCACGAAAGTCTAGCAAAAGATATTTATGTAGAAGAAGCAGTAAATATCTTAAATGATTTGCAACCAGCAGGAGCAAAAAAAGTAGCAAACAAAAAGATGCTAAAGGAAAAAGTGATTAAATCATAATTTAGTAGTAATTCTGAACTTGTTTCAGAATCTATAATAATTAACAAAATAATTTTAGAAAGCATCCTGTTTAGGGTGCTTTTTTTGTTTTAAATCTAATTTTCAATTTTTTACAACAAACAATAATTTTCAGCATTAAATTTCACTATTCATTAGCAAGGGTTGTTCTAATGGAAAACAAAATAAACATGCCGTCATAACAGGAATCACTTTTTTTTACGGCAACTATGGCTTTATAGAAAAGCAAAAAAAATTAATTTAAGATAGCAAGTTAAACAAAACAAAAAAAAGCACAAAACAATTGACGTTTTGTGCTTTTTGTATATATAAATAAATGTTATCTAACTTCTTGATTCAGAATCAAATCTAAATACAAGTTTATTTTGTCTTTTAATTCTTTTCTAGGAGTTATAAAGTCTAAGAAACCATGTTCTAGTAAAAATTCTGAAGTTTGGAAACCTTCTGGCAAATCTTTTCCAGTTGTGTCTCTTACAACACGTGGTCCGGCAAAACCGATTAATGCGCCAGGTTCAGAAATGTTGATGTCGCCTAACATGGCATAAGAAGCAGTAGTTCCGCCAGTTGTTGGGTCAGTACATAATGAAATGTAAGGAATCTTTGCTTCTGCTAGTTGTGCTAATTTTGCTGAGGTTTTGGCTAATTGCATCAAAGAATAGGCTGCTTCCATCATACGAGCACCGCCTGATTTTGAAATCATTAAAAACGGGATATTGTGTTTGATAGAATAATCAATTCCACGAGCGATTTTTTCTCCCACAACAGCACCCATAGAACCACCAATAAATGCAAAATCCATACAGCAAACTACTAAATCTTTTTCTTTAGACTTTCCAACAGCAGTTCGAACAGCATCCTTTAGTTTGGTTTTGTCCATCACATCTTTTAGACGATCAGAATATTTTTTTGTATCTACAAAGATCAAAGGATCTTTAGATGTCATTTTGGCATCTAATTCTTTAAATTCGTTATTGTCAAATAAAATTTCGAAATATTCTTTACTTCCAATTCTAACATGAAAATCATCTTCTGGACTTACCCAAAGATTTCTTGCTAATTCGTCAGTATCTATGATTTTCCCTGTTGGTGATTTGTACCACAAACCTTTAGGAACATCTTTTTTGTCTTCTGTTGCGGTTGTTATACCTTTTTCTTTTCTTTTAAACCAAGCCATAATTCTTGAAGTTAGAAGTCAGAAGTTAGAAGTTAGAAGTTAGAAGCGATTGTTCTAAATTCTAAATTCTAAATTCTAAATTTATAATGTATTAATGTTGTTTAAATCAGCAAATGCTTGTTCCAATCTTGTGTTGAAAGTAACTTCGCCTTCACGAACCCATTTTCTTGGGTCGTAGTGTTTTTTGTTTGGTGAATCTGCACCTTCTGGACTTCCGATTTGTGTTCTTAAATAATCAATTTTAGAAACCATATAATCACGAATTCCTTCTGTAAAGGCAAATTGTAAATCGGTATCAATGTTCATTTTGATAACGCCATAAGAGATAGCTTCTCTAATTTCTTCAAGAGTAGATCCAGAACCACCGTGGAAAACAAAATCTACAGGGTTTGTAACTGTGTTAAATTTATTTTGAACGTATTCTTGAGAATTTCTTAAAATTTTTGGGGTTAATTTTACGTTTCCTGGTTTGTAAACTCCGTGAACATTTCCAAAAGACGCTGCGATAGTAAATCTTGGACTTACTTTCATCAATTCTTCATAAGCATAAGATACTTCTTCAGGTTGTGTATATAATTTTGAACTATCAACGTCAGAATTATCAACACCATCTTCTTCGCCACCAGTTATTCCAAGTTCTATTTCTAATGTCATTCCCATTTTGCTCATTCTTTCTAAATAAACTTTGCAAATTTCGATATTTTCTTCAATCGGTTCTTCAGATAAATCTATCATGTGAGAAGAGAACAATGGTTTACCCGTTTCAGCGAAATGTTTTTCAGAAGCATCTAACAAACCATCTATCCAAGGTAATAATTTTTTGGCACAATGATCGGTATGCAAGATAACAGTTGCTCCGTATGCTTCGGCAAGTGTGTGTATATGTTTTGCGCCCGCAATACCACCAGCAATAGCCGATTTTTCACCGGTATTAGAAAGACCTTTTCCAGCATTAAACTGAGCGCCACCATTAGAAAATTGAATGATAACCGGTGCGTTTAATTTGGCAGCTGTTTCTAAAACACCATTAATGGTGCTTGAACCTGTTACATTTACGGCTGGTAAAGCAAATCCTTTTTCTTTTGCATAAGCAAAAATTGCTTGAACTTCATCTCCAGTTGCAACTCCAGGTTTGATATTATGTGACATTATATTGTTTTTTTTAAGTTAAGCCCACAAAAATAATAATTTCTAAAATTAGAATGGGTAATTTATTCCAATATTTAATACTGATTTTGAAAAATTCAATTCTCTAAACCATTTTTCACTTTCCAGTTTTGCCGGATTATAAGTTTTAAACCCTAAATCTACCCTGAAAACAAAATAATTGAAATCATATCTAAGCCCCAAGCCGGTTCCTAATGCAAAATCTTGCATCGATTTTATCCCATTAAAAGTATAAATTTCATCTTTTACATTATCAAACACATTCCAAATATTTCCTGCATCGGCAAATAAAGCAGCATTCAGTTGACTAAAAATGTTAAAACGAAATTCTGCACTAAATGTCATTTTTAAATTAGCTTCGTTAAAATCAAAAAAACCACCACTTTTTCCAGGTCCAAGACTATAGGGTTGCCAAGCTCTAATATCATTGGCGCCACCAGCAAAATAACTTCGAGAAAAAGGAACACTATTTGAATTTCCATAAGGGACGGCAATTCCAATAAAACTCCTAAATGCAAATACCTTTTTTAAACTTAAATCCCAATGTTTAATATATTCCAATTCTGTTTTGAAATATTGCGAATATTCAACGTCTAAAAACGTGTTACTTCCATCTTGACTTTCTAATTTTTTGGATGCATTTGCAAGTAGGGATAAAAAATTTCCTGCTGATTCAAATTTGGTTTTAAAGACATGAAAGGTTTCATCTTTTAAATCTTTTTTTGTGGTTTGCGAAAATTGATAGCTAGTAGCAAAAATCAAATTGTTTTCAGTAAGTCTATTTGCTCTTTCTAAAACACTTACAACAGATTTAAAATCTTCAGAAGTTATTTGAGATGGGAGGTTATTGGTTTTTACATCATTTAAAAATCCTGTAATTCCATCTTCAATAATTAATTGTCCATTTGGGTTAAAATAACTAGTATTTGCTTGGTATTTTGTGGCTAAGTTATTAAGTGTGTTATAGGATGATTGATATATATTAAAATAATTTTCAACATTCAAATTATTAACAAACTGAATGTTAAATAGTTCAAATTGGGCTGTTGTATTTGCTCTTGGAGTCCAATTGAAAGCAAATGTCGAAGAAAAACTTTCTTTATCTAGACCAATGTTTTCCTGTTTTGATAAACCAACCGAAAAAGTTGTGGATGGAATCATTCGTTTAGGAATAATTTTCTCAGTATTGAAAAACATTAGAATTCTTGGAAAATGTAATTTGGTATCAAGTCCATATTCCAAAACATTGAAAAAAACATTATTTGGATTGGCAGATTCTTTTGAAGAACCAATGTTATAGCGTAAAGAAGCTTCAAATGTTTCGGCACCATTAAAGACATTTCTAATCAATAATGATGGTGAAAAAGTAATACCTGGTCTTTGAATATTTGAAACAGATGCATCTAGATTGGTTGCAAAATTATATTTCTTTTTTGGGGTTAAATAAATAGTAGCAATTAGCGACCTGCCTAAAGAATCTCTTGGGTCAATTTGATAGTTTATTGTTGGATAATTAAATATTTTAAGATTATTCAGATAGCGAGAAGTTAAGTTAGTTCGAGTATCAGAAAAATAACCTTCTTTGTTTATGAAAATGGCGTCTGTTATAGCTTTTGGGCGGTATCTTAATTTTTTGAAACTATATAAATTGAATTTTTTATAAGTTATACTATCTGTAAATTTTGAGTTTTTATTAGCTGAAGAATAATCGGTTACAATGTTTACATCACTAATTTTGTATATTTTGAAAGGTTCGGTTTTGGTTGAGTCATTTACTCTATAAGAATAATCGCCAATTTTCATTTCCACATTTGCTTTCTTGCTTGAAACCAATGTGTCTATATCAAAATTTATATAGTTTTGTTGAAAAAGATAAGCGCCATTATTTCTATAATAAGTGGTCAATCTTCCTCTTTCATTTTCAAAATCTTCGGTAAGATATTGTTTATTGGTTTTTAAGTTGGACTGGTTTTTAGTGACTTGATACAATGAATCTAAAACCGGTGATTTTATTGTAGTTTTAATACTATCAACCATGAAAGCCTGACCAGTTGTAATAGTATAATTTATTTTCCCTTTTTTTAAACGAATACTATCAATAGAAAAAATTGTTTTAGTATTAAAAAAACCTTTGTTGTAATAATATGCATTTAATCTTTTGGTTGATTTGCTTGCACTCAAACTGTCAATAATAACTGGTGGTTCACCTGTTTTTTTAAGAAACTCATGAATGCCTGCATACCAAAAAGATTTACCTAATCTGTGAACTTGTTTTTCAGATAACCACTTTGATAATCTTCTGTATTTATCTGGATTATCTATATGTTTTGTTCTAAATGTTGAATCGTGATGAATGTTGGCAAGGTTGTATAAATTTAATCGAAGACGATAACCAAGAATAGATGTATTAGGTTTTTGAACCAATAAATTTGTCAATTCTTCACTGCTTTCTTTCTTCCCGTTTATTAAAATTTCGTTTTTAGCAAGGAACCTTTTACCAACAGGAACTTTCCTAGTCGAATTACAAGCGACAAATACTACTACAATTAGAATAAATAATGATATTTTTGTAAAATGATTTTTCAAGGGTATTCTTTAATTTAATTCAAAAGTACATTATTTCTATGGTTAGTAAAAACCAAATAAAGTTAATATCGAGTTTACAGCAAAAAAAACAACGACAAGTTCACAAATTGTTTTTTGCTGAAGGTATAAAAGTAGTTCAAGAACTCCTATTTTCCAATTTTGAATTAGAACATTTATTTACTACAGAAATTATTTTTGCTGAAATCCCTTCTTCAAAACAAACTTTAATTACAGATATTGAATTGAAAAAAATTAGTGCCTTGAGTACGCCCAATACTTGTTTAGCACTTTTTAAAATTCCTGAAACCAAAAAAGTGCAAGAAAAAGGATTGCTGCTAGCTCTTGATGATATTAGAGATCCGGGAAATTTAGGGACAATTTTGAGATTATGTGATTGGTTTGGTATTGAACAATTAGTTTGCTCTAAAGAAACAGTTGACTTGTATAATCCTAAAGTTGTTATGGCAACGATGGGTTCAATAGCAAGAGTTGATGTGACTTATTTAGATTTGAATGAATTAATTAAAAACACAAAATTACCGGTTTTTGGAACTTTTATGGATGGTAAAAATATTTACAAAGAGCAACTTCCAAAAGAAGGAATTATTGTGATGGGAAATGAGGCCAATGGTATTTCAAAAGATATAGAAAACAGTATCAAAAACAGACTTGCAATACCAAGATTTGGAGATTTGCAACAAACTGAAAGTCTAAATGTTGCAACTGCAACCGCAATAATACTAAGCGAATTTAAGCGTTGATTATTGAAAAGTAAAGTTGATAAAAACAGCTCTTGATCTCATTGCTTCAACATTTCCTGTCCACGGACTTTCGGGATTATTATCTCTAATTAATTCGTCTTTAAGTCCAAAAACACCTCTTATTGATGGAGAAAATTTAAAGTAAGGGGTGTAAAAATCTATACCAAATCCCAATTCATAATTGTTGGTCCATTTTAACATTCTAAAACGTTTCTCTTCATTGTCATCTTTTGATTGTGAATTACTCGCAAGATTCAAATCGGTTGAAACGCCACCTACTAAATAGGGTTTTATATTTCCTGTTCGTTTGGATGAAATTTTCAGCAACAATGGAAGATGGATATATGTTGAATTTACTTCTCTTCTTTTGTCAAGCGGTTTTGTTAATTCAGGATTGGCATAATTCAAAAGGCGTTGTGTATAATACAAACCGGGTTCAAAACGCAAATTGAAATGTTCATGAAGACGAAGATCACCAACTAGCCCAACATTAAAACCAGTAGTTTTATCAACCAAAATATCTGGCGTATCTTCTTTGTAATCAAACTTAAAATCATACGAATTAAAACCAAGGAAATAACCCCAAGTTAAACGCGATTTATCCCAATTCTCTAGATTGATAATTGGGTCTTTAGCAAACATTCTGTTTTTGAATTGTGCCTGAATATGCAATACAGAAGTTAGTAATATAAGTGCAAAAATATTTTTCATTTTATTTTTTTGTAGCTGAATAAATAGTGGCAACACCAAATGTTTGTGGTATTGCTACTACATCTATAAACCCAATTTTTTTCAAAATATTGTTTAAAGCTTCTCCAAAAGGAAAAACAGACGCCGATTCTGATAAATAACCATAAGCAACATTGTCTTTCGAGAAAAGTTTGCCAATAATAGGTAAAATATTTTTGGTATAAAAGGTATAACCTTGTTTATAAGGTGTTTTGGTTGGATTTGAAGTTTCCAGAATCACAAAAATGCCATTTGGTTTTAAAACACGGTAGATTTCTGCCAAACCTTTATCAAGTGTTTCAAAGTTTCTAATGCCAAAAGCAACCGTAATAGCATCAAAAGAATTGTCATTAAAAGGAAGATTTTCAGAATCTCCAACAACCATTTCTATTTTGTTAGATAATTTTTTTGCCGCTATTTTCGTTTTTCCAACTTCTAACATTCCAACAGATAAGTCTAAGCCAACAATTTTTTCGGCATTGGTTTCCGACATCAAAATGGCTAAATCGCCCGTTCCAGTGGCAATATCAAGAATAGTTTTTGGGTTTTTTGCAGTAACTAATTTTAAAACCTTTTTTCTCCATTTAATATCTATTCCAAAAGAAATTATACGGTTCAGTCCGTCATAATTTCCAGAAATGGTGTCAAACATTTGAGTAACTTGTTCTTTTTTTCCAAGTTCAGAATTTTTATAAGGCTTTACCGTTTGTGACATTTCAAAAAAATTTATGCAAATGTAATTTAGATTTTTTGATAAATCGATTTTTGACTACAGTTTTTAGCTTTTTCTAACAAAAGTTTGAAAAGTAAAATCATATAAATGTTTTTCATCTTTTGCATGAAATTCTTCAAAATTCAATTCCCATTTATTCAAATCGATTTCAGGAAAAAAAGTATCAGCTTCAAAAGAGTTGTGAACACGAGTAAGTTCAATAACATCGGCTAATTCGATTGATTGTTTGTAAATTTCGGCGCCGCCAATAATATAAGTAGCTTCGTCTTTTGGTACAATTTTTAAAGCATCCAGAATTGAATTTACAACAATACAATTGTCATACGGACTATTTTTTAAATAATCTTTTTGACGCGTTATAATGACATGCGTTCTGTTGAGTAACGGTTTTGGAAAACTTTCAAATGTTTTTCTGCCCAAAATAATATGATGTCCAGTCGTAAGTTGTTTGAATCTTTTGAAATCATCTGGTAAATGCCATATCAACCGATTCTCTTTGCCAAGTTCATCATTTTTGCCCACAGCAGCTATTAATAGTATCATTTAGGATTTTTTATGGTCAAGATCAGAGTCAATATTTTTATGAAGTTGCTCTATTCTTCTTTTTTGTTGTTCAATTAGTTTGTCAATTTGTGTTCGTTCCCAATTTTTATTCATAAAACTATCGGTTATAAATACTTTTATAAAATGAAGTACAAAAAAGAAAACCCATAATGTTATAACCCAAAGATACCATTCCTTAGGTTCGCCAAAATGCAAAAGTTTATTAAAAATAAATAGTAAAAGACTACCTAAACTGAGAAGCACAAAGTGAAAATACAATCTCTTTTTTTGACGTATTCTTCTTCTTGCATATTCATATTGTTCATGTTGCGAAGTTTCCATTAGCTGTTTATTTGACCATAAAGATATGATTTATTTTAATATTTTCATAATTCATATTTTGGTTTTTTAAAGTAATTAAACGTTTTTACGAATTTTGAATGCTCAATTTTCTCTTTTAACACCAATTATTTAAAAATCAATAAAGCAATTTTTTGTAGTTCTTCTAGTTCGTACTTGCGATTTTTTTGTGTGTTGCTATTTGTTTATTTTTTCGTATAATTTTTAAAATGAAACAGTTATGCAAATTAAAAAGCAATTAATAAGAAAAAATAAAACCAGTTTGTAAAGTAACTTTTCCTGTTGTAGGTAAGAAGCAAAAGTGACATCAGTAGTAGGAGATTTTAATAATTGGAATCCAAAAGAAGGCGAGTTTTGACAACTAAAAAATGGAACTTTTAAAGGTGTTTTTGAATTAACAAAAGATACTTCTTATGAAATTATATGACTTAGTTGATAGGAATTTTGCAAACGACCTAAAAGGTGATTAATATAGATGGTATGATTTTTTAAAGTAAGAAAATTCTGTTTTAATTTTGTAAAAAAAATAATCATTTTATTAAAAGTAAATTATTTTTTTTTGATAAAAGTTATTAAATAAGCGTCAATTGTATTTCCATTTGTTGCAGGAAGCTGTTTGTGCAAAATTTTCACTAAAATATTTTTGGTGTAAAACCATTCTTTGGTATCACTACCTTCTTTAACTAAAGGTTTAGATTTGTAGTTTTTGATAAGTAATGCTTTTTTCCAATTTATGAATTCTTTTAGGTTAGTGGTGAAATAAGTTATAGTTTCTGCTTTATCATCGTCATTTCTCCAAATATAACAAAACTTGTTTCCTATGTCAGAATTATCTTTAGGTATATATTGATAAGTCAATTTTTTAGATGCATTATCAATAGAAAGCAACTCAAATTGGTTAATGAGCAAAGAGGCTTGAATATCAGTATAATATTTACCAGAAACTTTCTCTAATGTTTCAAAAGTAAGTACTTGACTATGTATATAGTTACTAGAAAATAATAATAGTAGTAATAGTTTTTTCATTAATTTGGGAAATAGATTCAAAACAATTTTTATCAAATATAAGCATTTTTTCTAAACTGCAACTATTCCTTTTATATGTGGATGAGGTTCATAGCCTTCTAGGGTAAAATCTTCAAATGTAAAATCAAAAATATTTTTTACGTTTGGATTCAATGTCATTTTTGGAAGTGGCTTCAGATCGCGCGATAGCTGTAACTCTAGTTGTTCAAAATGATTATTATATATGTGAGCATCGCCAAAAGTATGAATGAATTCGCCTGCTTGCAAACCACAAACTTGAGCAATCATCATAGTAAATAGAGCATACGAAGCAATGTTGAAAGGAACTCCCAAAAATATATCGGCACTTCTTTGATACAATTGACAAGACAATTTTCCGTCGGCTACATAAAATTGGAAGAAGGCATGACACGGTGGCAAAGCAGCTTTTCCGTTGGCAACATTTTCTGAAAATGATATAGAAGTATCTGGTAAAACAGAAGGATTCCAGGCAGAAACCAACATTCTTCTGCTGTTTGGATTGGTTTTTAGAGTATCGATTAATTCAGTTATTTGATCAATTTCTTCACTGTTCCAATTACGCCATTGGTGACCGTAAACGGGTCCTAAGTCGCCTTTTTCATCAGCCCATTCGTTCCAAATATTAACGCCATTTTCTTTTAGATAACCAATATTACTATCACCTTTTAAGAACCAAAGCAATTCGTAAATTATTGATTTTAGATGTAGTTTCTTAGTAGTAACCATTGGAAAGCCTTCAGCTAAGTCAAAACGCATTTGGTAGCCAAAAACACTTTTGGTTCCTGTTCCTGTGCGATCACCTTTTTGAGTTCCATTTTCTAAAACGTGCTTTACTAAATCGTGGTATTGTTTCATTGAAAAAGATTTAAGAGTTTAAATGTTTAAGAGTTTAAAGGTTAGGAGTAACTGGATACTATAAATTTAACTAAGATTCTCTTTTGGAAATCTCGTCTCTTATTTTGGCTGCTTTTTCATAATCTTCATCCTGAACTGCGCCTTCTAATAAATCGTGTAATTCTGTTAGGCTAAATTTTAAATATCCAGCATTCGTTTTGCCTTCATCGGTATCTAGTCCAAACGTTTCTGGTGTTGATAAAACACCTTCAGTTTCTATATTTTGTCCTTCTAACTCTGAAGGATTGGCATTTAAATAAATTCCTGCTTTATCTAAAATGTTTTTATAGGTAAAAATTGGTGCAGAGAAACGTAATGCTAATGCAATGGCATCGGATGTTCTAGCGTCAATAATTTCTTCAATTTTATCTCTTTCGCAAATAATACTTGAGTAGAAAACGCCGTCAACTAGTTTGTGAATGATAACTTGTTTTACCATAATATCAAAACGGTCTGCAAAGCTTTTGAACAAATCATGTGTTAGCGGACGTGGTGGTTTGATTTCTTTTTCTAATGCTATTGCGATAGATTGAGCCTCGAAAGCGCCAATTACTATTGGTAGTTTTCGTTCGCCGTCAACTTCGTTCAAAATTAAGGCATAAGCACCATTTTGTGTTTGACTATAAGAAATTCCTTTTATTGTTAGTTTTACTAAACTCATAATTAATTTTGTTTCTCGCAAAGACGCAAAGTCGCAAAGTTTTTGTTGATATATTTTCTTTTGAAAACTGATTTCTATTCAATGCAGTTTGTCGTTTAGCCCTGATAGTAGAGGAAATCCTTTCTTTTTTTATTTAAAAAAGAAAGATTGCAACGAATAGCAGGAATAAGGATTGCAAAGTAACAAAAAACTTTCGCTTCTTAAAATAAAAAAAGTAAGCTACCCAAAAATTAATTCGGATAGCTTATGGGAATTTTGTTTCGTTTTATTTTTATTCCAATTTTGTAAATTACTTTTTTTAGAACTTTACTTTCTAGTTGTTTGCTTTAAATTCTTTAAGTTTTGCTGTCAATCTTGGTAAAATTTCCAGAGCATCACCAACAATTCCGTAGTCAGCTACTTTGAAAAATGGCGCTTCAGCATCTGTATTGATAACCACTTTTACTTTAGAAGAGTTGATTCCAGCAATGTGTTGAATGGCACCCGAAATTCCAACAGCAATGTATAAATTACTTGCCACTGGTTTTCCTGTTTGACCAACGTGTTCACTGTGAGGACGCCATCCAATATCAGAAACTGGTTTAGAACAAGCAGTCGCAGCACCAAGAACGGATGCTAATTCTTCTAGCATTCCCCAGTTTTCAGGACCTTTCAATCCACGTCCGCCAGATACTACAATATCAGCATCGGCGATGGTTACTTTTCCAGTTGTTTTTTCTACCGATTCTACTTTTATAGAAAAATCGGCATCGTTTAATGTAGGAGCAAAATCTTCTTCAGACAATGATGAAGATGTTTCAACTAAACCAAAAGAGTTTTTGCTGATAGATAACACTTTTACATCTGTTGAAATTTCTGTAACGTTGAATGCTTTGTTAGAAAAAGCAGTTCTTTTTACTTGAAATGGTGAAGTTGATATTGGTAATCCAACAACATTTGATGCAAAACCTGCTTCTAATCCAACAGATAGAAGAGGAGCAAGGTATAGACTATCTGTTGTTGATGAAAGTACTATTACTTTTGCGCCTTCTTTTTGCGCAGCTTGTTTTACAGCGTCGGCATAAGTTTTTGCATTAAAGTTACCTAACTTGTCGTTAGAAACTTTTAAAACTTTATCTACACCATATTTAGATAATTCGGAAACATTTCCTGCATTTATAGTTACTGCTGTTACAGTTGTGCCAAGAGATTCGGCAACTTTTTTTGCATAAGACGCTAATTCAAAAGCAACCTTTTTGAATTTACCATCTTGTGATTCTGCATATAGTAATATTGACATTTTTTTTAGTTTAAGAGTTTAAAAAAGTTTAAAAGTTTAGTTCTGATAATGAACACTGTAAACTGAACACTAAATTACTTTTGCTTCGTTATGTAATGCGCTAACTAATCCGTCTAAATCATCTGATGCAAATAATTTTACTGCCGATTTTGGAGCGGGTTTTTCAAATTTCACAGCTTTAGTGTTGGTGTTTGCGGTAACTGGTTCAAGTACAGTTAAAACTTTAGTTCTTGCTGTCATAATTCCTCTCATATTTGGAATACGTAGGTCTTTTTCTTCAACCAATCCTTTTTGTCCACCTACAATTAATGGTAACGATGCCAAAACAATTTCTTTTCCACCATCAATTTCTCTTCCTACTTTAGCAGAACTTCCATCAACAGTCATTTCAACAGCTGAATTTACAAAGTTATACCCCAATAAACCTGCCAACATACCTGGAACCATTCCGCCATTATAATCTAATGATTCTTTTCCGCAGATTACTAAATCATAACCGCCAGATTTTACAACTTCTGCTAATTGTTTTGCAACGAAGAATCCATCGGTTGGAGTTGCGTTTACACGAATGGCTTCGTTCGCGCCAATAGCTAATGCTTTTCTTAAAGTTGGTTCTGTATCTGGTCCACCAACATTAACAACAGTTACATTAGCGGCTTGTTGTTCTTGAAACCAAATGGCTCTCGTTAATCCAAATTCATCATTTGGATTGATAACATACTGAACTCCATTAGTATCGAATTCAGAATCGCCATTAATGAAGTTAATTTTTGAAGTAGTATCAGGTACATGACTGATGCAAACTAATATTTTCATTATATTTTATAATTTAATTTTTCTGAGTGTAAAAGTATAAAATATATTTCTATTATTTGTATGCGCGCATAATATTTATTTTGCTAATATATCGATTTCGAACTAATTTTGATTATACATGATTAATCTCTTTTGCTAAAAAGTATTTATGTTTACACTTTAACAAAAAAATATGAGTTCACTAAATTATTTATTTGTTTTTTCTTTGATGATAATAAACCGCAAAATAATCAGTTCTTTAACCAATTTAAAATGTCAATAGATCCAAATAATAGTAGGTATTCTGATTCTCACATTCAGGCTTTGTTGCGCACTATTTGCTTCATCAGGCTTATAACCTAATAATACTTTGCATTATAATATTCAACTTTCAAATGGACAAATATTTGATTTTGTTTATTCAGAAGGTTTTGAATACTTTATAAATAACTATTGATAAAATAGGTAAACTGATAAAGGTTACAACGTTTTCGTTAAAAACAAAACATAAAATCTGAGGAATAAAATACATTTATCATTTTTAATTTTTACTTTTGCTCTCCAAAATAGATACAAAGTAATTTATATATGAGAACTATACAATTTAGAGAAGCGATTGCCGAAGCAATGAGTGAAGAAATGCGTCGCGACGAATCGGTATATTTAATGGGTGAAGAAGTAGCCGAGTACAACGGCGCTTACAAAGCATCAAAAGGAATGTTAGATGAGTTCGGGCCAAAAAGAGTTATTGATACCCCTATTGCTGAATTAGGTTTTGCAGGAATAGCAGTTGGTTCAGCTATGAATGGTTGCCGTCCTATTGTAGAATATATGACATTTAACTTTTCTTTAGTTGGAATTGACCAAATTATTAATAACGCTGCCAAAATGCGTCAAATGTCTGCTGGACAATTTCCAATGCCAATGGTTTTTCGTGGACCAACAGCTTCAGCTGGGCAATTAGGAGCAACACACTCGCAAGCATTCGAAAACTGGTTTGCTAATACACCAGGATTAAAAGTAGTAGTTCCGTCAACCGTTTATGATGCTAAAGGTTTGTTAAAAGCAGCAATTCGAGATAATGATCCAGTTATTTTCATGGAATCAGAACAAATGTATGGTGATAAAGGCGAAGTGCCAGATGGAGAATACATAATCCCATTAGGCGTTGCCGATATAAAAAGAGAAGGTACAGATGTAACAATTGTTTCTTTTGGAAAAATAATTAAAGAGGCTTTTATAGCTGCTGATGAATTAGCTAAAGACGGTATTTCTTGCGAAATTATAGATTTAAGAACCGTTCGCCCATTAGATTATGATGCGATTATCAATTCTGTAAAGAAAACAAATCGTTTGGTGGTTCTTGAAGAAGCTTGGCCTTTTGCAAGTGTAGCTTCTGAAATTACTTATATGGTTCAAGATAAAGCATTTGATTTTCTTGATGCTCCTGTTCAAAGAATTACAACAGCCGACACACCAGCACCTTATTCACCAACTTTATTGAAAGAATGGTTGCCAAATGCTACTGATGTTGTTAAAGCTGTAAAAAAAGTAATGTACAAATAATATAAACTAGTATATTTGAGGCTTCATCAGAGAAAATTTGATGAAGCCTTTTTTTATAAATAATTATGACAAAAAAAATACTTCTTAGCCTTGTATTATTAAGTTTATTTTTAAATGTTGCTTTTGCTCAAACCAAAGTTAGTGGTTATGTTATAGATAATACAAACCAACCTGTTCCGTATGCGAATGTTATTTTTAAAAATTCTAAAATTGGAGTAGTTACAGATGAAAACGGAAAATTTTATATAGAATCTGACCAAACGTTTACTGCAATTATTGTTTCCTTTATAGGTTACCAAAACAAAGAAGTACCATTGCCTAAGGCGGTAAATTATAATTTTAAAGTGACTTTAAGTGATGGTGAGGCCTTAAAAGAAGTGGTTATTTTTGCTGGAAAAACTTCTAAAAAGAACAATCCTGCTTTAGATATTTTGCGCAAAATTTGGGAGCGAAAAAGAAAAAACGGACTCAGAATGTTCAATCAATATCAGTATGATAAATACGAAAAAATTGAATTTGACATGAACAGAATCGATAGTGCTTTTATGAAAAATAAACTTTTTAAAGGTGTTGAATTTATTTTTAATAAAGTTGATACCTCTAGAGTTACTGGTAAAACGTATTTACCGATTTTCATAAATGAATCTTTATACGAAGTAAATGGTGATAATTTATTAGGTAAAACCAAAGAAATCATAAAAGCAAATAAAAACTCTGGATTGAGCAATGGCGATGGAGTGAACACATTTATAAGTGATTTATATTCTCAATATGATATTTATAATAATCACCTAAATTTTTTCGATAAAAGTTTTACAAGTCCATTATCTAAAACAGGAATTGATGTTTATAATTATATTTTAAGAGACAGTGCGTTTATAGATAAAAAGTGGTGTTATAACATTGTTTTTTATCCAAGAAGAAAAAATGAGTTGACTTTTAAAGGAGATTTCTGGGTAAATGACACCACTTTTGCTATCAAGACTATCAATATGGAAGTTTCTAAAAGCGCCAACATTAACTGGGTTAAAGAAATTTATATTGAGCAAGAATTTGATGTTCTAAACGATTCTGTTTTCTTGCTTAAACGTGATTATATGATGTCTGATTTTGCTTTGAATAAAAAAGAAAAGTCAAAAGGTATTTATGGTAAACGCACAACCTTATTTGATAATCACAAATTCAATATCGAAAAACCTGAAAAGTTCTATAAAGAAGAAGTCAATTTTATAGACAATGAAGTATTTACTAAATCTGATGAATTTTGGGAAGAAAATCGTTTTGAAAAATTAAACAAAGATGAAATTGGTATATACAAAATGCTTGACACGCTCAAAACCGTCAAAAAGTTTAAGCAGATGTATAATCTAGTTTCTATTTTAGGAAGTGGTTATATTCAGAAAGGAAATTTTGATTTTGGCCCTATTTTTTCAATATTTGGATACAACGATGTAGAGCAAATTCGACTAAGAGTTGGCGGAAGGACTTATTTTGGACCTAATGATAAATGGCGTTTGCAAGGTTACACCGCCTATGGTTTTGGCGATAACAAGGTCAAATACGGAATGTCGGGTAAATGGATGATAGACAAGAAAAAACGTGTCATTATTTCTGGAGGAAACCGTAGAGATGTAGAGCAAATAGGAGCAAGTTTAACTACTACAAATGATGTTTTAGGAAGAAGTTTTGCTTCGTCAAGTCTTTTTGCATCCGGAAATAACGGCAAACTTACCAACATCAATTTGACCAATATAGCTATCGAAATGGAACCCTCTAAAAACTTTGTTATTGGGACAGGTTTCTCATACAGAACGCTCGAGTCTGCCTCTAATGTTTTTAGTCTAAATTACTTTACCGATGCCGCCAAAACGGCAACAAAATCACAAGTGAAACAATCAGAAGTTAACCTGCAAGTAGAATATACACCTAAGAAAAAAAATGTAGGATACGGAGTCGAAAGGCTCGCTGTTGACAGTCCGTATAGTCAACTTTTTCTTAATTTTAGCCAAGGAGTAAAAGGGGTATTCAATAGCGATTTCGATTATACTAAAGTGCAATTATTTTTAAAGCAACCAATAATTATTGGACCATTGGGAAGAACAAATATTACGCTAGAAGCAGGAAAAACATTTGGTACAATTCCACTCGGATTAATGAGTATTATTCCAGGTAACCAATCGTATTTTCAAATCGAAAACACCTTTGCCAATCTAAATTTTTACGAGTTCATTTCCGACGAATACACGACCTTACAATGGGAACACAATTTTCAAGGAAGATTATTTTCTAGAATTCCATTTATGAAAAAACTTAATTGGAGAGAAATTGTTGGCGTTCGAGGCGCATACGGAAACATATCACAAGCAAATAGAGATATCAATGCTACGGGGCAAGTTTACCTAGCACCAACAACACCCTACTGGGAATACAGCGCTGGAATAGGAAATATTTTCAAAGTTTTCCGAATCGATTGTTCATGGCGAGGCAATTACAAAGACGTTCCCGAAGCTAATAATTTCACAGTAAAAGGTTCTTTCGGGTTTTATTTCTAGAAGCTGTTTCCTGCTGTACATTACAAGTCCTCACTACAAAAAGTGTTTTTCTAAACCTTAAAAAGAGCTTCCGTTGGTCGCTTTTTTAAGCCAAGAAAAACTACTTTTTCTAGCTCCGGGCTTTTCATTGCCATCAGGGCTATAACACGACTTTGCTATGCAACAAGCAATCGATTTTCTATCACAAAAAGATGCGACTATTCAGTTTGTCTTCGATAATTTTGGACATTCAATCATCCAAAAACGCGAAGAAGGATTCGCTTCCATGTGTCATATTATTTTAGAACAACAAGTTTCTATTGCATCAGCTTTTGCCTGTTACAAAAAAAATAAAAGATTATTTTGGTGAAATCACGCCAACAATACTTTACAATTGCAAAGACGAAGAATTAAGAAATTGCGGCGTTTCACGTCAAAAAACTGTTTACCTAAAAGATTTAGCGACCAAAGTAATAGCTAAAGAAATTCAATTTGAAACTTTTTCATCCAAATCCGAACAACAAATCCGCTCTGAGCTAATTACTATAAAAGGATTAGGCAATTGGTCAATAGAAGTTTACCTAATGTTTTGTTTGCAATCACCAGATATTGTTCCACTTGGCGATATTGCCATCAAAAACACCTTAAAAGAATTATACAACTGCCAAACCCAAGAAGAAATGGAAAAACTTTCAAACAATTGGAAACCATATAGAAGATTTGCTTCATTTACTATTTGGCATTATTATCTCAAAAAAAGGAATAAAATTTAAAAATTAAAATTTGGAAAACATAGTGAAGAAAGTTAAAAAAAGCAAGTAGATAAGAGCGTTTTCTAACTTCCAACTTCTAACTTCCAACTTCTAGCTTTAAGTAAACTATATAAATTTAGCACAATTGTTTTTTATTAAATCGGGTAAGTTGCAATAGTTCTTAAAATTTTGTTATTTTTGCACCCGATAAAATTTATAACAAAAATTATATTTATGGAATCAATGATGATTTATGTGCCAATAGTAATGGCATTAATAGGATTAGCTTTTATGGCAATCAAAAGATCTTGGGTATTAAAACAAGATGCTGGTGATGGAAAGATGAAAGAAATTTCAGATTACATCTACGAAGGTGCATTAGCTTTCCTTAAAGCAGAATACCGTTTATTAGCTGTATTCGTTCTTATTGCGAGTGTGGTTTTAGCAGGTATTACTTTCTTGCCTGGAGTTAAAACGCACTTATTAATTGTTATCGCGTTTATTTTCGGAGCTTTCTTTTCGGCTTTAGCTGGAAACATGGGTATGAAAATAGCAACTAAAACTAACGTAAGAACAACGCAAGCTGCTCGTACTAGTTTGCCACAAGCATTAAAAGTTTCTTTTGGTGGTGGTACTGTAATGGGACTTGGAGTTGCCGGTTTAGCAGTTTTAGGTTTAACAGGATTCTTTATTATATTGTTTAGATATTTCATGCCTGGTGGTGTTTGGACAAATACCGAAGACATGACAGTAGTTCTTGAAACGCTTGCTGGTTTCTCTCTTGGAGCTGAATCTATCGCATTGTTTGCTCGTGTTGGTGGTGGTATTTATACTAAAGCTGCTGACGTTGGTGCTGACTTAGTAGGTAAAGTTGAAGCGGGTATTCCAGAAGATGATCCAAGAAACCCTGCTACAATTGCAGATAACGTTGGAGATAACGTTGGTGACGTTGCTGGTATGGGTGCCGATTTATTTGGTTCTTATGTAGCTACAGTTCTTGCTGCAATGGTTTTAGGTAACTATGTAATTAAAGATATGGGTGGTAAAATTGAAGACGCTTTTGGTGGAATCGGTCCAATTTTATTACCAATGGCAATCGCTGGTTTCGGAATTTTATTCTCAATCATCGGTACAATGTTAGTAAAAATCTCTAGCGATGACGCTAAAGAAGCTCAAGTTCAAAAAGCATTAAACATCGGAAACTGGGTTTCTATTGCATTAACAGCTGTAGCTTGTTATTTTTTAATTGACATGATGTTGCCAGATACTATGAAAATGACATTCTTTGGTGAAGGATTACAAGATATTTCTTCAATGAGAGTTTTCTATGCTTCATTAATCGGATTATTTGTTGGTGGTGCTATTTCATCAGTAACAGAATATTATACAGGTTTAGGTACAAAACCAGTTTTGGCAATTGTACAAAAATCTTCAACTGGTGCTGGAACTAACGTAATCGCTGGTTTAGCTACTGGTATGATTTCTACTTTCCCAACAGTATTATTGTTTGCTGGAGCAATCTGGTCAACTTATGCTTTAGCTGGTTTCTACGGTGTGGCTCTTGCTGCTTCTGCAATGATGGCTACAACTGCAATGCAATTAGCAATCGATGCTTTCGGGCCAATTTCTGATAACGCTGGTGGTATCGCTGAAATGAGCGAATTACCAAAAGAAGTTCGTACAAGAACAGATATTTTAGATTCAGTTGGTAACACAACTGCTGCAACTGGAAAAGGTTTCGCAATCGCTTCTGCTGCTTTAACATCGTTAGCTTTATTTGCTGCTTATGTAACTTTTACAGGAATTGATGGTATCAATATCTTCAAAGCTCCGGTATTAGCAATGTTATTTGTTGGAGGTATGATTCCTGTAGTTTTCTCTGCTTTGGCAATGAATTCTGTTGGAAAAGCTGCAATGGATATGGTGTATGAAGTGCGTCGTCAGTTCAAAGAAATTCCAGGAATTATGGAAGGAACTGGTAAACCAGAATATGGTAAATGTGTTGAAATTTCTACAAAAGCTGCTTTACGTGAAATGATGTTGCCAGGAGTTATGACTATTGGTTTCCCAATTGCAATTGTGTTATTAGGTAAATTAGTTTACGGAGATAACAACCAATTAATCGCTGAAATGTTAGGTGGATATATGGCTGGAGTTACTGTTTCAGGTGTGCTTTGGGCTGTATTCCAAAACAATGCTGGTGGTGCTTGGGATAATGCTAAAAAATCATTCGAAGCTGGTGTTGAAATCAACGGAGAAATGACTTTTAAAGGTTCTGATGCTCACAAAGCTGCTGTAACTGGTGATACTGTTGGAGATCCATTCAAAGATACTTCTGGTCCATCTATGAATATTTTAATTAAATTAACTTGTTTAATTGGTTTGGTAATCGCTCCAATTTTAGGAAGTGGACATTCAGATGATGCAAAAGCTTCTTGTTGTGAAGGTGAAAAAACTGAAATGACTTGTGATTCTGAAATGGGCAAATGCGATATGAGCAAATGTGCTACAATGACCAAAGATGAATGTGCAGCAATGTGCGACAAAAATGGTTGTTCACCAGAGCAAAAAGAAAAATGTATGGCTTTGTACGATGAAAACGGAAAATTCAAAGAAGAAGTTAAACAAGAAGTTTCTACAAAAGTAGTGATGGAAAATAATGACGGGAAAGTTAAAGCTACCGTTACTAAATCAGTAAATGGCGTTTCAACTTCTGAAGTTATTGAAGGTACAGAAGCTGAAGTAAAAGCTAAAGTTGATGCTTTGAAATAATAGCAGTTACTACTTAATAGTAAAAAAGGATGTTTGATTTTTCAAACATCCTTTTTTTATTTTTATATAGTAAATCAAGCTTACTATTTGTTACGATAAAAGTATTTTTTTACAAAACGAATGGATTAGCTCTGAAGTATAAAAATTAAATTGATTTGTTATGAATCATTATTTTCACAAAAATGATAACCTAACTAGCCCTGATGCAAGGGAAAAACCTCGTCTCGTTCTTAAAAACGAGACTAGCTTTGGAAAGGCAGCAGCAATTACCATCACTGAAAAAGCCCGAGCCTTTCGCTACTAATTTCTAAAACAACCCGTTTAATTCGGCATCTATTCTATTAATAATGTTTCCTAAATGTTCAGGATTATTTACAAAATCAATATTATCTACATCAATAATCAACAATTTTCCTTTGTCGTATGTTTGAATCCAAGCTTCGTAACGTTCATTTAATCTGCTTAAATAATCTATAGAAATCGAATTTTCATACTCACGACCACGATTGTGTATTTGTTTTACCAAGTTAGGTATGGAACTGCGAAGATAAATCAGCAAATCGGGAGCTTCTACCAAACTTTCCATCAACTCAAAAAGTGATTTGTAGTTTTCAAAATCACGATTGGTCATTAATCCCATTGCGTGCAAGTTGGGTGCAAAAATGTGGGCATCTTCATAAATCGTTCTGTCTTGAATGATTTTTTTTCCGCTTTCACGAATTTGCAACACCTGACGAAAACGACTGTTTAAGAAATAAATCTGAAGATTAAAACTCCAACGTTCCATTTGATGGTAAAAATCGTCAAGATATGGGTTGTCAACTACGTCTTCAAAATGGGGCTCCCATTTGAAATGTTTTGCTAAAAATCGAGTTAAGGTTGTTTTTCCAGCGCCAATGTTTCCTGCTACAGCTATATGCATTATGGTAATGTAATTTTATAATTGGTAATTCCTTTGTTGGTAAAAATAGTTAAAATTTGTTCGTTGTAATAAAACTTTTTAAATGATTTCTCAACAATTTCTATTTTATAAAGTTGATTGGTCTTTTTGTTTTTAAAAAAAATTGAATTTTCTTTAGAGTAAAGTAAGTTAGAACTGTCTAAAATTTGAATTTCATCAAATGAATCTATTTTTTCTTTGAATGAAATTTCTCCAAAAATGTTGCATGAATACCAGTTGTTTTGACTGTCAATCCATTGAAATGAGTTAAAATCGGTATGGTAATAAGTAAAGTTTTGACTTACTGGAATCCCAATATTTTTTAATTTTTGAATTCTAAAATCATACAAACAAATCTGTTGGTCATTGGCATTATAAACCCAAATTTTATTTTGCCCAGAAAGTCCGATGGCTTTCGCTAAAACTGATTTTCCATCGGCAATTGCTGTATTTGAAAAATCAACTTTTTGAATTTCATTTAGTTGGTTGTCAAGAAGTACGATTGTGTTGAAATTTTCATAAAAAACAACAACCTTCAACGAATTTATAATATCTACTTTTTTAATTTTTCCTAACGAAATATTTTGATATTGTATAGTCAAAGTTGGCGTTTTCTTATAAAGTACATTTTCATTTTCATAAAAATAATTACCATAGCTATCAGTACCAATAAAATTTTGAGTTACAAATTCTATTGAATTAATTTTAGTGGCAATTATTTTTTGATTTTGTCCAAAAAAAAGTGTGTTCCAACACAATATCAATAAGAAAAATAAGTTTTTCATGAGAGCTAATGTACAAAAAATTTGTTAAAAAAAACGTTGGTTAATTTTAAGATAACGTTTAGTGTTTTTTACAATCAAGTTATATTTGATAAACAATACTATTTTTAACCCGTTGGTTATAATTATTTAAAGCAAAATAAACAGATTAGATAGTATGCCATAAGAGGCGTTCAAATTTGCTATGAAGAGTTCGAAACTGCTACGTCTAAAGGATTTTGTGCTTGAAGGAGATAGGGGTTGTTTAGCTGAATTAATTCAGTTGGATTTATTTCAAACGGTAAATATCAAATTGGAATCTCCAAAAAGAGCTAATCAAAAAGATTATTGGCCAAAATCTTACTATCTTTTGAAAATCAAGAAAAAGAATTGAAATATTATTTTTACAACTATGCTAAAACTTTAATGCAAGAATAGTAGCAAAAATCATAGCATTAACTATGGTTCAATATAGTAATAAATTTACCTGTAATAGATCGATAAATACTGTTAAAAACCAATTAATTTAATAATAACCAGTGGGTTACATTACCATACAGCTTTATTATAAAAATAGAGAAAAAGTATTAGAGTTAAATAAAAATTCAGAATACGGTGAAGAATATAAAATTACTCTTTATAAAATGAAATGGGAGTTGATGTTTGGTTGGAGTTTAGATAAAAAAATAGCCTATTAATTTATAGATTAACAGGCTATTCATTTATTATAAAGTTTTGTTACAAACTAAAAGCAGCTTTAACTTTATCTACAAAATCTAATTTTTCCCATGTAAATAGTTCAACCGTAACTGTTTTTTCATTTCCGCCTGGAGCAGAAAAAGTTTTGGTAACGGTTTCTGGAGTTCTTCCCATGTGTCCGTATGCAGCTGTTTCACTATAAATTGGGTTTCTCAATTTTAAACGTTGCTCAATAAAGTAAGGCCTCATATCAAAAATTGACTCGACAACTTTACTAATTTCTCCGTCAGTCATACTCACTTTTGAAGTTCCGTAAGTGTTAACATTAATAGAAGTTGGTTTAGCAACACCAATCGCATAAGAAACCTGAACTAAAACTTCATCACATAATCCAGCAGCAACCAAGTTTTTAGCAATATGACGTGTCGCATAAGCAGCACTTCTGTCAACTTTACTTGGGTCTTTTCCAGAAAATGCGCCACCACCGTGAGCTCCTTTTCCGCCGTAAGTGTCAACAATAATTTTTCTTCCAGTTAATCCAGTATCTCCGTGAGGTCCACCAATTACAAATTTCCCAGTTGGGTTAATATGATACGTGATTTGGTCGTTAAAAAAGTGAGCATATTGAGGATATTTAGCTTTGATTCTTGGAATCAAAATTGTAATTAAATCACTTTTAATTTTAGCCAACATTTCAGCTTCTGCAGCAAAATCATCATGTTGAGTTGAAATTACAATAGCATCAATTCTAACAGGTTTGTTATCGTCAGAATATTCTAAAGTTACTTGCGATTTAGCATCTGGACGAAGGTATTTTATTTCGTTATTTTCTCTTCTTAAATTGGCTAATTCAATTAACAAAGCGTGCGATAAATCCAATGCTAATGGCATGTAGTTATCAGTTTCGTTTGTTGCATAGCCAAACATCATTCCTTGGTCTCCAGCACCTTGCTCTTCTTTACTTGCTCTATCAACACCTTGATTGATGTCGGCAGATTGTTCGTGAATGGCAGAAAGAACACCACATGAGTTCGCTTCAAACATGTATTCGCTTTTAGTATAACCAATTTTTCTGATAACATCTCTTGCAATTTGTTGAACATCAAGATACGTGTTAGATTTAACTTCTCCAGCCAAAATTACTTGACCTGTAGTAACCAATGTTTCACAAGCTACTTTTGAATCGGCATCAAAAGCCAAAAAATTATCAATTAATGCATCACTAATTTGATCAGCTACTTTGTCTGGATGTCCTTCACTTACTGACTCCGACGTAAATAAATAAGCCATAATATAATTTTATTAAAATTAATTTTTAGGAGAAAAAAATCGCAAGAAAAATACTAAAGGAGAGTTTCTGCTTTAGCATTTTTTTACGAGGTTGCAATCAGTTCAAATTTTTCCTCTTTTTTCAGGTGCAAATGTATGAAATCAGTTTTAATTTAAAAAAAATAATTTTTTTTTGTTTTTTTGTTGCATTTAGAAAACTGAAATAAATATTCAAGATTTGTCAAAAGGGATTTTTATCGTTTCTATTGAATTTTTAAATGGAGAAATTGAAACACAAAGGTTCGTAAAAAATTAAAAAAAACACAATAAAATTAAACTGTGAACCAAAATTAATTTTGGTTCACAGTTTTTTTGTAAGTTTGAAAACTAAAAATATAAAATATTCGTTTATGAAAAAACTATTACCATCTTTGATGTTACTAATGCTTATAAGTAATTTAAATGCGCAAAATATTTACAACTATGGTTTTGATGGAACCACATCAACTATGATGGGTGCTGGATGGACTGTTATAAATCAAAGCGCTCCAACTTACGCAACTGCCAACAAATGGAATATTCCAACAAGTGTGCCAGTAAATTATTTTAGTGATGGTGGACAGGCTGGAGGAACATTTTCTTTTGCTACTGTAAATTTTCAAAGTACAGGAACATCTTCATCAGCCGGATCAGGAACTATTAGTAATTGGTTAATCTCGCCTTCAGTTAATGTTCAAAATGGTAATGTTGTTTCTTTTTACACTATAACAGGAAGAACTGCACCAATTAAAGCAGATAGATTACAATTAAGAATGAGTACAAACGGAGATTTTAGCACTGACCCAAGTCTAGGAGCAAATGATGTTGGTGATTATATTGATTTGTTAATAGACGTTAATCCAGATCAATCTGTTGTTGGTTATCCTAGCGTATGGACAAAATACAGTTATACAATAACAGGTTTGAGTGGAATTACTGAATGTAAATTTGCTTTTAGATATTTTGTAACTAGTGGTGGTCCAAGTGGGGCAAATTCTGATCAAATTGGTATTGATACTTTCTCAGTAGATACTGTTTTGTCGGTTGATGATTTTTTTCAATCTAATTTTATAGTTGGACCAAACCCAGCTACAGATGTTGTAAATATTAGCGCTAAAAATAGTAATACTATTAACACAGTAGAAATTACTGATATTAACGGTAGAATTGTTAAAAATGAAACTGTAAATGCAACAACTTCTCAAATTAATGTAGCAGATTTAAATTCAGGTGTTTATTTCTTGAAAGCTTCTTCTGAAAATGGAGTAGGAACTACAAAAATGGTAAAAAAATAAATTACATAATCTATTAAAATATTTTAATCCTGTTTACAATAGTAAGCAGGTTTTTTTTATGCCATAATAATGATTAAATTTTTAATTGTTAAAATATAATTTGTTTTAAAAAAAATTCTACATTTGTATTTAGAAACTATAAAAAAAAAATTATGAAAAAACTATTACTTTCAATTATCGCATTTGCAGGAATTAGTGCAAGTGCTCAAACTATTTTATTTGAAGACTCTTTCGAGTTTTATGATGATTTTGCAATAACAGATATAGGCGATTGGACAATGACAGACGTTGACCAACAAAATACTGGTAGTGTTGCTAATACTGTTTTTGCTAACAGCACTGAGAAAAGATCTTTTATGGTTTTTAATGCTACTACTACTGCGCCACCAATTACAACTGTAAATACTTCACAAGATTGGACAGCGAGAACTGGAGAAAAACATATGGTAGCCTTTTATACTTTTGCGAGTGTAGCGCCAGACGTACCTGCTCCACCATTGAACAACGATTGGATGATTTCGCCTCAAATTACTCTAGGAACTTCAAATGTTTTGAAATTTTGGGCAAAAGCATGTAATACAACATACATGGCTGAAAGATTTAGTGTTTGGATATCTACAACTGATACTAATATTGCAAGTTTTACTAAAATATCTCCGGGAGCTTTTACAACAACCACAAGTATAAACTGGGTTGAGCGTACCTATAATTTAGCAGCTACGTACAATAATTTACCAGTTTATATTGCAATTAGATGTCAATCCGCAGACCAATTTGGATTTGCTGTTGATGATTTTTCTGTAACTGGAACTGTTCTTGGTACCGATTCATTTTTCGCTTCTAATTATGCAGTTGGACCAAACCCAGCTTCAGATGTTGTAAATATTAGTGCAAAAAACAACAACACAATTAACACAGTTGAAATTACTGACATTAACGGTAGAGTTGTTAAAAATGTAACAGTAAATGCTGCAACTTCTCAAATCAATGTAGCTGACTTAAATTCAGGAGTTTATTTCTTGAAAGCTTCTTCTGAAAATGGAGTTGGAACTTCTAAAATTGTAAAAAAATAAACTATTTATTTTTTAATATAGTTAAACCTGTTTGCTTTTGTAAACAGGTTTTTTTTGTAAAAAAAAGCTATACTTTAAAAAATAGTAGTATTTTTGACATTATTTATAAATTTTAAAAAAAAAATATGAAAAAACTATTACTTCTTTCTATGGTTGCTTTAGGTTTTACATCTAATGCACAAGTTATTTATTCTAATGATTTTACCGTTGGAACCGGACTAACAATTATTGATGCAGACGGGGATACTAGCAACTGGGGTTTGTTTACAGGAGACGTTACAACCGCTTCATGGGGTTTGACAGGTAATTTTGCAGGTTCTCGCTCTTGGAATCCAGCAACAGCTACGCCTGCAGGTGCTTTAACGCCAAATAATTTCTTGCAAACTCCTCAAATACAGCTTCCACTAACATTTGATACTTTATCGCTTTCGTTTAAAGTAGGGTCTTCATGTCCAGCAACTGCAACTTACTATGCTGAACAAATTTCAATTTACCTTGCTCCAGCAAGCGCAACAACTGCAGCTGCAATTTCAGCATTAACTCCAGTTTTTAATTTAACATTAAACGAAGATTATCGTCGTATAGCAGTTCAAGAAACTGTTGATATATCTTCATACAATGGTCAAAATGTTAGAATAGTAATGAGACACCATAATTGTACGGATCAAGAATTAATGTTCTTTGACGATCTTAAAATTGAACAAACAGCTCTTGGTACCGATTCATTTTTCGCTTCTAATTATGCAGTTGGACCAAACCCAGCTTCAGATGTTGTAAATATTAGTGCAAAAAACAACAACACAATTAACACAGTTGAAATTACTGACATTA